>NZ_MVQX01000062.1 GCF_002067275.1 Methanomethylovorans sp. PtaU1.Bin093 | reverse complement strand
TACCGTAAGATTTTCAGATCCTTCTCCCGTATTTACATTATAGTAAAAGCCAGAGAAACTTTGAGGTGTCCATGTATATTCAACACTTAAATTCAGATTTTCATCCCAAATTCTATTCCCAGTGGAATTTGAAGGAACAGCATCTGCTGTACTACTTAACACTATCAGGCAAAATAAAGCTCCGCATACGATAAACTTTTGGAATTCACGCAACTATGACCATCTCCTAAAGAACCATTCAAAGTAAAGAGCTGATCATTGATTCTATCGGTTTTTACTTAGAATGGGCATTCATCCTCAGCGGTATTATATGGTATAATTATATATTAATATTTGTTTATTGATTGTGATGTCACTAAAGAATTGAGATCCTCCATCTGCTTTTTCCAAAAAAGAATCACTTGCTTTTCCTTTTTTTGTACGATCCCTTTTTGACCTCGAGCAGCAATAGGATTATATACGATACAGTATTATCTGCGCCATCACTTTATATTCCGTTAGGATATGCAGTCCACCCCTTCGCGGGGAGTGCCGGCAAATGTGCCGGGGCTACAGGATACAACGTATCCCTAAGGAGGACATAAATTATGGCAGATGAAGAAATAAGACATCTAGTCCGTATCATGAATACTGACCTCAAAGGTGAAATGCCTGTTGAGTACGCATTGACCGGTATTCCTGGTATCGGAAGACGAACCTCAAGGATCCTTGTGGAAAGCACTGGTATCGACCCATTGGCAGTAATTGGTTATCTCCCTGATGAGGATATTGCAAAGCTTGATCAGGCTATCAGTGGTTTTGAGCAGTCCATGCCTACATGGATGCTGAACAGACAGAAAGATCTTGTGACAGGGGAGAACAAGCATCTTCTCGGACAGGATATCCTGCTTACATTGAGGGAAGATCTGAACACTCTTAAAAAGATCAGGTGCTACCGTGGTATACGTCACGAGCGCGGTCTTAAGGTAAGGGGTCAGAGAACAAAGTCCACCGGTAGGCGTGGCAGCACCATTGGTGTAAGCAAGAAGAAATGATAGGGTGATCTTATGGGATATCCAGGAAAGAAGAGAAAAAGTTATGATACGCCTAAGCATCCATGGCAGGCTGCCAGGATGGCTGAAGAGGTCGAGCTCATCAAGACCTATGGACTTCGTAACAAAAGGGAATTGTGGAAAGCACAGAGTACTCTCAGGCGGTTCAGGGCAGATGCTCGCAGGCTCTTGGCAGAGTCCGGAGAAACGGAACAGATGTCCGGTCATTTCAAACTTGAAGCTGAACAGATCCTCGAAAGGCTTACAAGCTATTCCATATTGAAAGCTGATTCAAATATCGATGATATTCTTGGACTTAAGACCAGTGCCCTTCTTGAGCGCAGGCTGCAAACCCAGGTCCACAGGCTCGGACTCGCCCGTACTCCAAAGCAGGCACGACAGTTCATTACTCATGGTCACATTGCCATCAATGGTCAAAAAGTTACAGTACCTGGAATGATGGTCACCAAGGAGCAGGAAATGCTCATCGATTATTATGGCACTTCTCCTCTGCTTGATGAAACCCATCCGGAAAGACCTGCACAGGTAGCTAAATCCATTGCAGGGCATGATTAAGGAGGTGTAAATATGGCAAATGGAACATGGGGTGTTGCTCACATCAAGAGCTCATTCAATAATACTATCATCACTATTACCGATATGACTGGTGCCGAAACAATTGCAAAATCCTCCGGTGGGATGGTTGTAAAGGCAGCACGCGATGAAAGCTCTCCTTACACTGCAATGCAAATGGCAAGTCAGCTCGCTGATATACTCAAAGACAAGAACATTGAAGGTGTGCACATAAAAGTGCGTGCTCCTGGCGGTAACAAGCAGAGGAGTCCGGGTCCCGGTGCTCAGGCTGCTATCAGGGCTTTTGCCAGAGCGGGCATTAAAATTGGAAGGATAGAAGATGTAACGCCTGTACCTCATGATGGTACTCGTCCAAAAGGCGGAAGACGTGTATGATCTCTCTGTTTAGGTAAAGGAAATAAGCATATGACGATGGAAGTAGACATACTGGAGCTCTCCGATAGGTCTGCAAAGTTTGTATTGTCAAACACGACCGCTGCATTTGCAAATGGTATTCGCAGGGCTGCTCTGGCAGATGTACCTACGATCGCTATTACCGAGGTAAACATCTATAACAATACCTCGGTTTTGTATGATGAGCAGCTTGGCTTACGCCTGGCACTTATCCCTCTTACTTCGAATATGGAGGATTTTGTTCCTAAAGAGGAATGTAATTGTGGTGACTTTTGTCCGGCATGTCAGGTTTCTCTTACCCTCAGTGCAGAAGGCCCTGGAATAGTTTATTCTCAGGACCTTGTGTCCTCTGATGATAAGGTGCAACCTGCTGATCCTAACATTCCGATCGCAGATCTTCGGGAAGGGCAAAAGATCGTTCTTGAAGCGATAGCTCAGATGGGATACGGTAGCAAACATTCCCGATGGCAGGCAGGTGTAGCATGCGGGTACAAGAATATGCCAAAGGTCGAGTTCAGTGGTTGTGACCTCTGTGGTGCATGTGTGACTGAGTGTCCTGTCAATATCATTAAGATGGGTGCTAACAGTGCTGAGATCTCTCAGGAGGATATGCTCAAATGCACTCTTTGCAGGTTATGTGAAGGGGTTTGTGATATTGATGCCATAGATGTCAAAGTTGACGGGCATTCTTTCATCTTCATGATGGAATCTGATGGCTCTTATACCACAAAGGAATTGATCTTGAATGCAGGTAATGTCATCAAGGATAAGGCTACAAGTCTGGCTGAGATCCTGTCTACGCTCTGAGCCAACAGATTAATATAGGAGGTTGCTATCTCCTATATTGTTCTTTCCCTATGTGCGGGGGTCGCCCAGCTAGGTCAAAGGCGCTAGGTTGAGGGCCTAGTCTCGTAGGAGTTCGTGGGTTCGAATCCCATCCCCCGCATCTATAATACATAAAGTTGTTTACATGGGATCTTGTTGCCATGTGTCAAAATACTTAGGTATAGGTACGAACTGGCAGAGTTTTTATCAATACTTGCTTCACAAAACTTAGTTTTTTTTTGCAGCTTTATTGTCCTGTCTTCTTTGTCATTTTTATTGGATCTCCTTAACATTGAGTGAGTAGATTCGTAAAGGATTTGGAATAAAAGAGTGTTCTCATTTATGGACCATATCTTGGCAGCCTGGACAACCATGTCATATGATTTGGATTCCTAAATTCCGCAGATATCTAGTATACAGTGAATTGTTCTTTTATAGGGGATTAGTGATTTATTGGTGC
>NZ_MVQX01000061.1 GCF_002067275.1 Methanomethylovorans sp. PtaU1.Bin093 | reverse complement strand
GTCAAGGCCACAACAGGCATTTTTTGTAAGGCTGGATTTTCTCTCATCTTTTTCAGGACTTCCAGTCCATCTATTCCAGGCAACTGGATATCCAGTAATACGAGGTCAAACAGATCATTCCTGACCCGTTCCAACGCCTCTGTGCCATCCACAGCTTGTGTGACCTCCATTCCATTTGATTGCAATAGGAAAGTCACTAATTCCATATTCATGGGATTATCTTCTACTACCAGGATGCGTCTCATTATATTCCTTCTGATCATGCGATTATTATGAGTTTTTGTTTATACGTTCACTATATATGGGTAGCTATTTATATTTAATTATAGTATAAAAAACACAGTAAACCCTCTCCATAAAATAAACAAGTAACCCCTCATTTCAAAAAACCTGTTGTTCTCCCTTTTGACTACAACAAGCAACCAATGAAAGTTCTAAAGATCATGATCTTTTGTTACATAATTGCACTGAATGATGGAAAAATGAGTTTTGAACCAAGTTCTATCAGAAGACTGTTTCACCATAGGAAACCTTGATATCATAATGCCCCATAGTTTTCATTTTCGCAAAACATATACTGCAACAGAGCATCTATGTAAAGGATGAGCACCCAAAGGATCAAGGAAATTACAGTTAGCACACTGAAGCAATGGAGAGATAACAATTCCATGACCGATAGTGCAGCTCTGTCTTTTTATTTACTGATGAGCCTGCCAGCCATTCTGCTCTTCTCCGTATCCATAGGAAGCCTCTTCCTGGGGTCCGGGCAAGTCCCGGCTAACATTGCGGAATATATGGAAGGGGTCGTTGATCCCACTTTACTTGTATCACTAAATACTTTTCTTACAAATGTGCCGGAAACCGCCTCTCTGTCTTTAAGTGCATTGACTGGTATCCTCCTTTTGATGTGGAGTGCAGGGAACGTGTTTAGGCAATTCAAGAAATTCCTGGATAAGATATGGAAGGTTCCGGTTTCAAAAGGTAATTTTGCCAGGAACTTTCTGGAAGATATGGTGCTTTCACTGCTAACAGTAGTAATTTTCGGCGGACTCGTTGTGGTCAGCACTTTGCTGGAAGCCTTGATGCTAACGGGTTCAAGGCTACTATATACACACATTCCATTTTCCGGTGGTATCCAATATGCCGGCACAATTGCAGCTTTTATGGTCCTTGTGATGCTTTTCACTTTTATCTATCTTGTATTGCCTGATGTTGATCTATGTCTGATATGTGTAGTAAGCGGTTCTGTTATGACCGCTTTTCTGATAACCATCGGAAAATACGCCATAGTGTTTTACATGGCCCATAGCGACCTGACTTCTGTCTATGGTATCATTGGCTCAGTGATAGGCCTATTGTTATGGATATACTATAGTTCCATTGTCATAACCATGGGAGCAGAGTTCATTAAGGTCTATTCAAGCTACTTATCAGAACCATGAAATAAAGAATAGACCCCATCTTTTCTGGATCATGAGCATAAACTTAAATCCTTATCTCCAGAACATTATATGAGGTGGTTTCATGCCAACAATAGTGCATCTGGATATTCCGGCAGATGATCCGGAAAGAGCGAGCAAGTTCTATTCGAAGCTTTTTGACTGGAACATTGAACTGAATTTAGAATTTGAGTATTATATGGTCCGGACAAAGGGACTGGACGGTGCCGATGGTCCGGGCGGAGGCATAGGAAAGCGACAGGGAGATCAGAAAATAACAGCTTATATAGGCGTACCTTCAGTGGATGAGTACATCGCAAAAGTGGAATCGTTGGGCGGAAAGAACATCGTTCCCAAGATGGCAGTGCCGGGAATGGGTTACCTTGCAGTGTGCCTGGATACCGAAGATAATACTTTTGGTCTGTGGGAAGATGACCCGGAAGCGAAATGAACAGTAAGATCAATATTTGAAGTTAACCTCTTTTAATTCATGTTCTGTAAAAGCGATCGCAACTGTTATAGGGAAGTGCTTCCCGGAATCAGCATGAAGACGCTTGTCCACGGAGAACGTACTCTGATGACAGAATTCCGGTTGAAGAAAGGAAGCATCCTGCCTTCACATGAACATTTGCATGAACAGACAGGTTATCTGGTGTCAGGTAGGATGGTTCTGTCTATCGGGAACGCCACATACGAAGTGATCAGCGGTGATTCGTGGAATATCCCAGGTGGTGTTTCACACTATGCGGAAGTACTTGAAGACTCAGTGGCCATCGAAGTTTTCTCTCCCCGCAGGGACGAATACATTCAATGATCATTGTTCAAAACAGAGCTCAGTTATGGAGCATTGCTCTTTGGGCCATCAAAAGCATAATACATTATATCTTCTATGGAATCCACATATTCCACACGGATCCCTATATTCTCTTCAATGTAAGGCTTGGCATCAATGATCACTGGCCTCCTTTCGATTATGGAAAAGCCACCTATGTTCTTCTCGGCATAAGTATATTGCACAAGCTGGCTGTTTTCCTGTGGTAGCAGAAGCAGTTGCTTGCCGCCATCTTTTGCTGCCTGGGCTTTTTCCAGCACACCCCCGATCTCACCAATATGGCCATATTGATCGATCGTACCGGTCAAAGTGATGCTATCGTTCAATTGCTCATTATTAATGGCTGAGATCATGATCAATGTCATCAGTGCACCTGCGCTGGGCCCATCTACTGCCGGTACTTCACCAGGTGCAGTTATACTGAATATGGTATCACTGACCATCAGATTTGCACCTGTCATATTCTGTGCCACGAAAACAGCTGTATTGGCTGCATCCTGGAACACTACGCCCATGAGAGGTTTTGTTTCCACAAGGACCCTGCCTTTGCCTTGGTCCACCTCGACGGAAATGTTCATCAGTGATCCTTTTTCAGTTACTATCTGCCTGATGAAAGGTCCATCTATGACCTCTTCAACACTCTGGTACACGGCAGGGGCCTGCAGGCTGGCACTTCCTTCATATCCATCCGCTGAAAGGCCCATGCTGGCTCTAAGCTCGTTCACCTGCTGCCGGTAAAAATCAACCTGAGAAGCATATGACTGGAGAGATACATTATCCTGGCTTATTTGCGCATCCAGTACCTCATTTTCTGCTTCAAGGGAATTGATCTGCTCCTGCAACAGTTGTACCTGCTCATCTTTCACAGGTTGCTGTACTGCCAGCAGGTAGAGATTTGCAGTGAGCGAAATAATCAGTAAAAGGATCATTGCCCCTTTTCTCATGATAATCCATACGACCTTTAGAGTATATACGTTTTACTTTTACTTGTTTGCGGATTGTGTTTAAAAGTTCATGTCAAATCTCATCATAATGATTATTTATATTTATAATATTTCGGATATATTTATATAGCCAAACAGCAAAGGATAGCTTGTACAGGAGCCATAAGGTGGCTACCGAACGAAAAGAAACATTGGATCTATCGTTGTAACAGTGGTATGATAAACGAAACATCATTTATGAAAAACGAGAGGTGGTATAAATGATAGCAAAAACAATTAAGCTAGGAGTATACGGCTGCATAATCGCCGCAGCAGTGGTCTATGCTCAGTTCAACAACAGGTAATGTGAGATCGAGCGGAAACTCACATTACTATTTTGAATATATATCCAAACAATACGGATCTCCACAACATTGAGTGGGCAATTTTTAGTTATCTACTATACTTTTATAACTTTTTAAGTATAAGTGTACTTCATGGTTAAAACCGAACAAATCCCAATAGAGCATCATCTTTCTTTGCAAAAGAAACAAAAACTCCCATTTTCTCACACCAAAAAGCACTGTTTCCCATGCTCATGTTCTCTCAATATCCCAAGGGCATCCATAATTATTACTCATATACAAAGTTTAGATCGTTAAAACTGAAAATGAAAAAAGACAGTTATCTTATCTCGCGCCTAAAAGGGTCATACCTGAACCCGAAACCCAGGTATCTCAGGGACAGGAAAGCCATGAGCAGCACAAGGACGATGGAAAACGCTCCGACAATGACCATAAAGCCATAGTACAGGATACCCATTTCTGAAGGACCCCCACTCAGCAGCGGAAAGAGGCTGAAGGGCTCGCTATACAGCGGATACAGGTACGTGATGATACCGCCGTCAATGTCGTCCAGGATCAGGTGGAAGAGTGAGGCAGCCGCTGCGAATACTCCCACTGCCAGGGCTTTGTTCCGCTGCCTGTACATCATCATGCCTGGAATGACGCCGCCGACAAAGGCAATGCTGGAGAACAGCAATGAATGTGTGGGGAAGGAACCAATGGTACAGTGATCACCCCGGGCACCGTACAGGATCAGATTGATGACCGCCGATATATCCGGGAACAGCGAGAAAAAGCTGCCTATGGCCAGCAATGCCAGGAAATACCACCAATCACTGCGCTGTACCTTTCCTTGGCGGAAAGCCTTCGCAAAACCATACAGAGCTACTGGGAACAGCAGCAGTACGAAGAATGTCAGGTGTCCGAGAGGATAGGGCATATAATTAGATATTAATAGAAATATTTTATAATACTGTCGGTCAGTTCTATCCTAAACGAACAATATTCGCAAAGGTCCGAAGGTTTGTGATCCACATGATATCACTTTTCATTCCTTGCAGTATCTGTGGCCTCTACCCCTTTCGAAGAGCATCCGGATATCACATCGGTCTTGTCATATCGCGGTTCTGCATCCGTTACTCCTGGTTTGAAAGGCCGGTACCTGAACCCAAATCCCAGGTAGTTCAGAGACCATATGGTCATCAGCATTATACACGATACGAAAAGAACGATGACCATGCCTGCAAGGTTATAGTACATGAAGTTCACTTCTGCCAGGTCAACGTCCGCATAGGAGAACAGGTTCATGGTCCTGTTGTAAAAAGGATAGAAATAGGTAATAGCACCATCGGCCACATCATCCAGCAGCAGGTGCGAAAGGGATGCAGCCCATGCAAATATTCCCAGCGCCATAGCTTTGCCCCGATGCCTGTATAACAGCAGGCCTATAAGGGCTGTACTGAAGAAAGCAAGGCTGCAGAACACTAAAGAATGAGTGGGCACTGGTCCTGCCATGGTGTGGGACAGAGTGCCATGCAGCAAAAAATTCCACACAGCAGGTATGTCCGGCAGCAATGAGAAAAAACCGCCAAGCATAAGCAGCAATACCAGATGCCACCAATCGGTCCAATGTACCCCCTCTGACCGTGCAGTATTCGCAAAACCGTACAGGGCCGATGAAGAAAAGCAGAACACGAAGAACATCAAATGTACGATGGGATATGGCATACAGCATAAATTCTATCTGAACATTTAAGAATTTAATCTCCCGACCCCTGCAGGAAAAAAGGAACTGCATATCTTTACCACTTCAATGTAATATACATTATCTTATATTTTCCACAGCATTTGCATCAGATGTCTGGATCCCTCTTGAGACACATCGGGACCTCACACTGCTATGACCACTATTTGTTCCTGATCCGTTTTGAAGGGGATGGTACCTGAACCCAAAGCCCAGATAGTGCAATGACATCAGGGACATGAGCAGTACGCAGAAGATAAAGAACACAGAGACGATACCAGCCAGGTTGTAGTACAGGAAGTTCACACCTGAAAATTCCACGTTCACATAAGAGAACAGGCTCATGGGTTCGTTGTGTAGCGGGTAGAGATAAGTAAGACCGCCCTCTGCAATATCGTCCAGAAGCAGATGGGAAAGGAAAGCCGTCTCCGCGAACATACCCAGTGCCAGTGCCCTGTCACGATGCCTGTATGCCAGCAGGCCTACAATGAACGCTCCACAGAATGCTACGGTCCCGAATACCAGTGAATGCGTCGGTATCGGCCCTGCCATACCGTGTTCCAGATTGTCGTACAGGAAATAGTTCCATACTGCCGGTATATCCGGCAACAATGAACAAAAAGCACCCACCATCAGCAACAATAGAAAATGCCACCAATCCCTCCGGGAAACTCCGCCTCCCAGGGCAGACTGCATAAATCCGTACAGCCCGGGCAGGAATATACAGAACACAAAAAACATTATATGTACGACAGGGTATGGCATGAAATATTAATATAAATTTAATTAATATATAATTAGCGAATGAAATACTCTTCTTATTGAACTGGTCTCAAAACTCAGTTTACTGTCGATTCATATAATTATTAATTTTAAAAAATCATTATGCTCTAAGCTTTCGTTACTCGTCCGTTAGGATATAAAGAAGAATAAAACTTGTCCGCGGGAATGCTACTTTTGTACGGAGGTAAATTATAATTATATGAACATGTTTTCATAAAATGTTTTAAAAAGGTTTATATAGTGAGTCTGTATAACAGTTAAGTTGCATGTTGACCAGCGTCGTATCCACAATCGCAGTGAATGCAGTATCATCTACTACTACGGCTGCCGGAGCTATATCCATGACAACGCCCCTCGGGCTTTCTCAGTATGGTGTACTGGCTGTCATTGGACTCATAGCTTTCCTTTCAGCAAAGGAGATACTGTCAGCTTGCGACAAATGGAACAACAACATTAACTGCTTGCTGGACATGAGCATATTCCCGCTTTTAATTTCTTTCGCAGCTATTGTAATATATAAAGTAGCAGAGATCATCTGAGTTATTTGCTCCGACGATCCTATTTAAAGAGGCCTTTCCTGCATGGGCAATGGCTATTCTGCATTCTTTGTCGACAGATGCTGAGCACTGGATATGGAACAGGACTCTTTTTAAGAAACATATACTAAGTACTAAAAAAGATAGAGAGGAGGTTGCATGCCCTCCATTAATCAAAACCCAGTGACTTTAAGAACTTGTCGAGTAGCGCGCTTAGAGAATCCATAAAACTCTGAGGTTCAGTTTCTGGCATCATTTCTTCCGTTACATTTGGTTCCGTCACATTAGTTTCTGGAGAAACTTCTGGAAGTGATCCCAGAGGCAATTCAGGCTGTGTTTGAGTGTCAATCACTCTTGCTTCTCCTTTACCGCCACCTGCACCTTTTTTATTACCGGTCTTCGGACTTAAGGTAACTACCCTTGTTTGATCGCCTATGTCAATGGTAAACTCGCCCGCAGGCACATAGTCCGTCTTGTAAGAATACTTGAATCTCCCTTTCTTGTCAGCCTGGATATTAATCTTTGCTGTCATTATGACCTGTACCGGATCTGTGCCTTCGGTTTTACCGCTGACGACCAGATCATATCTGCCTTTAGGGATGTTGGACATGGACATAGTAGCCGTACCTGCTGATGCTTCCAGTGTCCTGTGCAGATCGATACCCAGGATCTTTGTGGATATGGTGAGATCCTTTGCGCCTTTTACGGTAATGATTGAGTTAGTTGTACTTTTTGGTATTGATACCTTGCCAGGATCATATTTGTATTCGCCGTTTGATGCCGCGGCATTTTGTACGAAGGTGACACTTGCGGAAAGCACCTCATTTGGAGAAGCAGTTCCGTAAATAGTAACACTGTCCCCAACATACGGATTTTCCGGGGATATCTGTAAGTCGGTCACAGCGGCGGCAGCACAGCATACCGACAGCAATACGGTTAATAGTATACTGGCCGGTACAATGGAAGTACGGGCAAGACTGTAGATGTCATTTTTTGAACATATTGATAGAATCTTCACTAAACAACCTCCTCTTCTCTGCATTAAATGCACTATAGGACCTTTATATATAAATTTAGCATTTACTTAAACTTATCTATTTTATTGCGGAGTTCAATTTTAGCTCTAATTTTTGCTCAGAAGGATATTTTTCCATAAGTATCCGGCTGCCTGAAAACATAACAAAGCTCCATATTTGATGGAGATGAACACAAAACCCCTTACAATAACTTCCCCCATAGAAGAATAACCGGATATAGCGGCTTAATTTGGCTCAAAAGGAGAGCAAAAACCATATTTACCATAGCTGCCAATCAGGTTAAATCAAGTGGGGTATATTGTCAGGGACACTTCCTGAAAATACCATTGAAGGTGACAAATATGGCAGGAGACAAATTAGAGAAAGGAGCGATCCTACAGAGAGACAAGGAAACATACGCAATAGCGCCACAGATACCCGGAGGCATAGTGACTCCCGACCTGTTGCGCAAGATCGCGGATGTGGCAGAGAAGTACAATGCAGCAGCCATGAAAATGACATCTGCACAGAGAATAGCCATAGTGGGGATCAAGGAAGCTGACCTGGATAACATCTGGAAGGACCTGGATATGAAACCTGCAGCGGCCATCGGGTTGTGTGTAAGGAGCATAAAGATCTGTCCCGGTACCACATTCTGTAAGCGCGGACAGCAGGACGCCGTCGGCTTGGGTCTGAAACTGGATGAAAAATACCACGGCCTGCAACTTCCTTCCAAGCTTAAGATGGCAGTCGCAGGATGCATGAACTCCTGTTCAGAGCCGGCAATCAAGGACATAGGCATTCTGGGCACTCCCAAGGGTTACACACTGATGGTTGGGGGCAGTGCCGGCATTAAACCAAGGCTTGCAGATATAATTGCTGATGAACTGACAGAAGAAGAGGTCCTTGACATGGTGGACAGGATCATCAACTATTATAAGAGCCATGCCACAAAGCACAGGCTTGGCAGGTTCATCGATGAGATCGGACTGGAAAAGTTCAGGAAGGATATAGGGCTGTGAACAGCCCATAAGCTCTTTTTTAAAAGATCATTGTTCTCAAGCCATAAGATCATGAAAATATGGCTGCTGATAGATATAATGTAATGAAAATCTTTAAATATAATAGACACTACAATCATGCAACCATAGCGGTTACTCGAGAGTAGACCAGATTCAACTTTTATAATAGTTACTTGTTCACATTAATAAGGAGAAGATAAATATGGACTATTTTGCAGGTATATCCGATGCATTAAGGGTCACATTTGTGCAGATGATGCTACTGTCTATCATTGCAATTGGTATCTTTATTGTAGGAATGTACATCAACTTAAAGAAATGGAGTATGGGCTCCACAGGATATGGTCAGGCACCATCGAAAAGCATCTGGGCGTTCCCTAAGATGCTCATGTACCAGATGAGCCAGCATGCACATGTTCACAATCAGTCGGTTATTGAAACGCTTGTTCTTGACATTCTATTTCAGAGAAGGATCCTGAGAAGAAGTCCTCTCAGATGGTTCATGCACTTCACTATTTTTGTCGGTTGGATGGTCCTTTTTGCAATGTCCGGCGCGATGTTCTTTGTTGAAATGACCCACATGATCGGTGAAAAGATAGGATTCGCTGAGGCACTCCCCTGGTTCATGAACCCGGAGGTTTTCAGAGAACTGCTCGCAGTACCCAATGACATATTCAGTTACATACTGCTTATAGGTGTTGTAATTGCAATATACAGGAGACTGTTCGTTGCAAAGGCCAGAGAATCCACTATCGCATATGACTCCATCCTTATCATCGGACTTGCCATAATAACGATTTCAGGTTTCATTGCAGACGGTATAAGGACCGGCAGGTTCTGGGGCTTTGGCATAGACTATGCATATGCACCACCTGCAGCACTGTTCCATGTGGTCATCTCTCTGCTGTTCTGTATAGCATACATACCCTTCAGCAAATACATACACGTAATAGCCATCCCTCTTACACTGCTCGCAAATAAGGGAGGCGAATAAAATGGCAAAACGTCAGCCGTCTATAAACACTGAGAACTTCACAGCAGTGCAGCTCATGGAACTGGATGCCTGCAGCAGATGTGGAGAATGTGTCAACTGGTGTCCTACATACGATGCTTCCGGTCAGAACCCGGGACTTGCACCCAGAGATAAGATCCTCAGGTGGGCCGAGTTCATGAAGAAGTCCTACGGACTGCGTGCCAAGCTTTTCGGTCCAAAGCAGATCCCACTGGAAGAGCTTGAACAGTTCAAGAACGACGTGTACGGATGTACCACATGTGGTATGTGTGCTACTGTATGTGAATCTGCCATAAACACCGTGGAACTATGGGAATCCATGCGCGCAAACCTTGTTAAGAGTGGTATAGGCCCCTTTGGTAAGCAAGGCATGTTCCTGAAGCTTATTGGAGAATACAAGAACCCATACATGGCAGACAATAAGGACAGGGTCAACTGGTTCCCAAAAGACATCAAGGTAGAGGATAATGCAGAAGTCCTGTATTTCGGCGGATGCACTGCTGAACTTAAGCAAAGGAAACTTGCCCTTGCGACTGCCCGCGTGCTCAACAAGTTGGGAATAAAGTTCACAATGCTTGGAGAGAACGAGATCTGCTGCGGTTCAGCACTTATAAGGACCGGCCAGTATTTCATCAATGACACTGCAAAGATAAATGCACAGAAGAACATCGATAACATCAAAGCAAAGGGTGCAAAAACAGTTCTTTATGCATGTGCAGGATGCTACAGGGCTTCCCTTATTGACTGGCCGCGTCTGACCGGCAAGGAACTACCATTCAAGGTAGTCCACGTCACTCAGTTCCTCCAGGACCTTATCCAGAAAGGAGAGATCAAGTGGGAGAAGTCAATTGACAAGAAGGTAACATACCATGACCCATGCCACCTTGGTCGTCATGTAGGCGTCTTCGAGCCTCCGAGAGCAGTTCTTCAAAGTATCCCAGGTATAGAGTTTGTGGAAATGGAAAGGATCGAGGAGAACCAGCGCTGCTGCGGAGCAGGAGGCGGTGTGAAAGCCGGTATTCCTGACCTTGCACTGGGTGTGGCAAGGACAAGGGTCGAAGATGCACTTGCAACACAGGCAGACCTGCTGTCAAGCGCCTGTCCGTTCTGTAAGAGGAACCTCAGTGACGGAAGGGATGCTCTTGGTTTAAAGGAACTTGAAGTTGAAGATGTGGTGGTGCTTGTGGCAGAAGCCATGGGGATCGACCTGAGCGACACTCCTGCAGAGTGAAACTCACAGGTCCCTTTTTTAAGATACAGCACCTGAACAAAAAGTGTAAATGAGATGAAAAATGCAGATTCCCTATGAAATATTGGGAAAAGTATTCATATTACTGGCCATTGTTATCATTATAAGCATCGGCGTAGCCTTATTGTTAGGGGCTTACAGTTTCAAACGCAAAAGGATACTTTTCCCGAATTTCGTGCTTTTTATGCTATACCTGTTCTATGGTCCTGCTAAGTGGATCTGCAGACGGTTTTCTATTCGAGATACCATTGTTGACGAGATCCTGATAGAACTAAGGAACGCTCTTATGCTGGACAAGTTCCGCAAAGCAAAAGGGCTAAAAGTGGTATTCCTGCCTCAATGCCTGCGCCATCCCGACTGCAAGGCTCGATGCGATCCTATAGAAGGATACCAATGCAAGAAATGCGGAAAATGTGATATTGGAACTGTATGTAAGGCCGCTGAAAAATATGGTTTCAGAGTTTTCGTCATCCCGGGTGGAAGTTTTGTAAAAAAGATACTGAAAGTACACAGGCCTCAAAGTTGTATCGGCGTGGCCTGTTATCCGGAACTCTCTGAATCCATGCAAGGAGTTGCGGCCTATATGCCGGTACAGGGAGTATGTCTGCTTAAGGATGGCTGCTTCAACACTGAAGCGGATGTTGAAGAGATAATAAGGAAAATGGAGGGATCCTGTGTATAAAATAATAGGCGAGATCGTTTTCGTTCTTATTATCGCCTCTGTCATGCTGATCGGGATCGCCCTTGTGGTCAGCCGTATGAGCCTTAACAGGAATGTCTGGCTTGCAGGTTCTTTTGCAGAGGTCCTTGATTTCTTTTATCTGCCGATCAAATATTTTTTCTATAAGTTCTCTGATCCAAAAAAGCTCGATAAGTGGATGGTCTCCCTGAAGAACATAGCTCATAGGAATGATTTCCATAGAACGAAGAACCGTATAATTCTGGCACCTCACTGCATGCGTTCCATGGACTGCCCTGCACATTCCACAAAAGAAGGGATACAATGCGTGGCTTGTGGCAAATGTGTTTTTGAAAAGCTCGGCAAGGACGCACAGAAATATGGTTACAGATTGTACATAATCACAGGTTCTTCTTTTGTCAAACATATCCTGCACGATGGGACAATAGACGGTGCTCTGCTAATAGCATGTGACTACGAACTGATTAAAGTAATGCAGGCATTCAAAGGCACAAAAATAGTCACATATGGCATCTCAATGCTGAATGACGGGTGCTACAATACAGAAGTGGATTATAACAAGGTGACCCGGGTTTTTGAGGACTTTGCAATAAGTGGAACAGTACAGTCTGTATAATAAATATCGGAAGCAACCGTTCCCTTGAATTTTGAAACTCATTGCTTGCAAGGGGATCTAGATGTAGTA
>NZ_MVQX01000060.1 GCF_002067275.1 Methanomethylovorans sp. PtaU1.Bin093 | reverse complement strand
GATGACCATAAACCTTGGTATTAGTGAAAAGAAGGCTTTACAAGCCTTCGC
Organism: Methanomethylovorans sp. PtaU1.Bin093; assembly: GCF_002067275.1. Lineage (GTDB taxonomy): Archaea > Halobacteriota > Methanosarcinia > Methanosarcinales > Methanosarcinaceae > Methanomethylovorans. The sequence continues at coordinate 79,475 of NZ_MVQX01000060.1, read as the reverse complement.
TGAGTGAGGATACTACAAGGACCCTAATATCTGTAGCACTGCTGGCGGCAGGGGCAGGGCTTATGGAGTTCCTGACCCTCACGCTTCTTATTAATCTCAGGCATTCATTTTACGGTATCTCAATGCTTGAGAAGTTCTCTGATGTGGGTAGATTTAGAACATATCTCATTTTTGCACTTACTGATGAAACATATGCCCTGCTTACGACTACAAAGGTTCCCGACAGAGCCTCAAAAAGCGATTTTTATTTGTATATAGCTATCCTGAACCACTTTTATTGGATCACAGGATCTGTCATTGGAGCTATACTGGGGTCAGTGCTTGAGATCGATATGGAAGGTATGGCTTTTGTGCTAACCGCATTATTCGTGGTGTTGACCATTGAGCAGTACTACCATTCGAAGGCAGTTTTTCCCTTTATAGCTGCTATAGTTGCAGGTGTGGTCTCCATTGTGCTATTCAGTCCCCAAAACATGCTTCTAGCATCAATTATAATTGGAACTCTCATTCTGCTGTCACATGAGAAAATGGTGCAGGCTAAACGCACCTCTGCATTAATGGCAGATACTGATCAGGAGGATGGCCTCTGACCTATGGAATGTTTCATATGATTGCTGTGATAGCAGTTGTAGCCATTGCCACATTCATCACAAGGGCATTGCCTTTTGTTCTGTTCAAGTCAGCAGAGCCTCCTGAATTATTGTCTGTTATTGAAAAGGGACTTCCACCCATGATCCTTTTACTGCTTGTTCTTTATTGTCTGAAGGATACACACTGGTTTCAGTTTCCCTATGGAGCTCCGGAACTTTTTACAATACTAGTGATCATAGTTTTGCATACATGGAAAAGAAATGCAATGCTAAGTATATTTGCAGGTACCTGCCTGTATATGTTATTAGTTCAGTATGATGTGTTTTCGAATCTCTTTTTATGATCAGGGTCCAGATGTCACGCAGATAGAAAGGTTAAATATAATATATGTTAAAATAATTTATTAACTTTATTTTTTAATCAGATAATTTATTTATATCACGCGTGTCTTACTATAATAAGGTGCTTCAGCAATTGGACTATGTCACAGTGCATAATTTGTTCGTTTCAAAGAGAACAAAAATCTTATCTAACATAACACAATAAGGTTATAATTACTAGAATTTCCTGACAGGTATTCAGATGGCATTAAACAAGTTATCACTTTCAGCTTGCGCATTGGTGATGTTGATTTTCCTTTTTACTCCGTGCGCTAATGGTATGGGTTATGAGGCAAGGTCGTTCAATGACCAGGGTCTTGAAATGAGTCGTAACGGTTCTTATACGGAAGCCCTGAAGTTATTTGACCAGGCCCTGGAACTCGATCCTCGATCAATAGAGATCCTTGAGAATAAGGCTGAAACACAATACCTCATGGGAAATCCTCAGGCTGCCCTCGATTCCTATGAAGCCATCTTGGACATGAAATCAAATTCCAGTGAGATCCTCTACAAGAAAGGTATTATGCTGGAGGCTTTAGGCAGATTTAATGAGTCCCTAATTATTTATGAAACTTCTCTTGAAAAGTTCGGTGTGCAGTATTCACAATCTTCAGGTCGATCTGAAACTTCTTCTTCAAATGACTCTACTTTAAATGATGATAATGTTACAACTTTTGATGTTGAATATATTAAACTGGTCTTTCACAAAGGCAAATCCCTTGATGGTCTTGGAAGGCATGATGAGGCCATGGTCTGTTATGACCAGATACTTAACATTTTCTCAAAATATGCAAATTCCATGTATGATACGGGTTATTCCTATTTACAGGTAGGAAGATACAACGATTCCATTGCATCTTTTGACACAGCTCTGACAATGGTTCCAGATAACCCTGAGATCTGGTTTGCAAGGGCAGCTGCTTATGAAGCTATTGGTGAACACGAAAAGGCCATGGCAGATTATGACAATGTTCTGAAGCTTGAGCCTCTCAATGCTGAAGCATTGTCTGGAAAAGCAAGATCAGCAGTTACTTTAGGAGATCACGCTTCAGCTATAGAAGCATATAATCTTCTTCTTTCCCAGGACCCTTACAATATAGATGCCTGGTATCTGCAGGCACAGAGTTATGATAGTCTGGAACAATATACTGATGCCATTAACTGTTATGATCAGGTGCTTGCGCTTGACCCTCTAAATGCGACTGCATGGAATAAGAAAGGCAGGAATTTAGATTCTCTGGGGAGATATTCTGAAGCAATAGAATGCTATGATCGTGCACTGCAGTTAAATCCCGATGGTCTGAGCGGTTTGTATGTAGCAGATATGTCCTCTTACCTCTTTATAGATGAAGTCAATTCAATGGAATGTTATACTGGATCCCCTCAATTCAAAACTGATTCGGCGCATATATGGTACAATAAAGGTACTGCTTTTTATAAACTTGGTAACTATGAGGATGCGATCTCGTCCTATGACAAGGTAACAGAACTCGAACCCAGCTTTGCTATAGTATGGTACGATCGTGCAAAAGCTTTTGATATGCTTCAAAAGTATGATGAAGCAGTTGCTAGCTATAGCAAAGCCCTCAATGAAGAATCTTGTGCAAGAGTATGGTTTGAGAGAGGCATGGACCTTGACAAGCTCGGGCGGCCAGTAGATGCCATAAAAAGTTATGATAAAGCCATTAAAGAGGATCCTGGTTTTTCGGCTGCTCTATATGCAAAAGCTTCTAACCTTGAAACCATGGGAAGATACACAGAGGCACTCAACACTTATAACAAATTACTGGAAATGCATCCGGAATCTGCCGATATATGGTATCGTAAAGGTATAGTTTTCGACAAGCTTGGAAAATACGAAGAAGCCATTTCTGCGTATGAGCAGACACTTGCATTAAGTCCGGGCTATAAGGAAGCTAATTTCCGTATAAACATAGATAATAATCTTATAAAAGCAGACAATGCAGCTGAAAACATGGACATAAAGGGAACCGATAAAGCTACGATGTTCCAGATCTTCAAAGGTCTAGTTCTCTCTCCCCTGGGTAATAATGAAGCATCCGACATTGTGGTAAGATCGATCAACAATGACGATGAACCCCAAGTGGGATCGTTTACTGTGGATTCTGTTGATGTATGGGACGCTAAGGGTATTTCCTATCAGAACATTGGTAATTACGATGAGGCTATCGCTTGCTTTGACAAAGCCCTTATGCTTGATCCTATGGCTGTCAAGGTCTTATGCGATAAAGGCTCAGCCTTGATGGAAGCTGGGATGGACCTGTGGGCTATTGAATGCTATGAGAATGCCGTGACGTTTGATCCGTCCTACTCGCCTGCATGGTATTCTCTGGGAGTTGTTTCTTTGAGCACCGGTGATACGGATAGAGCATTGATGTGTTTTGACAATGTGCTCGCTCTTGAGCCTCAGAACACTCCCGCCATGCTGCAGAAAGGACGTGTGCTTTCAAGTACAGGTTCTTATGAACAAGCGCTTCAATATGCAAACGCTGTTCTATCCATAGATCCAAAGAACTCGCAGGCTTTATGCGATCGTGGTGATGTCTACTATGCACTTGAAAGATATCCGGATGCAGCATCTTCTTATGATACAGCACTTGAGAATGATCCTGGTAATGTCAGTATCCTTTATAAGCAGAGTGCAGCGTACGAGAAGCTTGGGCAATTTGACAGGGCTATAGGTAGTTACGATCAGATCCTTGCAGAGCAGCCTCAGAACACGGATGCTATCTATCATAAAGGATTGGCACTTGACAGGATGGGCAGATACGATGATGCTATCGCTTGCTACGATCAGTTGCTCCAGTTGGAGCCCTCGGACACCCTGATAATGGGTACAAAAGCCTTCTCCTTCTATCTTAGAGGAGACTATCAGCAAGCTCTGGCAGAATATGATAAGGTGCTGGCAATTGATCCCACATCCGTGTCTGCAATGTACCATAAGGGTACTATTTCGTATCTTGTCAGCAGCTACAAGGGTTCAATTTCCTATTACAACAAAACCCTTGAACTGGACCCCATGTGTGTAACTGCCTGGTATAACAAGGGTTTCATATTCAATGTAATGGGTCAGGTCGAAACAGCTATATCCTGTTATGATAACGCTCTAGCCATTGATCCTGCCTGCACATCAGCACTTTACAACAAGCGTTTTGCTCTGTATAGGATAGGTAAATCTGAAGAGGCCGAGATATGCAAGCAGACACTGGAATCCATAGATCCCGGCTTTGAAGCAGCATTAAAGGACCGTGGAACACAGTTCTTCCTTCCCACAATGTACAGTGAATCTCTGGACTACCAGCTTCCTGCAAGGTGGTATCCGGAAGATAATACCACTTCTCAACAACAGAACGGAAGCGTTGGATATGAGCCTCTGCCGGCTCAGAGTCCCTCCTTCGGTCCGGGAAATTGATGGCAGAAGACTTATACGTCTGCCATTGTCCTTTTTCATACCTCTATTTGTTACAGAGTGATTGCCACTCAAAGCATATTTATTGATTCAGACTTACTATACGTCAGAGAGACCGTGAAAACAACTTCAGGAGAATCTATAGATGGCCATTCACCCCATTGAATATCGTTATGGTACAGAAGAGATGAAATTTATCTGGAGCGAAGCCAACCGCCTTCATAAATTGATGATGGTAGAAACTGCACTTGCTAAAGCTGAAGCAGATATAGGTCTGATCCCTAAGAAAGCTGCCGATATCATATCTGCCAGTACAGGTCTTGTAGAGCTGGATCGCGTGAAGGAGATAGAGGATGAGATCCACCACGACATGATGGCCGTGGTGATCGGGATATCAGAAAAATGTCCTGAAGATGCCGGTAAATGGGTGCATTTTGGTGCCACTTCCAATGACATACTTGATACTGCCACTGGTCTCCAGCTTAAGGAAGCTGTACAGATCCTGGAAGACAAAATACACAGGCTGTTGGATGTGTTGCTCATGCAGGCAGAGGCTCACAAGCATACCGTATGTGCGGCAAGGACACACGGGCAGATAGGTGTGCCTACAACATATGGCCTGAGATTTGCTATCTGGGCTTCTGAAATTGCACGTCATATCGAGCGTCTGGAACAGCTCAAACCTAGGCTGCTGGTAGGGCAGATGACCGGTGCCGTAGGTACGCAGGCAGCTTTTGGCAAGGATGGAATAGAGATACAGAAACGTGTGATGCAATATCTTGAGATCGGTTCAGTGGACGTGTCCAACCAGATCATACAGCGTGACAGGCATGCTGAATTCGTCATGTGGATGGCCAACACTGTAACAACACTTGATAAAATAGGCGTAGAGATACGTTCCCTCCAAAGAACGGAGATCGCTGAAGTAGAGGAAAGCTTCAGGAAAAAACAGGTAGGATCCTCCACAATGCCTCACAAGCGCAATCCCATCAAATCCGAACAGATATGTGGTCTTGCAAGGATCGTGCGTGCCATGGTGGAGCCTGAACTTTTGAACAATACCCTGTGGGATGAACGTGATCTCACCAACTCCTCATGCGAAAGGATCGTATTCCCTGAAGCATGTGTGCTCACAGACCATATTATCAAACTGGGTATAGGCGTTATAGAGAACCTCAGGTTCTATCCGGAGAACATCCGCCGTAACCTCAACCTGCTCAGGGGCCTGAACATGGGAGAAGCTGTGATGATTGAGCTCGCAAAACGCGGTGTCGGCCGGCAGGAAGCCCACGAGATCGTGCGTTCCAGTGCCATGGAAGCTCATGAGACAGGAAAGCATTTCAAAGAAGTCTTGCTGTCAAAACCTGATGTTGCAAATTACCTTACTGAAGAGGATATTAACAACCTTGTAGATCCGGATAGATATATAGGCACAGCAGTTGAACAGGTTGAAGCTGTTGTTGAGAAGCTGAAGAGAAAGTGAAAGAGAAGATGAACTTCTTCTCTTTGACAAATCCTCAATGGATCTCTGCGCCTTCGGATCATTTCTTCTTATTCAGAATACGTCTGAGGAATTCAGCTGTATAGGATATTTCATTTTGTGCGACTTTCTCGGGTGTGCCCTGGACTATGACTTGTCCACCTTTCTCCCCGCCTTCTGGTCCCAGATCGATGATCCAGTCAGCTGTCTTAATGACATCCAGGTTATGTTCGATGACTATAACTGTATTTCCGCTGTCAACCAGTTGCTGCAGGACTTCCAGTAGTTTCTTAACGTCATGGAAATGCAGTCCGGTTGTGGGTTCGTCCAGAATATACACTGTTTTACCTGTTGAGCGTCTGCTAAGTTCCGTGGCAAGCTTTACACGCTGCGCTTCGCCACCGGATAATGTAGTTGAGGACTGGCCAACTTTTATGTAACCCAGACCCACGTCATACAGGGTCTGAAGTTTGCGCTGGATGGCGGGGATGTTCTCGAAGAATTCCAAAGCCTCTTCCACCGTCATATCCAGCACGTCCGCTATGTTGCGGTCCTTATATGTGACTTCCAGTGTCTCGCGGTTGTACCGCTTGCCATGGCACACTTCGCAAGGCACGTATACGTCAGGGAGGAAATTCATCTCTATGGTGATGGTACCATCCCCGGAACAAGCTTCACATCTGCCTCCCCGTATGTTGAAGCTGAACCTTCCGGCCTGATATCCCCTTGCTTTTGCAAGTTTTGTCTGGGAGAACAATTCCCTTATGGGTGTGAACAGGTTGGTGTAAGTAGCAGGATTGGACCGCGGGGTTCTGCCAATAGGTGACTGGTCGATGGTGATCACTTTGTCTACCTGTTCCAGTCCGCTGATAGATCCATATTTGCCTGGTCTTTCCCTGGCCCGGTTGAGTTCTTTTGCCAGCACCTTGTTCAGGGTCTCATTGATAAGCGTGCTTTTTCCGGAACCCGACACGCCCGTAACACATACCATTATTCCAAGGGGGAAGTCCACATCCAGGTCTTTGAGATTGTTCTCGCTGGCACCGTAAAGAGTGAGCTTGCCGGTGGGTTTTCGCCGTTTTTTCGGAACCTCTATGCTAAGTTCACCGCTCATGTATTTTCCTGTGAGCGAGTCCTTGTTCTCTATGATCTGCTGTGGGGTGCCTTCTGCAACTATATCGCCTCCGTGGATACCGGCTCCGGGCCCCATGTCCACGACATGGTCGGCGCTTTCTATAGTTTCCTCGTCATGCTCCACCACAAGGACAGTGTTACCTATGTCTCGCAGGTGTTTCAGTGTATTGATAAGCCTCAGATTATCTCTCTGGTGCAGCCCTATGCTGGGCTCGTCCAGAATGTATAGCACTCCCATGAGGCTGGAGCCTATCTGTGTGGCCAGGCGAATACGCTGTGCCTCTCCTCCAGATAGTGTGGCTGCCGGCCTGCTCAGTGTGAGATAGTCCAGGCCCACATCCATAAGGAACCCAAGTCTTGCCTTTATCTCTTTCAATATCAGGCGGGCAATTGTGTATTCCCTGTCATTGAGCTTTGTTTCCACGTTCTGGAAGAAGTACAGAGTTTCCTCCACGGACATGTCTGTTATATCGATTATATTCTTTCCGTCAATAGTGACCGCAAGGCTTGCAGGCTTCAGTCTTTTTCCATTGCACACCAGGCATGGCTTGGTACTGATGTACCGTGTCATCTTTTCTTTCGTGTTCTCGGATTCTGTGTTCTCATAGGTTTTGGATATATTGGCAATAACTCCTTTGAATCTGCCAGTGTGCTGCCATATGCCTCCGGTGCGGCCCACATGTATGAAGGGTATATGCTCATGAGTGCCATACATTATCACATGCTTTGTCTTTTCAGACAATTGTTCATAGGGTATATCCATGGAAAATCCCATGTGCTTTGCCAGGGATTCCAATGACTGCATGTAATAACCGTCAGCTGTGCTCCAGGGCTCCACTGCGCCTTCCCGCAGGCTCAGGGACTTGTCCGGTACGATCAGATCCGGGTCGAACTCCATGGAAGTGCCCAGCCCATGACATTCCGGGCAGGCTCCCTGGGGGCTGTTGAATGAGAATGCGGAGGGTTCAAGATCCTCAAAACCTGTGCCGCATTCCGGGCAGGCCATTTTCTCGCTGAAGGTCAGTTCTTCGCCTTCGACTATTTGTATTGTCATGGTGCCTCCACTCTTTGCGAGGGAAGTTTCCACGTCTTCAGCAAGTCTTTCCCGGATGCCTTCCTTTATGACAAGCCTGTCAACAACGATATCGATATTATGTTTGTTATATCTGCCAAGCTCAATGTCCTTTGCATCTTCAAGCGGGTAGATCTCCCCGTCAATACGGACCCTTGAAAAACCATCTGCCAGCAGGTCAGCAAGCAGCTTCTTGTATTCTCCCTTTCTTTCTCTTACCAGGGGAGCCAGAATATGGACCTTTGAGCCTTCTTTGATGTTCATTATGCTGTCTACGATCTGGTCCACGCTCTGGGGTTCAATTATCCTTCCGCAATCAGGGCAGTGGCGAATGCCAATTCGAGCGTACAGAAGCCTCAGATAATCATATATCTCGGTAACAGTACCCACAGTGGACCTGGGGTTCTTGCTTGTGGTCTTCTGTTCGATGGAGATGGCCGGAGATAACCCCTCTATATATTCGACATCGGGTTTCTCCATAAGTCCAAGGAACTGCCGGGCGTAGGCAGAAAGCGATTCCACATACCTGCGCTGTCCCTCGGCATAGATGGTGTCAAAAGCAAGGGACGATTTACCCGAACCACTGAGCCCCGTAATAACGATGAGCTTGTCTCTGGGCAGTGTCAGGTCGATGTTCTTCAGGTTGTGCTCCTTAGCTCCTCTGATTATTATATTGTTCAAAGACATGGTCTGATACGTCTCTTTATAATGTGTTCAATATCAAAAAACCGTGTGGAGTAAAGAACTTTTCCCCATATGCTCCACTTTATGCCATTAAATCGCCTTCAATGATATTTAAATAATTCGGGGATCCTATGGCAGCAAAAGGAGATCATCTAATTAGAACAGAAATCTAAGGAGCTAATGTGATAGCCTCCTTAAGGTATCGCCTTATTCCGTAGCAGATACTATAACAGATAAGTTCTATTTCTCCGCCAGTTCTTTGAGCTTTTGCAGTGCTTTAGGCCACATTTCCTGGAACATCTCCTTGTATTCGTCCTCTATATCTATATCCACCAACACCTCGGTTGTGCCGTCTATTTCTTTAAATGTGTAATTTTCAAGTGCTCCGGCCCATTCTTTCGCCGCTTTGCTTGAAGTGTCTTCTTTTCCATCCTGCACAATGCCAATGTGCTCAATAGAGAGGTACTGATATGGTCTGTTTTCTTTTATTCGGCTCACCATGCCTGAAGTCTCATCAGAAGCCCTGAAAAGTATTTTGCTTCCTTGACTCCAGTCACCGACATAATTTGAACCGGGAGCAAATACTTCCGCCCATAGCCGATAGGTATCTATATCGAGCATAGTGTTCCAAACATGCTCTTTTTGCTTATTGATAACGATTGAAAAATGTAGTTTGTGCATATATTTCCAGTCCCCTGCAATTATAGTTGTTAACCGTTTGTTTGAAACTTATGGTATTGACATCAGCCTTTATTGAATGCGATTTTAGTATCCATAAGTTACAAACCTTGAGTAAATAACTATAGTTATACTCTGTTTTGGAATTGTTACTGTGCATTCTCATAATTAGACAGCCTCAAAAGGTATATTCCAAAAAATAATCTAAAGATTCTTTCTGGTAGTATATTCCCGGAACTGTTCATGGAAGAGGATATCCTTAAGGTATCTCTTCTATGGCATCCTGTCACAGGATGAACGTTACTATTGCCAGTATTACAAAGATGATCACAAGCCACTTTGCGATCTCCATTGACATGCCTGCAACTCCACGTGCTCCCAATACATAGGAAACAAAAGCCAGTATCAGGAAAAGAATAGCTAATCCTATTAGGTCCATATTCTCCACTCCTTGTAAAATCCTAGTCGTTTATAAAATATTAGATTCACGCTATTTATAAGTTGATGTTTAAAAGCTTTAACAATGAGCTGAATTTTAAGAAGAGATGTGAAAGGTAATTCTGTCAGATGTTAGGTATCTGTGTGCATCGTTGGAGCTAAATTCATTGTATCTATATATTTGATATTAGAAAAATGTGAGGGTTACGTCAACAAAAAAAGAACAGGCTTTTAACTAAAGCCTATTCTAATTTATTATTCTCCTCCCTTTTCCAAATGCAATTTACATCATTGCATCTTTCAATGTGCCTTGATGTACTCTATCATCTTCGGTGTCAGCAGCGGTGCGATCTGCGGAAGCATGTTCGGCATCAGGTTCGCCATTGCAGCGGGCATCAGGTCAGGCATCTGTTCCAGCATGTAGTCCGGCATTGGTACCCTCTTTTCCACTGCCTTCAGCATCTTTGGCATGACCTTCGGCATAAGGGATGGCATGAGCAAAGGCATCATCCTCGGCATCATGGGTTTCATAAGAGCATCCATGCCTGGTACATATTTGACCGTCTTCATCATTGCCTGCATGTATGAAGGCATAGCTCCAATCATATCAGGCAACAGCTCCACCATCATCTCGGTCATGTTCTCAGGCAACATGAGATCTATCATCTTGTCGAATGTTGCCCATGCGGTAAGAGCGACATTCGTGGTATCAGGAATGTCATATCCCAGGCTGCGGGCTGCAAGTGCACCGAGGTCCTGGATCTCCAGGTTAACATTGTTATCCCTTGCTGCTATCCTGAACTGCACCATGCAGCATGGACAGAGAGCGGCCATTATGTCTGCGTCCTGGGCAACGGCCTCCTGCAGGCGCACGTTCCCTATCTTACCTGCCACCTTCGGTTCATCGATAAGCGTTACCACGGAACCGCAGCAAAGTGCTTTCTCTCTGTTATGTTCCATTTCCCTGAACTGCACACCTGGTATGGCCTTGAGCAATTCACGGGGCGGCTCATACACACCCGAGCCAGCCCTGCCAATGTGACATGAATCATGCCACGCGACAACCTTGTTCAGTGGCACCTTGAACTTCGGCTTCAGCACATCCAGCTTATCCACAAGCACTTCCGAATAATGTTTTGCTTCTATGTTATATTGCATACCCAGCTTCTCAGCCCACTGGGGGTAGAGAGTTTTCCACATCAACAGGCAGGCAGGACATGAGGTTACAACCGTCTTCACCCCCTTTTTCTGCATATTTGCAGTGTTCATTTTCATTATTTTCTCGAAGATGTCCCATTTCCCCGCCACAAGCATAGGGATCCCGCAGCATGCTTCCTTGTCGCCCAGGTATGTGAACTCTATACCTGCTTCGTCAAGAAGGCGTACAGCACCCACAGCCACATCCTTTTCCACAAAGGAGGCGGTACATCCTGCAAAATAGGCTATTTCTGCCTTATCCTTTATCTTGGCACGTATATCGTTGGGCAGCCAGCCATCCCTGTCCTTTCTGTAATTGGCCCAGATGTTCCTTTCCTTTTCAAGGCTCTGTGCCATGATCTCAAATGGCGGGATGGTCATCATCTTCTTCTTCTGGACAAAGTTTTCCCTGAGCGTCATCCAGGAACGCTCTATGGGCAGGTCAAGCTGGCAGTAATGGTCACACATCTCACATGTGGTACATGCAAGGAAGGTATCCACCTGTTCCTGATCCAGCTCCGCTCTGCCTGCGATGTATTCTTTCAGGAAGAACCACTTTCCCCGAGGGGACTGAGATTCCCAGCCCCTGCCGTAATACTGGTCGCACTCGCGCACACAGTAACCGCACTGAGCACAGGTGTAGGCATGTGATAGCACCTCACAGGGTATGCCTTTCTGGTCGGTGAACTCATGTGCACCGACACCGGAGCGATTGCCTACGAAACGGGCAAGGGGCTCAAAGCTCTTTGCCATGGAAAGTCCTGTCTTCATCAGGGTTTTTCCGGTCAGTGTTTCAGGGTTCATTATGTCCTTTGGATCAACCTGTTTTTTAAGTTCTTGGATCTTGGTAAGTTTATCTCCGAAAACCTTGTCAGCGTTTTTCGCAAAGTACAGCCCAGATGTGTAGATGCGCCCTCCGTTCGCTTCTGCGATCTTCACTATACTGATAGCGAGGGGAAATGCCATGTTGAACTTAAAGGACAGTTCTGAGTGCGGCATGAAACACAGCAGCACCGCCTCGTCGCTCTTGGCGACCATACCTTCCACAAGCACTGTAAGACCTATCTTTTTATTGATCTCCTCAAAAACCTTTCCAATGCTGGACACAGGCACGATCACTTCTGCGGGAATGAACGAAGGACCTAGTCTTTTGACCTTCATGGACCTGAACCATTCTTCTGTCTCATGCTTAGCTATCTCATCAGGCAATATTTCTCCGCCAGCCTCTTTGATGATACCTTTGAGCGCACTAACGTCCCTGGACCCAGGATAGGCGAAATTACAGATATAGGCATTCGGCAGTTCTGGCCTGTGTTCTTCCACCGGTTCTCCGTAATGTGTCTTTGGAGGGGCCCTGTTCTTCATCTGTGCCCATTCAGGGTTGATGAACGATACAGACCAGAGAGGTACTTTACGCTCTCTGACAAGTTCGATGGCTTTCTGCATGCTGGTGGCATCCGGGAACTTTGCAGATATAGCTGCGGTCTTTTCTAATCCTCTTACTTTAAGAGTGACCTGTGTGATGATACCCAATGTACCCATGGTGCCCACGATCTTCTGCAGCTCATCGCCTTTGAAGTCTTTTACTTCCCCATTGGGAAGCACTACCCTGGCGCTTTCCATGGTGTCCTGGGACCAGCCATATTCATAGCTGCCGTATCCCAGGCCGTTCTGCGCAAGCCATCCGCCCACTGTGGCTGACATTGCGCTGGAAGGTACAGCCTGTGCTGCAAGCCCCTCCTTATTCAGCTTGGATTCCAGTTTTTCCCATACGATGCCTGCACCCACTGTTACCTTCATGTTCTCTTTATCGATGCTTATGATCTTGCGCATGGGAGTGACATCTGCAATGATGCCTCCCTTAGTGGGTATTACACCGCCGTAGCCTGAGGATGCACCTGCCCGCGGGACTATAGCTATTTCGTATTTGCGGGCAAATTCCATGAGCTTTACAGCCTGTTCCTCGTCCCTTATCTTTACTATGGCCGCAGGTTGTGTATTTCCAAGAAATGTCTTTACAACAGGTGGCAATGATCCAACATCATGAGTGTAAAAATGCCTTTCCTTCTTTTTGAAATTGACCCCTTCTCCAAAAATAGATGCAAGATCTCTTTTCTGTTCTTCGTTCAACTCGTATACTGCTTTTACCATATTTTTACCCCATGTGATCTGATGAATAGTTACAGTACTGATGTTGTATAGCAGTAGTATTTAAATGAATGCAAGTACTGTTGAATGCTTGCTGTTGACAGAAGTACCGATGCCTTGATAGTGAATTGTATACGTAAACCATAATTAGTATCAATGACATGTTTAAGCATCAATATCAGTATGTGCTATTATGCTTCCTGATCATAGAACTAAGATCGTATGTACAATTGGTCCTTCCTCTTCTTCTGAAGAAGTGCTCAGGGGATTGATCCTTAAAGGTATGGATATAGCTCGCCTGAACTTTTCCCATGGTGAGCTTTGCCATCATAGGGAGCTCGTCCACAGGATACGGAAAATATCAAGCGAGATGGGTAAGATAATTGCTATTCTCGTGGACCTTCCCGGACCTAAGATACGGGTTGGCGAACTCGTTAAAGAGCCATTGCTCCTGCAACAGGGGGAAACAGTGGTGCTCACTTCATCTACGGAACTCCCTGAAGAGTCTTTCATACCGATAGACTATCCAAAGCTCACGGAAAGTGTTTTTCCAGGCAGTCTTATTTATATCAATGATGGGTTCTTACAGCTTGAATGTCTTGAAGTGTCCGGAAAGAATGTGAAATGCAAAGTGATCGTTGGTGGAGAGCTTACATCTCATAAAGGTGTGAATCTCCCGGGTGCCGGTGTGTTCCTGGAGCCGGTAACCGAGAAAGATCTGCTGATGATCGATTTCGCTCTGGGTGAAGGGCTTGATTGTTTCAGTATATCTTTCATCGAATCAGCAGATGATGTAAAAAAGGTAAGGGAATATGCTGCCTCAAAAGGCAAGCAGGTTTTTCTGGTGGCAAAGATCGAAAGGGAGAAGGCGGTCCAGAACATCGATGGCATTCTCCTTGAAGCAGATGCCATCATGATCGCAAGGGGTGACCTGGGTGTCGAGATCCCTATAGAGGACGTTCCGATAGTCCAGAAAAAGATAATCCACAAGGCAAACCTTCTCAGCATTCCTGTGATAACTGCTACACAGATGCTGGAATCCATGACCTCCAACATACGGCCCACACGCGCTGAAGCAACGGATGTCGCCAATGCGATAATAGATGGGACAGATGCAGTGATGTTGTCAGCTGAAACAGCAGTAGGCAAATATCCCCAGGATACTGTGGAAATAATGGCAAAGATCGCAAAGCAGACCGAAAAGTGGCGCAGTAAGTCCAAGACGGGCATATACCAGATGAAGAAGGCCATGAGCAAAATGAATCTGCAGATCGATGATATCATTGCCCTGCAGATAAACGAGGCTTTACAACAATTACCTATTAAATATGTACTTGTTCCGACCGCATCAGGGGAAACCTGCAGACGCATCTCCAGGTTCAGGCCAGATAGCTGGATCATAGGTCTCAGCAGGTATCCGAATACGTGCAACAGCCTGGCCTTTCAGTATGGAGTTTTTCCTGTATTAGTAGAAGGAAAGGTTACTGATTGGGAACATACGGCTTTTGAAAAGCTCAAGCAATATGGCATCTATGCTCCCGGGGAACTGGTCATAATCACTCAGGGACAAACTGCCGGCCATGGGAAAAAAGGAGGAACGAACCTGCTTAAATTCATCAGGCTGGAATGACCCTAGTGGATCCTGCAGCCACCCATCCCTCCCTTTTCAAAGTATTGCTGATGATATTCCTCTGCCCGGTAAAAAGCAGATGCTGGCACTATCTCAGTGACTATGGGTCTTTTGAACTTGCCAGAGTTCTGAGCTCTTTCTTTTGATGCGATTGCCGTATTTTTTTGTTCCTGGTCGTGGTAAAAGATAGCGGATCTATATTGGGTGCCAATGTCCGGTCCCTGCCGGTTGGCTGTAGTAGGATCGTGAATGTTCCAGAACACTTCAAGCAACTGTGCATAGCCTACTACCGCAGGATCGAAGAGAATGTCAACGGCTTCAGCGTGTCCGGTCCTTCCGGTACATACATCTTCGTATGTGGGATCTTCAAAATTCCCGCCCGTATATCCCACAGCCGTTGCTATTACTCCCTTCACTCTTCTGAAATTAGCTTCCACTCCCCAGAAACATCCTGCTGCAAACGTAGCTTTTTCCATTGCTCTTTACCTTCAATTTCCTTTAATATGTTTTATATCATTTTTTCCTTTATTCTTTATTTATCTTTTCGTTAGCTTCAAATAAGAAGGAAGTATACTTCCGTATATCAAAAAGTATATATTTGATTTGTATACATGTACTCCCCAAACTTCCAGAGGGTGACTGATGAAAAAAAGCAGTATATATCGAATGGTACTAATTTTTTTAATACTATCATTCTTTTTTCTACATCTGGTCGTCGGAAGCGAGACGTCTTACTCAAAGCTGCAGCATGGTCCAGTTCCCTCTAGATCCCTTAATGTGCCCACCGGAGGATCTGATCAAGCATCTTTTTTGCAGACCATAGGCTTTTATTTGTTTTGGATGGCCCAGCTATTCATCATCGTATTTATTGTGGCACTGTTTCTTTCCCGGCGTAACAATTTGCTCAAGCAAGAGCTATTGCAACGCAAGAATATGGAACAAAGGTTACAGCAATATGCCAGTGAGCTTAAGCATTCCAATGAAATGAAGGACCTTTTTGCAGATATACTGCGGCATGATCTGCTCAACCCTGCAGGGGTAATCAGGGGTTACACGGAACATTTGCTGGAAATTGAAACAGATATTAAGAAGCTCCAATATCTTCAAAGCATATCCAGATCAAATAAGAAGCTCATAGACCTTATAGAGGAAGCAGCTTCTTTTACAAAACTTGATACCTTGGGCAGTATACCCCTTGAAAAAAAGGACATTGGTTGTATCATAGACAATGTGATTGAATCCATGAGGATGCAGATATCAGAAAAGAATGCCAAAGTTTCTTTTTTCCGATCTGGCCCGTATCCTGCAAATGCCAATAACCTGATGGAACAGGTATTTGTGAACTTTCTGTCCAATGCACTAAAGTATGGTCCTCTGAATGGAAATATAGATATTAACGTCATAGATGCAGGCGATTCATGGAAGGTGTGTTTTGTGGATGAAGGTGATGGTATACCTGATGAGTTCAAGGAAGCCATCTTCGAACGTTTCAGGAGGGTGGAGAAAGGTGCAATAAAAGGATCAGGTCTGGGTCTTGCAATAGCCAAAAAAATAGTGGAACTCCATAGTGGGCAACTGGGAGTGACTGACAATCCGATGGGTAAGGGGAGTGTTTTCTGGGCAACCTTCCTTAAAGCATGATCCGCGGTCAGATTCTCCTCATAACTATGGATCCGTCTCTCATATGCACTGTAACGAACTTTTCTTTTTCCTTTTCAGGTTCATATTTGTTGTAGAGCATGGATTCAACACGGCCGGTTTCCATGGTTCTGCGGATAAGCTCGATGTCATCTTTTTCAAGCCTTGCCTTGACCGCCGGAGGACTCGTACTGACTTTTTTCTTTGAATATATGGCTCCTCCTGTCATGCCTGCACCCACATAGCCTTTTGCATTTATGAAGATCAATCTTCCGTCTTTCATATAGGCACCTGAGAATTCGCCGACACTGCCATGAACCACGACTGTCCCGCCATCAAGGTGTGAACCAGTGTTCATTCCCGCATCCCCTTTGATCATTATTGTTCCCTGCTGCATAAGTACGCCAGTACCGTTATAGACATCTCCTTCCACAAGGATAATGCCTTGCCAGTTACATCTTGCTCCTACGGTTCCTCTAAGGATGCCATCGTTCAATTTGAGGGTGTTTTCAGACAGTGAATTGTTCTTTAACGTATCCTTGCCGGGCCCGTTGGAGATCAGATCTGTTATGGAACGGAACTTCCTGTAGCCTTCGACATCAGAAGTCACTTCCAATATGTTTCCCCAGGGTTCTTCTATGTTGCCTTTTATATATATGCTTCCTGATGCCATTCCCATACCGGCTTCAGGTCCTACATCACCTTCGACGAATATATTTCCCGCCTTTTCAGTTCCACCTGTACCTCCCAGATGTTTCAGGTCTGTCCCTGCGCTATAAGCGAGCCTTTTACCTGCATTTCCATCTATGCATACGTCTCTGCCGGCCTTGAGCTCAGCTACAAGGTCTGCGTATGTGAAGGAAGTGCCTTCCTGGGAAGGTATCACATCTTCAGGCTGCAGCTTGCTGTCGTTCCAGCAGAAATTGAACGTATAATCGCACAGGTTGTCGATAGGTTTCAGGATCCTTATCTTCAGCATGTTCTCATCCATGTATCAATGATGGCAGACAGCGTGTGCACACCCAGATGCTTTCCATTTTATAGCGCAAAGGCATGAGATATCTTTCCTTCTCTCCCTTTCCGCACTTAAAGCATCTTATGGATATATCTGTACTGCGAGGTTGTGATTCTGCCTTTTCCCTGTTGAATTCAACGGTTTGCCTTTGCTCGACCGAGATAGCTCCCTGCGGGCATACGCCTATGCAAAAGCCCATGCCATCGCAGAGCTCCTCTGATACGACCCTTGCTTTACCGTTGACAAGCTGTATGGCACCCTCTGCACAGGGAGATATACATTTTCCACAGCCGTTACATTTCTCTTCATCTATTTTCACTATGGTTCTAATCACCATGATATGCCACTTCTCCTTAATGATGTGTGCCTTCCACCAGTTCCATGCCGGCATTTAGAACTGTCCTTTTTATCTCTTCTATGTGCGGACACTTTGGATAGTTATCCATCTGCATGCATGAACTGAGATGTACTACGTCTACTTTGAACCGTCCAAGGGATTTCAGCAGGCGGTATACTCTGCGTCCGGAACATCCCCCGCAGGTAAAGAATGCTACTATTTCAGTGTTACTTCCATATTCCCTGAAATGTTCCTTTCTGTTATTAAATGCCATGAAACAACCGACACCAGGACAAGCTTCTGAAACAATGTCGCATCTCATTACTGCTATCTTCTTTGTCTGATCATCTGTCATCGTGCACCTCAGGAGCGTACCATGACCAATAGCATTTTGAACCCCTTCAAAGCCATCAGGCTGTGAGGCTGATCTGCGGGCATTATGATCATCTCTCCCGCCTTCACCAAATGTTCCTTTTCCTGTATATTGACCTGGGCTTCTCCTTCCAGCAGGAACGCCATTGCGTCAAAAGGTGCAGTATGCTCGCTCAATCCCTGTCCTTCGTCGAAAGCAAAAACAGTTACCGTGCCATTTTTTGTTTGGGAGAGGGTGCGGCTGACAACTGCTTCTTCCTGGTAGTTTACCAGCCCGGACGTCGTAAGTACTTCCCCTGAAGGGGTTTTGCTGAGGAATTGCATGATATCTCGCTCCTTTAAATAGGCAGGCAAGGCCCGGCTATTTTTCACTCGATTTGGTATCTTTAAGATATTAAGTATAAATAAGATATTAATTTATATACTATGCAGTTTCTATATGGATACTATGAAGGATTGTACCGTTTACAAGACAGTAGATATAATTGGCAAAAAGTGGTCTATGTACATCTTATTTGAACTTCATAAAGGTGAAAAGGGAGAAAAAGGATTCAATGAGCTTAAGCGTAAGCTCAAGGACATTACGCCTAAGACCCTTTCAGCCAGGTTAAAGGAACTGGAAGAGCAGGGTTTGGTACAGAAGATCATTGACGATTCTGTGCTTCCGGTCCGCTGTGAATATTCCCTTACTGCCAGCGGAGATGAATTCATATCTATAATACGCGACATCAAGGCATGGGGCCTTAAATGGAAGTTTGGTAATAAGGTATGTGAAAACTCTGTGTGCAGACTTTGTGAACTATAGTCAGCTATCTTTGTTCAGCATATATTTGTTTTTGGCAAGCGATGTGGCCGGATAATTTGAGAAGATTTAAGTAGATGGAAAAAGTTTTGTTCTGGCACAGTTATCCATAGTGGTGATCCACTGGCTTGTGGACAGTGGCGTTTCATGCCAGCAGAACATTTCGATCCATAAGTACAGGTCTGCAGTCAGATGAAGGAAGCCAGATGGGAATCCTGGCAGGCAATAAATAAGAACCGAGTTCTTGAGTGAATAGATTATGCACAATGGTCTAAAGAAAGATGCAGCTGAGATCCTTAAAAGTGCCATAGAGGCTGTGGAGCCTTCTGTTGCTGTCAAAAGGGCATTGGCAAGGGATAAGAACACATTACAGGTAGGGAACCGTTCATATGATCTGGACAAGTTCCGAAACATATATGTCGTAGCTTTTGGAAAAGCCTCAGTGCCCATGTCAAAGGCTCTTGAAGAAATTCTCCATGATCTGCCTCTTAAGGGTATGGCGATCACTAAATACGGGCTTGGGAGCAAACTTGAGCAGATCGAGGTATATGAGGCCGCACATCCAGTTCCTGATGAAAATAGCCTTAAAGCAGGTCAGATGGTAAAGGAGATGTTATCTCAGGCAGGAAAAGAAGATCTTGTTTTTTTCCTCATCTCTGGTGGTGGTTCTTCTCTGTTCGCACTTCCACGTAAGGATGTATCTTTTAAGGAGTTTGTCAAGCTGCATGAAGCTTTGCTATCTTCAGGTGCGACTATAAAAGAGATCAATACTGTAAGGAAGCACCTGTCCGTAGTAAAGGGCGGAGGTCTTGCAAGAATGGTTTTCCCTGCCCAATCGATCAGTCTTGTGCTATCGGATGTGGTGGGTGATACTCTGGATATAGTTGCTTCAGGACCTACCGTTCCTGATTCATCCACATTCGAAGATTTCTATGATATTGTGGAGAGGTATCAGATCAAACTTCTCCCTTCCATAAGTCGTTTACTGGAGGATGGACTGAACGGATTGGTCGAAGAAACGCTCAAAGCAGGGGATCCGGTATTTGATCGTTGTTATAGCAAGCTTATAGGTACTAACTGCATTGCTCTTGACGCTGCTGAAAAGAAGGCTTCACAGATGGGATACAACACTCTGCTGCTAAGTTCTTATATTACAGGCGAGTCTAAAGAGATCGCAAAGGTATTTGCCGCTTTGGCAAAGAATGAACTGTTGCATGGAAGGCCCATGTCAAGGCCGGCCTGCATTATTGCGGGCGGGGAAGCTACTGTCACCATCAGGAATGGTGGTAAGGGTGGAAGATGCCAGGAAATGGCTCTATCCTTTGCGATAGAGGCGGAAGGCCTGGAAGATATGTTGTTCCTTGCAGCCGGTACGGATGGCATCGATGGTCCCACTGACGCAGCAGGCGCATTTGCTGATGGGAGCAGTGTGGAAAAAGCCGCAATGCAAGGTCTGGATGCGAGGGAGATGTTGAATTCACATGATTCATATCCTTTCTTTGATGGCATCGGAGATCTGCATAAGATCGGTCAAACTGGTACAAATGTGATGGATATCTATATTCTGCTTGTGAAGTAATTATGTGTGGTGTCAAAGCTCGATGTCTACATCATATACAAGTTCGGGGTTTTCCTTGTGGATCTTCCAGAAGGGCTCCTCCCCGTACTCTTCCGCAAGTTTTAATGTTCTTTTGGGTATGGTCTTGGGCCCAAGCACAGCCCCCGGCCTTTGCGGATCATCTATGTAATCCGTTTCCATCATGAACCTGGTGCCTTGGGTCAATGCTTCTTCTATGGCCCCTTTGCCCGCCAGCACTCCGGGAAATATGCCAAGTCGTTCACAGGCACTCACCAGGGGAGGAGCGTAATGCTTTACCACTTTGTGGAGGCCGATTCCTGTTTTTCTTGCACGGGCAGTAATGTCCTCAAGCTCAGGCTCTCCTACGCTTTCCGTATGCAGCTGCACGGCGCAATTCAGGTCTTTTGCCAGGGTGAAGGCATGTTCCATTATCTCATTGGAAGCGTCCCATACTTCCGGTGTGACCGGATAGTGTGGCCTCCCGCTTTTCAAACCCACAGCAAGTCCTTTTTCCACATATCGGGCAGCTATGTCCAGTCCTCCTTTCATCGTTCTTACTGCGGTTTGCAGATCCATGTACTCCAGAAGATGAGTGATCTCGGCAGGATGCACTCCCAGCACAGGAAATGATCTCACGCCGGTCTCATTGATCTGTCCGGAGATCTCTATGGTCTCTTCAAAAACAGCTATCTGGTCCTCAGGCCTTGTGACTTTGACACCTAGTGTCCAGGATGGCTTCATCACAAGGAATATATGTGTTCCTCCTGCCTGCTGGAACTCCCTGACAGCTTCAAGACCTTTGCTTCTGGGATCTATATGCATGTGTTCGTCTGTTATGGGGAAATTGCCACTCATACTTGAATATATATGTTATATCAGGATTAAGGTTTCGTGTTTCATGGCGAAGGCTTAAAAATGACCTATGCCTTTAGAATGGTCGGTGATTAATAGTGAGCAAGACTGCAGCAGTAATCAAAGGGGATGGCGTAGGTCCCGAACTGGTGGATGCGATGTTCAAGGTAATGGAAGCTGCCGGAACTGATGTGGAGTTCATAACATGTGATGCAGGTGCCACATGGTGGGAGCAGCATGGTGGCAATTCCCTTATACCGGATGAGACATGGGACATCCTTGACAATTCTAATGCATGCTACAAGGGCCCGACCACAACACCCGGTATAGTGGGTGCCCCGAGAAGTGTGGCTGTTTCTATAAGGCAGAAATATGACCTTTATGCCAACGTGCGTCCCATCAAGACCTTCCCTAACACCAGCAGGCCTCTTGGTGATGTTGATTTCGTGTGTGTCCGCGAAGGTACCGAAGGGCTGTATGTGGGCGAGGAGATACGTCTTACAGATGATGTGGCCATAGCCATCAGGAAGATCACTCGCACAGCAAGCGGCAAGGTTGCAAGATACGCCTTTGAGGAAGCCAAAAGAAGAAATTATGATACCGTTGTGGCCATCCACAAAAGCAATATTCTCAGGCGCACATGTGGTCTGTTCCTGGAAGAGGTGAACAAAGCGGCTGCGAGCTATCCGGGTATTGAAGTGTGGGAATACCACATCGACAATATCGCACAGCAGCTGATCAAGAACCCGCAGATCTTCAACAACAAAGTGTTACTTTCCACTAACCTGTTCATGGATGTGCTCAGTGAGGAATGTTCTGCCCTTGTGGGAAGCATCGGCCTGATATATTCTGCCAATATAGGCGATAATTTCGCCATGTTCGAGCCAGCTCACGGTTCTGCGCCCAAATATGCCGGATTGGACAAAGTGAATCCTGTGGCTACAGTACTTGCAGGTGCCTGGATGCTCGGATATCTGGGTGAACCAGAGCGGTCGGCAGCCATATTCAGGGCTACTGAGCGTGTCATATCCGAAGGCAAGTATGTCACGTACGATCTGGGAGGCAATGCAAAGCTCAGTGAGATGACAAATGCGATCGCAAAGTATACTGCAGAGGAGCTTAAGTAATAGCTTCTCTTTGTTATTTTTATAGACCCTCTAAAAACCGGTCCCAAGTCAGGGAATTAAAAAACAAAATTGGTGGCAGACATCCATTACATTTGATATTGAGTAGTCTGCCAGTGTTTCTGTGTTTTATATTATTCAGTCCACTTCGTCGTACATACGAGGTTTGATATCACGCTGATCGTTTCCCGGAGCATGTTCATGACCTTCATCGTCCTCTCTGCGGTGCAGGTCCTGGTTCACTATGGGGTTGAACATGAAGTACTTCTTGACATAGGCGCGGATCTCCTCATCGGAAATGCAGGAAACCCTCTTTTCTTCATTGAAGAGTCTCTGGATGTCTGCCTGTATACTCCTTAGACGCTTATCGTTCTTATCTACCTCTATGTGAACATCCATCATTTCTTTTAGCGTTTCCTGTACCTTGAACTTAAGCACCTCTATTCCCGAAGAATCCCCGATTAGGAAGTTCCTTTGGCCTCCAACCATCTCGGGCGGATATGGTTCATACGTGAAGGGGTTCTTGATAACGCCTGCAGTATGGATACCTGACTCGTGGGCAAATACGTTCTGCCCCACCACAGATTTATTTCGGGGTATCCTTATACCGATCTCCTTCTCCATGAACTTGGCAAATTCCACAAGGCAGCTCAGATCATATTTCTCAAAGCCCTTGATACGCCTTTTCAGGAAGACCAGCAGTTTTTCCATCTCTGCATTGCCTGCCCTCTCGCCAATGCCCAGGTATGTCACATTGGACCAGTTGGCACCGTGCCAGTAGCCTGCCAGGGAGTTTGCGACTGCGAGCCCGAAATCATCATGGCAGTGAGTTTCGATGTTCTTCGCACCGAGCTCATGTTTCAGGTATTTGACAATAGTGGGTATTCCGTAGGGTTCATCTACGTTCATGAAAGGGATGCCGTATCCTATGGTGTCACAGATCCGGATGGTGCAGTCAGGATCGATCTCAAGTATCTTTTCCACCAGGGGGAACACGAAATCATAATTGTCAGCACGGGTCATATCTTCGATATGAGCGCGTGTCCTAAGACCATGGTCTACTGCATATTGCAGAGCATTGAGATATTTTTCCTGGGCTGCTTCCCTGGTTGGAAGTTTCATCTTATCGTAGATATGGGGATCGGACACGGACATGAGGATGCCTGTTTCTTCTATTCCGTCAACATTGAGGACCATGTCGATATCCGCAGGATTTGCACGAGCCCATCCTGTTATTTCCGGGAATTCATACCCTTTGTCCTGCATGAGTTTGATAGCCTTTCTATCTCTTTCATTATAGACAAATGTTTCCAGCTTTTCAATGCCGATCATATGCAGATATTCGTATATCTGCACTTTGTGCTTGCTTCTTATAACAATGCCCGGCATCTGGGCTCCATCCCTTAAGGTACTGTCACTGATCGACACCTCCTGCCCATGGGGAAGTTCTATCTTAGGCAGGTCATCATAGTCCCGGTATGTCTTCATATATTTCCTCCAACAACGCCAGCATAAATATAGTCTGGCAAAATAATACGTTCACATCTGCATTTAAAGGCATGGTCCCATATGCCTTTAAGGAGCACAGGACCGTCCAGCGGGTGTGTACAAAACCTGCTATTCTACATGTGTGTTCAGATTAAAAGGTTTTCTTTGCTATCTGACTTAAGGATTTATAATTTAAACGCTAATCTATAGACCATGTGGAGCACCATAATGCAGAAATTCCAAAAACACCCTGCTCAGCAGAAAGTCATAAGGCTACTTTTCGAGCGCGGTTTTCAGGTTAACGAAGAGGGAAAAGTTACATCCGGTAAGATAGAGATCCCCCATACCCAGCTTGCACGGGAGGTAGGGGTAGACAGGCGTGTGGTGGACTCTACCACAGAGGCCATACTTGAAGACCCTCTCTTGAAGAACATATTCCAGAAAGTGCATTCCATACCATTTTTAAGGGATGTGGCTCCTTCTCTTGGCCTTGGAGTAATTATCATAATTCCAGATGATGCGGCACATTCGGGTATAATCGCCGACGTTACCGGTGTGATCTCCATTCATGGTGTCAGCATCAGGCAGGCAGTTTCGGATGACCCTTATTTTACGAATGAACCACGCCTGACAATTATCACTGACAGCAAGGTTTCAGGAGAAGTTGTAGAAGAACTTCTCAAATTGAAAAGTGTAAAAGGGGTAAGTATATCCTGATCCTTCATATCAGGTTCTGAGGTTTGGATCTCACAGCACAGCTTTTGCAAAGGCCGTGAAGAGCTTCACCATATGCACTGACCTTCTTGGGTCAAGCATTTTCCTGATGAGTATAGAAGGATGGTCCATATCCCCGTATTCCGTAATAGTGTCCACAATAGAAGGTGTGTTCATAGCGCCTAGCAATTCATCCAGTTCACTGTCGCTGAGACCTTTGATGAAATCATGTATCTTCATACCCATGCTAAGTTCTTTTCCAATGGCGGCTTTCCATTGTTTTTCATATTGTTGTAAATTGCCTGCAGAAGCATCGTCATCAAGGGAAGCTGCCGCCTTCCCGGCAATTTTGGCACATAAAACACCTGTATAGATGCCACCTCCGGAAGTCGGTTTAGTTTGGCCGGCAGCATCGCCAACTACCATTATCCCATCAGCATAGGTCCTGCGCAGGGGTCCTATAGGTATGCCACCAAATACCATATCTGTCAGGCCACCCTGATAGCGGGCTGCAATATGAGGATGATGTTGAAGCAACCATTGCAGGCATTCATTAGTTTCAGGGCCATTGATACCATCGGTTGCCAGTCCTATTCTTGAAATATGTTCATCCACAGGCACTGTCCAGGCAAAGAACCCAGGTGCCTTCGAACCTACGAACAGCTCGACAAAATCAGGGTCATCTGACCTATATGGAGCTTCTACCTGTATACCCGGCATGATCCTCTGCACATTTCCAAGACCCGCCATCTTTGCCATATTACTGCGTACTCCATCTGCAGCAATGATCACTTTTGCCCGGATGTTCTGCACGTTGCCTTTTTCAAGCACGCTGAGAGTCTGGGAACTGTTGCTGAGCTGCATTCCTGTTGCACGCGTCCTGAGCATCACGTCAACCCCGGCATCTGCTGCCATCCTGAAAAGTGTTCTGTCGAACATTTTTCTTGACACTACGTACGCTTTTGTTTTGCCTCCGTCTATAGGCAATGGTCTTTCAGAGGGCGGGTGAACATAGGCTCCTCTGACAGAGTTAAGGACAAAGTCATCGGAAGGTTCAACATCGCATTCTTTTACCGCACGTGTGCTGAGCAGGCCTGTACATCCCACCGGTGAACCTATAAAAGCATGTTCTTCAATAAGCAAAACCTTTGCTCCTTCCTCACATGCGTAGCGTGCTGCAGTTGAGCCGACAGGTCCGCCTCCTACAACAATGACATCATACTGCATGTTTATTCTCTTTTTCCAGTTTTGAACAGGTCGAGCACTTCGCTGATATCGTTCAGTATAATATCAGGATCTGCAGTTCCGCAGGGTCTGTATGTATCGTTGTTCCTGTCCCCGTAAGCTGCATAGGCAGTGAGCATTCCTAAAGCCTTTGAAGGTGCAATGTCCCTGCGCAGGCTGTCACCAACGAAGAGAGTTTCACAAGGCTGCAGGTCAAGTGCTTCCAGAGCAAAAAGGAAGGTTTGATGCGAAGGTTTGCTTGAACCTGTGATGTCCGCACAGAAGAGAGCGTCCAGCCATTGAGAGAAACCGGTCTTTTCAAGTCTCTTCTTTGCATTTTTACTGTGTGCGTCTGTAAGTATTACAATTTTCAGTCCCATTTTCTTGAGTTCCCTGATAGTGGGAATGGCGTTTGGATATGGATCCACAGCTCTTAATTTCTCTGTTTCGTATATCTTACAGCATTCATCATACGTAGATCGTGAGAATACGCCCATATCCAAAATATAGTCCCGTATATTGTTCCAGTCTTCGAAGCCGCAGCCTGGTCTTCTGAAGTACTGGAAAAGTTCAAGTGCATCTCCACATCCAAGGTGGTCCACTATCTCCTGGCAAGCACGTGTTTTTGCTTCCACAAAATCAAAAAGTGTATTGTCCATATCGAACATGATGGAGGTAAGGTCATCGGTATTGAGTATAGCCTGTGTTTCAAGCTTCATGAATTTCCTCTCTGTATCTTTCAGACAACATGTAATAGTTAAGGTCTATAATAAAAGATGTGTTCTTATGCAGAGTGAGTTTTATATATGTCTTGTATATATCTGGATTAGTATCTATTTAATACGGGTGATCATCAGATGTCTATCGATACCATTGAACCTAACAGAGAAAGTAACCTTGAGGATAATATACAAGTGCATGGACCATGTGAAAGAACAGACGGCTTTTACTCATCTTGCGGGCAGGCTTTTATCCGGGCGCCATCAGATAAATGCCGTTGAGATCTCAGGTGGTCTTCATTCCGGCCATTGGTCAAAGATAATTGCCAGTTCTTTTTCTAATTCTCCTTTTGCAGATGGACTATATCCGTGTATGCTGCCATTCACGGTATACATTGCTTTTGGTGCTTTGGCCAATTCAAATGTAACCTCGGCCATGCTGTAGGGAACTATAGTATCATTAATAGCATGGATCAAGACGACTTTCCGGGGTGATATTGTTGCTATGTAGTTATCAGGATCTATGGACCTGTAGAATTTGTATGCATTTTCATTGATCCTGTTCTTATCAATTGCGCCAGTCTGGTACCCCGATGTGCTGATGCCAATGACTCCCTTGATCCTGGGGTCAAGAGCTGTTGCAATTATGGCAAACCTCCCTCCGTTACTGATTCCAAGCATAGCTATATTTTCAGGATCCACTTCCTTCTGGTCTCTTAACACTTCAGCAGCCATGAGGGCATCATATACCATGCTATATTCAAAGGGACCTTTACCTTCTTCAAATAGTTGCAGATCAGTTTCAGGGTTCACAACCCCCTGGTTACGCTGGTCGATAGTGATGGTGGCGTATCCCATATCCGCAAGGTCGGATGCAAGCCCCTGTTGTTCTTCCTTTGCGGTCCCGGCTCCGGGAAGCACTACTATGCCAGGGACTTTTTTGTCAGATAGAGGAAGGCGCATGAGTCCTTGTATGATGCTGTGCTCACTGGTGAATGTAAGATATTTAAGCGCATTCCCATTTTCTGTCATTTTAGCTTCAGTGATGGAATAATCTGCTTTTTCCGGCAGATCATAAGATAGTACCCCTTCATCAGAGACAGACCATTCCCCGGAACTTCTCATGTTGTGTAATATCCCAATGGCGCCCGTGATCATAAGCACAACACCTATTCCGATCGCGATACTGCGCATCCGGATGTCCTTGCTCCGATTTTGCAGGGCACTGCCTTTCAATTTTTTATTCCTTTTCATCCGATCTCCCCATTGATATTTCAATATCCACTATCCTAAATACTTAAATCATTTCCCTTTGAAAAACGTGGGTTATAAATGTACAATGATACTCCTTTTAATTTATGTTTCCATTTAACTATATGATTTAATGCTGAGTATAAATTTTTATAAGTAGAATATTATATATGCAGCCAGAGAGTATGTTGGTACATGGCAGTCTCGCAAAGAGATATTTCCAATAGGAAGCTTTCAGAGGTAACTTTAAAGGAAAGTGAAGAAAAGTTCCAGGCGCTGTATGAAAACATTCCCAGTGGAACTCTGATCATTGGGCAGGATTATATTATCGAGGATGTTAATCACAAGACCTGCGAGATCACGGGTTTTTCAAAGGAAGAGCTTGTAGGCCAGTTATGTGATATTCTGTGCCCAAAAGGATCAGGATCAAAAAAATGTCCTATATGGGTTGAGGGACTTAATGGGTTTCAGGGCATGGACACTACTATCAAATGCAAGGATGGTAGGAAGAATCCCATTCTCAAGAACACTAAAAGGATCAGTCTGCATGGTAAACAGTATATCCTTGAGAGCTTTCAGGATATCAATGAACGTAAACAAGCAGAAGAGGCAATGTTACATGCGAAGCTGGTAGCTGAGGAGGCCAGCAGGGCAAAGTCCGAATTCCTGGCAAATATGAGCCATGAACTAAGAACTCCACTTAATTCTATAATTGGTTTTTCCCAGGTCTTGAATGAAGGGACATTTGGAGATATGAATGAAAAACAAGCAAAATATGTCCGGAACATCTTGAACAGTGGAAAACACCTGTTGCATCTCATCAATACGATACTGGATCTTTCTAAAGTAGAAGCAGGAAAAATGGAGTTGTATTGTGAGAGATTTTATGTCCAAGAGTTATTGGATGATCTAAGTATAGTCATCCATCCTATGGCAGTTAGGAAGAACATAAGATTTGAGATCAATGAACTTACCAATAATGCACAGGTATGTGCAGATAAGACAAAGCTCAAGCAGATAATGTATAACTTGCTTGACAATGCGGTAAAGTTCACTTCTTTCGAGGGGTCAGTGACACTTACTCTAGAACTTATTGACAGTGAATTGCAAGTATCCGTATCAGACACGGGTATCGGGATCCCTCGGGATGCCATTGATTTTATATTCAAACCTTTCATGCAGGTTGATCCGTCTACCTCGAAGATCTATGGCGGCACAGGGCTTGGTCTTGCGCTGGTGAAGGAATTTGTTGGATTGCATAAAGGCAGGGTGTGGGTGGAAAGCGAGGAAGGCAAAGGGTCTACTTTTAAATTAAGGCTTCCACAGCAGGAACCAAACAAAAAAGAAATTAACTATTGAAAATAATGTAAGTCACTGTATTTGCGAAATTGTTCTTTTTTAACGGACCACGACAATCTTTGTCCATTCCACAAAATGTTAGCATCATCATGTATAGAATCAAAAATATATTAATATTTTCTTATGAATGGAATGGAGTACTAGAAAGACTTCAATTATCAATCATTATAAAATATTCTCACGATTGTTTATTAAAATTTTATTTATATAGTTAGCCCGCATATTATCTATTATGTTAGAAAAACTGTGGTTATTAGTCCTCGTAACAGGTATTGGATCAATAATAACTGAACATATGATATTAGGGATTGCTTTGACTTTTGTGGGCTTTGCGTTGGCAAGATATAAAGAAGAGTACGTGTATACAGAAACTGGCTATGAAAACCAGACTGTTACAGCAGTTTAAAAAAATTATATTCTTTTGCCTGTCCACATAAACCTTTTGAGTTTCTTCTGAGTATTGTTTAGAATGGTATTTATGTGGTTTTTTCAGTATAATTTTCAGTATAAGTATGTTGAGCAAAAAAAGCAGTAACTTTTAGAATTAGTTAATTTTTTTAGCGGACCTGCCGGGACTCGAACCCGGGTTCTAAGCTCCGGAGGCTTAAGTGATATCCGCTACACTACAGGTCCAGAGAGTGAATACCGATAAGGTATTCATCACTGATAAATGTGCTGTTGATGTTATTTTCAGATTGTCAGCGGCCTCTTGCAGGACGCGGGTTCCTTGCTACAGGATGCTGCCTGTTCTGTTTCTGTGGTCTGGTTCTCTGTCCGGATCCATGCTGTTTTCTTGGTGCAGGTTTCGCTGCCTCACCTGTGGCATTTTTTGCCTTTTCCGAATGATAATGGTGTTCTGCAATTTCTATTTCCTGGCATGTGAGTTTTTCGATGCTGCGCAGGTAATCGCGTTCGTCTGCCGCACAGAATGAGTATGCTGTGCCATCTGATCCTGCTCTTGCCGTACGTCCTATGCGATGCACATAATTCTCTGGCTCGTTAGGAAGGTCATAGTTTATAACGTGAGATATATCCTCAATGTCAATCCCACGCGCAGCAATATCGGTTGCCACCAGTACCCTCACATTTCCGGACCTGAAGTCATCCATAGCTTTAGTGCGCTGGTTTTGCGATTTATTCCCATGGATGGCATCCGCTTCGATATTGTTCTTATTAAGCATCAAAGCCACTTTGTTTGCACGATGTTTTGTGCGGGTGAACACCAAGACCGATGTTAAATGGTTATGCTGCAGAAGGCCGAGCAAGAGGTTATCCTTATTTTCCTGGTCCACGAAAAAAACGAACTGGTCTATTTTTTCCACAGTTGTAGCCTGTGGAGTGACTTCCACGTGCACCGGGCTGGTAAGAAGCTTGCGCGCAAGTTCTGCTATCTGTGGGGACATAGTAGCAGAAAAGAAAAGAGATTGCCTTTTCACAGGAAGCAAGGATACTATCCGGTACACATCTTTGATAAAGCCCATGTCAAGCATCCTGTCGGCTTCGTCAAGCACAAAGAACTCAACAGCATTTAGCTTTGCATATCCCTGGTCAAGGAGGTCAAGTAACCTCCCTGGGGTGGCTATCAGGACATCAACACCATGCGATAAGGCCTTTACCTGAGGTCCCTGCCCGACACCACCAAAAACAACAGTGTGCCGGAACCTTATGAACTGCCCATAAGTGGCAAAGCTCTCCCCTATCTGCGCTGCAAGCTCTCTTGTAGGCGCAAGTACAAGTACCCGTGGCATTCCAGGCTTAGATGGTCTGTTCACCTCAGACAGTTTTTGAAGGATCGGCAATACGAATGCGGCAGTCTTGCCTGTACCTGTCTGGGCAATGCCTATCAGATCCCTGTTCTCCAACAGGTGGGGTATAGCCTGTGCCTGTATCGGGGTGGGTGTAGTATATCCTTCATTTTCAAGCGCTCTTTGAAGTGGTTTTTTGATCTTTAGGTTTTCAAATGACATTTTACCTCTTGATTTAATAACACAGGGACAGATTTAATTGCAGACTCACATTCAGGATAGGTCAATTGAAGGCTACAGCATGGCAAAAAGCTCAATACAGAGCTTCAATTTTATTTTACGGCTCATATGTTCCCAGAACAAAAGAATCTAGTTTTTAGCATATCATCTATCTATTTTTTCCCCGTGTGCATATATTATGATAATTTTTTCGGCTAATTCTAGCAGATGAGTTCATTGAACAACTTTTTATTATTTTAATCTATTTACAACTTACTTTTTCCATGGTTCTTTTCAATTGACATAAATATGACAGTCCCAAAAATAATCAGTCAATATCTATACTGTAATCCTTAAATCTGAAGTCCCAACTTTTTTTATAAGATTACGTGTTTCTACCCAAGCTGCATCAAAAACAATATTAACTTATGAATATTAGTAGAAGTTGGGAATTATCATGACACATGCAGAAAAGACGATTTCTCATAAAAAACCATCTATAGAGATCACAAAAAATGGTCCTTATATTGTAAAGAATGTTGATCACTTGATCAGTTCACAAGGTGCTTCTTTGTCAACTCAGCCTGTAATGGCTTTGTGCAGGTGCGGCGGGTCCGCCAGTAAACCTTTCTGTGACGGCACTCACAGCTCTATTGATTTTGAAGATGACAAAACCTGAGAAAAAGAAGATGCTCCTCAAAAGGAGCTTCTTCTTAAACATCTTTTGTTGCCCTTCCCAGGGACTTGATAAGTTATATCATAATGCCCATGCCTTTCATATTCGCTGCCACTGGTCCGGTGTACCCTGCTCCTAAAATCAGTACTTTTTCTTTTATATGAGCTCCCATTTTCTCTATGAGTCTTTTTACGGATATACGTTACTTTTATGATGCTTTTTCATCGTAGTATTCGAGAATATGAATAAGTACTTCCTAAAAATGACTTTTAACAGCAGTTCTGTCACAAAAACCTTTCACAGCTAACACTACCGGCTTTATCAAAGAAAATAAAGAAAAAAAGAGGGTTACAGATCAGATCTGTAACTTTATGTTTTTAGTTCTGGAGCACGATCTCTATGTTGATATCCTTCGGCACCTGAATGCGCATGAGTTGCCTCAATGCCCTTTCATCGGCAGCGATGTCTATCAACCTTTTATGTACTCTCATTTCCCAGTGGTCCCATGTTGCGGTCCCTTCGCCACTGGGGCTCTTCCTAGTAGGGACAACCAGTTTCTTGGTAGGAAGAGGCACTGGTCCAGAGATGCTGACCCCTGTCCTCTCAGCGATAGCTTTTACCTGATCGCAAACTCCATCCAGATTTACCGGACTGATCCCTGATAATCTAATTCTTGCCTTCTGTGCCATATTATTCTCCTCTGAGATAAAAGGAGAGTGTCCTTATTTCTGTTTGACACTCATGCACATGCCGGCAGCAATGGTCATTCCCATATCACGGATGGCAAACCTTCCAAGCTGTGGAATGGATTTTACAGGCTCGATACACATTGGCTTTGTTGGCCTAACGGTTACAATTGCCGCATCTCCAGCCTTTATAAAGGTTGGGTTCTCTTCCTTGGCCTGTCCTGTCTTCGGGTCAAGTTTCTTGTCTATTGACATAAGGGTACATGCGGTCTGTGTGGTGTGGCAGTGGAATACTGGTGTATATCCGACCGTGATCGCAGATGGGTGCTGGAGTACCACGATCTGTGCACTGAATTCTTCGGCAACGCTTGGTGGATTGTCGCTGTGTCCGCATACGTCTCCTCTGCGCACGTCAGCCTTTCCTACACCTCTGACGTTCCAGCCAATGTTGTCACCAGGTCCAGCCTGAGGGATTTCCTCATGGTGCATTTCAATGGATTTTACTTCTCCACCTGCGCCAGTTGGCATGAATACTACCTTGTCACCTTTCTTCATTATACCGGTCTCTACTCTGCCTACAGGCACAGTTCCAATACCGGAGATGGTGTATGCATCCTGCACGGGGATCCTGAGTGGCAGCTTGTCCGGCTTTTCTGGAGTCTTGAGTGCGTTAAGAGCTTCAAGTATGGATGGTCCCTTGTACCATGGAGTGTTCGGGCTGGGTGTCTTTGAGATATTGTCACCCTCAAATGCAGAGGTTGGAATGAATGGGATCTCAGATGCCTTGAAACCGACCATGCCGAGCAACTGTGAAACCTGTTCCTTTACTTCCTTGTACCTTTCTTCGCTGTACTTTGCTGCGTCCATCTTGTTGACGGCAATGATCAGCTGGTTGATACCAAGGGTTCTGGAGAGGAATATGTGTTCCTTTGTCTGTGCCATGACGCCATCAGGTGCGGCGACCACAAGGATCGCAGCGTCTGCCTGGGATGCACCTGTGATCATGTTCTTGACGAAGTCACGGTGGCCTGGGCAGTCCACGACTGTGAAATAGTATTTGTCGGTATCGAACCTTCTGTGAGCGATATCGATGGTGATACCCCTTTCTCTCTCTTCCTTCAGAGAGTCCATAACCCATGCAAAGGCGAATGACTCCTTTCCTTTCTCTCTTGCTTCCTGCTTGTATTTCTCGATCATGTGAGCAGGTACTGCTCCTGTTTCGAACATCAATCTTCCGACAAGTGTTGATTTGCCGTGGTCGATGTGACCGATGACTGCTAAGTTCATGTGTGGTTTGTCAGCCATTTAAATCGTCTCCTATTTGATATTGCTTAAGTATGATTTGTCCTAATAGTTTTTTCTACGTTTAAACCTTTCCGAGGAAAAGCTGCAGGATAAAGGCATAAGCCTTCTCTACAGCTTACATGGAGAGATAATCGGATGCCTGTGGGATCTCCTTCTTCAGGCCTTTTCTTTGCCTGATGGCTCCCACTACCTCACCCAACAGGTTCGTAGGCAGTGTTTCAAAGCCAGCGAACTCTGTGCTCCACATTGCACGGCCTTCGGTCGCAGATCTTATATCACCGGCAAAACCGAACAGTGCAGCTACAGGAGCCCTTGATTCAATAATTGTAGTGTCACCTTCAGTATGCATATCCATTATTATTCCACGGCGACCCTGGATCTCCTTCGTGGCTCCACCCATCTGGTCCTGTGGTACCTGGATAAACACTTTCTGATAGGGTTCAAGGAGTGTATCTCCAGCCATAAGCATGGCTGCCTGTATAGCCTGTCTGGAAGCAGGAATTACCTGAGCGGGTCCTCTGTGCACAGCGTCTTCGTGCAGCTTTGCATCCACTAACTTGATCTTGATGCCCATACATGGTTCCCTTGACAATGGGCCTGCTTTCATTACCTCCTGGAAGCCCTCAAGGATAAGTTCCATTGTTTCGTTAAGGTACTGGATACCTTTCGTCATATCGATATAGATATTGGACTCGTATATGTCTACGATACCTTTTGCCTCATCCTTGTTCATTCCAGCTGCCATGAGCTTCTCACGGCGTTCCAGTTCCGGCATATTCATGGAAATATCGCCGTTACGGATCAGTTCGATCACTTCTTGCTCCAGAGGTTCGATCTCCACATAGAACCTGTTGTGTCTGTTGGGAGATTTACCTTCCACTGGACCAGCTTTGTCACGAATGGTCTCACGATACACAACTATTGGTGGTGTAGTAGTGATCTCCACTCCTTTATCACGCTCGATCCTGTGTGCAATGACCTCCAGATGAAGTTCGCCCATACCTGCCATCAGGTGCTCTCCGGTCTCCTCATCAAGAGTGATCCTGAGCGTTGGGTCCTCTTTTGCCACCTGTCTCAGCACTTCGACAAGCTTTGGAAGGTCTTTCATGTGTTTTGCTTCCACAGCAACTGTCACCACTGGTTCACTGCCATGTTTTATGCTTTCAAAGGGTGTCATGTTTTCCAGCGTGGTTACCGTGGATCCAACTATTGCATCCCTAAGGCCTGTTACAGCAGCAATGTTGCCTGCAGGTATCTTTTCTACTTCAAGCCTTTCTGGGCCCATGAAAATTCCTACCTGCTGTATCCTGTTCTTCTTGGCAGCACCGGATACGTATACTTCCATCCCGCGGGTAAGACTTCCACTGAAAAGTCTGCCAGTGGCCACTTCTCCTGCATGTGGGTCCATGGATATGTCCGTGACCATGAATGTAAGGTCTGCAGAGGCATCAGCGCCCATCATGGCTTTTCCTATAGGTGATTCTTTATCCCCATGCCAGATAGCTGCTACTCTTCCCTTCTGTGCCTGCAGGGGATTTGGCAGGAACCTGACCACCATGTCGTTTACTACCTCATGCAAAGGACATTTCTCAGCAAGTGCCTTCATGTCCTCTTTCTTACAGTAGTCATATACCTGATTGAAACTGATTCCAGTCTTTTTCATCATTGGTACGCTTATTGCCCAGTTATAAAGTGCTGAACCGAAAGCTACAGTACCGGCCGCGGCATCTACTCTCCAGCCTGCCTTGTATCTCTCTTCGTTCATTCCTTTGATAAGCTTGTTAACATGGTCTATAAGCTTCCCTAGTCTGACCTGCATTTCCTGGGAATCCACCTGTAGTTCGTTTATAAGACGATCCACTTTATTGATGAACAACACAGGCTTAACATGCTCTCGAAGGGCCTGCCTCAGCACGGTCTCTGTCTGTGGCATTGTACCTTCGACTGCATCAATTACAACTACGGCTCCATCCACTGCACGCATGGCACGGGTGACGTCACCGCCAAAGTCAACGTGACCAGGTGTGTCTATAAGGTTGATCAGGTATTCCTGTCCCTCGTATTCGTGCACCATTGAAACGTTGGATGCATCTATGGTAATTCCCCTCGCCTGTTCCTCCTCGTCGGAGTCCATGAAGAGCTGCCTGCCTGCCAGTTCCTTGGATATCATTCCGGCCCCAGCCAGCAGGTTATCGGATAATGTGGTCTTACCATGATCAATATGCGCAACTATTCCAATGTTGCGTATCTTCTCAGGTGTGCCCATCAATGCAGTGACGCGCTCCACCATTTTCTTTCTTCTTCCCATAATACTACCCTGTAATACTACTATTATTATAAGCAATGAACAGCTTAACGTGCTGCCTTTGCGACTCTTTCCTTAGCATCCTTCCTGTTAATGGAGAAGCACTTTGCATCGCGATTTGCCGCTGCTATAAGTTCTGCTGCAAGGCATTCTGCCAGGGACTTCTTTGATTTGAATGCTGCCTGGCTTGCTCCCATTGAAATATATCTTAGAGCACTGTCAACACGCCTCTGAGGTGCAGTGTCCACAGCTTTAGGAACAGATATGCCTCCGTATTTAAGCCTGACAACCTCTTCCCTGGGGCCCGCGTTGGCAATAGCCTCTATAAGTACCTGCACGGGGTTCTTCTTTGTTTTCGTATTGATTATTTCCAGAGCATCTTCAACAGTACGCATAGCAAGTTGTTTCTTGCCGGTGTTCTTTTCTCCCCTCATCATACTGTTTACAAGACGTTCAACTATAAGCAAATTCGATTTGTTGAACTGTTGGCGTGCGTGTCTCCCGCTTGAATGTGGCAATATCACAGGCTCAAGGTTAGCATATCTCTTTATTCCGAGATCTGTTACCTCTACTTCTGCAAGGTCCCATTTTCCATATAATTTATACATTGAAGATCATCTCCTGGGTTTCTCTTTGCGGCCAATGACCATCTGGTTCAGGGACACGTTGTTGACTGCAATAACTTTGAAACGTACACCGGGGATATCTCCCATTGCACCACCCATGCGTCCACCAATTCTCTCTACCGTTACTTCATCGTGTTCGTCAATGAAGTTGATAGCACCGTCCCCCGGGCAGAATGCGGATACCTGACGACCGTTCTTGATCAGCTGTATCCTTACACATTTCCTTATTGCAGAGTTAGGCTGCTTTGCTTCTACTCCTATCTTTTCAAGTACAATTCCTCTTCCCTGTGGAGCTCCTCCAAGGGGGTCCGCTTTCACGTTCAAACCAAGCGTACGCCTGTTATACTGGGTGTCTTTCCACCTAGCATTTTGGCGAATGCTCTTTAAGGTATGAGCTGCATATTTTCCATTTGGCATAATACTTTCTCCAAGATTTCATCACAGTAATGTTGCTCTTGATCCTGATTCTATGAGGTCACTGAAGTATGACATCATCTATATCGTGGTGCCTTTGCGCAACCATTTTTACTTTTCCGATGTTCTTTCCTTCACGTCCGATGGCTAGTCCCTTTTCCTTGTTAGAGACATCTGCATAAGCCACACGTTTGTCGTTCCTTGTGGTAATGTTCACCGACTTGACAGTTACAGGACCAAACGCATTCTTTATGAATATGACCGGATCATCTGAATATTCCACGAGTTCAACGTGTTTGTCAACAGTTTTTTTTATACGGTTAATGTGGTCACCATTTCTTCCGATGGCTGCACCCATATCACCCGGTTTCACCACATATATTATACGATCGTCCTCAACGATGCAATCCATCACGGTTGCACCAGTCACGCTCTCAAATAATGCGATGTATCTTATTCCTTCTGTTGACAGCCTGATCTCGCTCAAGTCAAGCAACTCCTTTCAAGCTGCTGCTAGTATATCGGATTCACCCGTTTCCAGGATCGCAAGTGCAGCGATCACAAAAGGCTTTCCGCAAACAGGACCAAGTTCCATGTTCGTACCGGAATAATTGAGTACAGGTACATCTGTAGACTCGATCTGTGCTCTTATCTCTGTCGGGCAGTTGGAAGCAAGAACCACTATTTTCGCTTTTCCGCTAATAGCAGCGTTGATGGTGCTCTTAGAGCCGATCACCACCTTTCCTGTCCTGATTGCCTTGATCAATGCTTTGTCGATATTAATATCCATATTACCATCTCTTATGCAATTTAAACCTAAGGTCTGTATTCTAATAAGTGAATCCTTATATCTACTTTCTGGTTGCTCTTCTGTAATCCGTATACCATTTTGAAACTTTATTTAGCTATCAGGTGCACGTCCCCAGTTCCAAGTTTAATTGGTTGCCCAACTATAATGTTCTCCGTGACACCATTAAGCTCATCAACATCACCGCGCATTCCTGCATCAAGCAAGTGGTTCACAGTAACTTCAAAAGCAGCACGTGCAAATACACTGGCCTTTTCACCTGAAATGCCGTGACGACCTATCTGCTTAACTTCACCATCACAACACATGATATCAGAAACTAACATTATATGTCTGATATCCACTGTAAGACCCTGTTCTCCCAGCGTACTGGTAGCTTCTTTGATAATGGCATTCCTTGCAGCTTCTATCCCGAACACATCGTATATCTCACCAATGTTATTGGTATAGGTGCGGCTGATGTCAACACCTTCCACTTCCAGTACTTTCTTCAACTGGGACCCCTCGGTGTAGAGCATATATTCATTACCATCTTTGCGTATGACGACCCTTTTGATACCTTCTATCCCCTTCAAGGTGATAGTGTCGATATTTTTTCTCATCTGCAAAAGATCTCTATAAGAAGGCTCTTTCAGCTTCACAATCAGTTGGTTGTCAATATTTTCAGAGAGCCTGACTTGGATGTCCAACTTATCGGTTAGCTTCTCGATAATCTCATCGACTGTTATATTTCGGTACATCAGGGTCTTCTCATGCAGGTCTATTATCAATTGCATGTTCAGTGCATCAGTTGTGACATCTGCAAGTTGGTCTATATGCGTAGCCTCGATCTCCCATGCAAGTTTGCGTGCCTTATCTCTGTCCTGTGCATATTCTTCCAGAACAGCAATTGTCATCGTTGGAGTGCTTGGTTCCTTTCTCGCATCAACTATCTCTATAAGGCGGGGTAGTCCCAATGTAACGTTGATCTCGGCTACACCGGCGTAGTGGAAAGTACGCATCGTCATCTGAGTGCCCGGTTCTCCTATGGATTGGGCTGATACAACTCCCACAGCTTCGCAGGGTTCTACTTTTGCATATTCATAACTTTCCTTGACCTTTTCGATGATCTCTTCAAGCTCTTTTTTGTTAACTCCTGCTTTAATGACATCTTCTTTCAGTGTCTGGAGGATATTTAAAGGCAGGTCAAGGTTACCAAGCATCGAGTCTATAGTAGATTCTATCAGAGCCATTTTCAGTTCACCTTCCTTCCTGTAACCGCTTCCACGATCTTATGTACGTTATCAGGCTTACTGTAATCACTCTTTGTTGAGTCTATACCATCTTCTCCGTACTTGAACTGCACTATCACTCCTCTTGTTTCCCTTACAGTACCATCATATTGTACCTCTAGGTCCTGGAGAGCATTTACCAGTCTTCTCTGCAGATATCCTGACTGAGATGTACGCACTGCAGTATCCACAAGACCCTCACGTCCTCCTATGGCATGGAAGAAGTATTCGGTAGGTGACAATCCGCTTTTGTAGCTGGATTTTACGAATCCGTGAGCATCGGCTCCCAAGTCACCTTTGTCAAAGTGCGGAAGTGTTCTGCCTGCATATCCTCTTCTGATACGTTCACCACGTACCGCCTGCTGTCCAACACAAGCAGCCATCTGTGTAAGGTTAAGCATGGACCCTCTTGCGCCAGACTTGGCCATTATCACCGCAGAGTTTTCCAGGCCAAGCTGATTACCTGCAATATTACCTGCCTGGTCCCTCGCCTTACCAAGTGTCTGCATGATCTTCATTTCAATGGTTTCGTCGAGTGTTCTTCCAGGCAAAGGTTCCAGTTCTTTTGCCTCATAAGCTGCTATCAGGTCCTTTACCTCGTTCTCCGCCTTGTCAAGAACTTCTTTTATATTCTTCTTGGCAGTTTCCGGAATATCCTCGTCACTGATGCCAAAGCTGAGCCCTGTCTTCATTACACCTCTGATGGCAAGTCTGGTGAAGTCATCAACAAATTTAGCACCAGCCTCTGTGCCATATTTTTTTACGACCTTATCAAGTATGATGCCTTTGAACGCCCCTATGGCCTTCTCATCAATGGTCCCCTTGACCATTTCTCCATTTCTGATAACAACATATGCGTTGTACTCACAGTCTTCTTTTTTGCATGTTTCACATTTGAAGCATACTTCAGCCGGAAATTCTGCATTCAAGCCTTCCGGAAGGATCTGACTGAATATCTGCTTGCCATTCCAATAAGGCTCCCCGTTATCATCATATCCGCTAGGCTCTGGTAACTCTCTGATCTCTGCTTTCCTGAGGAGTTCAAGAGCTTCGTTCTTAGTTATACGGTTCTCGTTCCTTGTAAGCAGGAACATGCCCGATATATGATCGTGTATTCCACCAATGATCGGTCCGCCGAAACGCGGTGAAAGGATATTCTCCTGCACCTGCATGAGTATACTTGCTTCTGCTCTCGATTCTTCTGTCTGGAGCACGTGCATGTTCATTTCGTCACCATCAAAGTCAGCGTTATATGGGGGACACACTGCAGGATTAAGCCTGAACGTTTTGTTCGGCAGGACTTTTACCTGATGGGCCATGATACTCATTTTGTGCAGAGAGGGCTGTCTGTTGAAAAGCACCGTGTCTCCATCCATCAATTGTCTTTCAACGACCCATCCCTTCTCGACCTTCTCAGCCAGCTCTTCCTTGTTGTTCTCTGTGATCTTTATACGCCTTCCATCCGGACGTATCACGTAGTTGGCTCCAGGATGCACATCGCTTCCCCTGAGAATATACATCCTCAACAACTCTGTATTTCTGTCTATGACCCTTTCAGGTATGGTCATCTGGATAGCTATGGCTTCGGGTACTCCAACTTCGTTGATACTAAGGTTGGGGTCAGGGGACACTACAGTACGGGCGGAGAAGTTAACACGTTTACCTGACAGACTTCCTCTGAAACGCCCTTCTTTTCCTTTCAGACGCTGAGTAAGCGTTTTCAGAGGTCTTCCGGACCTGTGCCTTGCCGGTGGCACACCTGATACTTCATTGTCAAAGAAAGTGGTCACATGGTACTGTAACAATTCCCAGAGGTCTTCTATGATCAGTTGTGGAGCTCCTGCATCCCTGTTCTCCTGGAAACGCTGGTTTATGCGTATGATGTCCACAAGTTTGTGGGTCAGGTCATCTTCACTACGCTGGCCGGACTCAAGCGTGATGGACGGTCTGACAGTTACAGGCGGCACGGGTAATACTGTAAGGATCATCCATTCCGGCCTGGCACTTGCAGGATCCATCCCAAGTACTTTTACATCATCATCCGATATGTTCTCGAACCTGTCCCTTATTTCAGTAGGTGTGAGCTTGTGTCCGTCCTCTATATATTCGGTTGGCTTCTCGAACTTGATCTCCAGCTGCTCGGCGCCGCAGTAAGGACAGACCTTTGTCTTTCTTGCTTCTTTGAAAACCTCGTTTATCACAGGGTCAGGAAGATGTCCCATTTCCTGGAGTTTACTGATCTGAGCAACAAAATCCTTCTTTTGAGGAGGTTCCAGCAACAGAGCACTGCAATTGCGACATATGGAACGTAATGTCTTACGGATGGTCTTGTTGAAACCAACATGCACTACCGGTGCAACCAATTCTATATGCCCGAAATGTCCGGGACACTCTCCCGCTCTGCTTCCACAAGTCTTACACTTGAGTCCGGGATCTATGACCCCAAGTCTGAGGTCCATTAATCCCATATCTATAGGGTAACCGTCATCATCATAGGTATCTGCAGTAATGATGTTCGTAACGCTCATTTTCCTGACCTCTCTCGGAGATATCAGGCCAAATTGTATTGCAGATATTCTTTTAGGGATGGAAGGTATTGTATCCATTTTATATCACCTTCACACAGCATCGTCCAATTTTAGTCTCGGTGCAACTCCCAGCGACTTGATCTCATCAAGTAACAGCTTGAAGGCATAGCTCATTTCTACCGGGTGAATGTCGGTTTCAGCGCCGCAGCTTGCACAATATCTTATATTCCTCTTGCGGTCAAAGGTAGCTATCATGCCACAGTGTCCGCAGACAAGTTCGACTACCTTGTCGGATTCATCAAGCAGTCTTTCCTTCAGTGTCATGGCAGCCCCGTGTCCGATAAGGACATCACGCTCCATTTCTCCGAACCTCAGACCTCCTTCTCTTGCCCTGCCTTCTGTTGGCTGGCGGGTAAGCACCTGTACAGGTCCGCGTGACCTGGCATGCATCTTGGAGGCGACCATATGGTGCAGTTTCTGGTAAAGGATCACGCCTACGAACACATCCGCGGGTATTCTCTTTCCTGTGACGCCATCGAAGAACACTTCTTTGCCTGTGTGGGCAAATCCCTGTCTTTTAAGACCCGCACGCAGATCCTCTTCGTTCTCTCCTGCGAAGACAGTTGCATCGATACGCCTGCCTTCCATGCTGCCTACTTTGCCTCCGATCATTTCAAGCACATGTCCGACTGTCATACGAGAGGGGATAGCATGTGGGTTTATGACAAGGTCTGGAACCATGCCGTTCTCTGTAAAAGGCATGTCCTGGTATGGTACTATAAGGCCGATAACTCCCTTCTGTCCATGCCTGGATGCGAACTTATCGCCGATCTCAGGTATTCTCTGATCCCTTATCTTTACTTTTGCAAGGCGGGTACCGTTTATTGATTCTGTGAGAATTACAGTATCAACGATACCCTTTTCATTAGAACGCATAGTTATTGCGCTTTCCCTGCGCTGCTCTACAGTGATACCGAAATCAGACTGTTCCTCAAGGAAACGGGGGGGACTGGTCTTACCTATCAGTACATCATTTGGTCCTACCAAAGTTTCAGGGTTTACAAGACCGTCCACATCAAGATTAGAATATGCCTCAGGACTGCGGGCTCCCCTGTACTCGGAATCAGGTATCTCGAACTTGTCTTCCTGTCCGCCGGGATATCTTCTTTCCTCACCTTCGAACGTCCTGATGAAATGGCTTCTTCCAAGACCTCTCTCTATAGAACCTTTATTGAACACCAGAGCATCTTCAATATTATGGCCTTCGAATGACATCACTGCCACCACGAAGTTCTGCCCGGCAGGTCTTTCATCAAATGCAATGTTCTCACAGGTCATGGTCCTTACAAGGGCTTTCTGCGGGTAGTGTAATACGTGTGCACGCGTGTCAGGCCTAAGCTTTGTGTTAGATGTTGATACACCTATACACTGCTTTACCATGGCCGCACCCATGGTATTACGGGGAGATGCGTTATGTTCGGGATAAGGCACCATGCCAGTACAGATCCCAAGCATGAGGCTTGGGTCTATCTCAAGATGTGTGTTCTTTGGAACGATCTCAGGCTCTGTAAGGGCAATAAATGCATTCTCTTCTTCTTCAGCGTCCA
Organism: Methanomethylovorans sp. PtaU1.Bin093; assembly: GCF_002067275.1. GTDB lineage: Archaea > Halobacteriota > Methanosarcinia > Methanosarcinales > Methanosarcinaceae > Methanomethylovorans. The sequence goes on along the minus strand of NZ_MVQX01000060.1, from coordinate 35,949 downwards.
GGTATTCAATGACCCCGTCCTTTACCAGGTCATCATAGGTCATCTCGCCTTTCTTCAGAGCTTCCTTGCGGTCCTCGGTCAGTAAAGACTTTCCACCTTCAACTACTATTAATGGTCTCCTGGCTCTCCCTATATCGGAGTTTATGATAACTTCGTGAATGTCCTCATTTAGGGTAACATTGACCTGTCGGGATATTACTCCACTTCTCCTTTGCTTGCGAATGTTTTCCACAAGGTCCTGTGGATTGCTGTGGGTACCGATGAGTTCCCCGTCCAAAAAAACTTTTGCTTCAGTCATCTGCAAAGCCTCCCATACCATCGTCCATATCTGAATAGTCGACATATCCTAGATCAGGCTTCTCTTCTTCATGTGGAATTGTGTCAAATTCATCAGTGTACTCTTCAAGCTCTGCATCGTATTCCACCACTTTTTCCAGGCGGTGTTGCGGAATGTTTGGCTTTACGTCCAGATCCAGAAGTATTTTCTTAAGGACACTTTTGTCATCCACCCCGGTGGATAATTCCACCATCTGTGCAAAGTTCTTGACAAGTCCACAGTTTGGTCCTTCAGGGGTTTCAGATGGACATAATCTTCCCCATTGTGTGGGGTGCAGGTCACGAGCCTCGAAGTGAGGCTGAGCTCTTGAAAGAGGAGAGATCACACGTCTGAGATGTGAAAGAGTAGAAATATAATCAGTTCTGTCCAAAAGCTGGGATACACCTGTTCGGCCTCCCACCCAGTTACCTGTGGCAAGAGGATGCTGCAATCTGTCGGTAAGTACGTCGGCTCTGACGAGGGTTACCACGTTCAGTTCACGGTTCCTCATGTTCGCTCTCTCAAGCTGGTACTTTACGTCCCTGGCCAGCCTGTTGAATGCCACTCTGAAAAGGTCCTCCATGAGGTCGCCTGTAAGCTTAAGTCTCTTGTTGGAATAGTGGTCCTTATCATCCGGAGAACGCTTCCCAAGAGCAAGCTCAAAACAGGATTCTGCCATCCTTCCAAGGAAATATGCCTTAGCAAACCTGTCCTTAGGTTCATTTCCAAGATGGGGCAGCAAATATCTGTCCATTACGTAGTTGGCACGTTTCATCTGATAGTCACGGGCCTGACCCGCCGCAACCCTGGTACCTATCTTCTCAATTGCTTCACGGGTTGTTGCTACTTCCGCTTCCTCCAGATTCTCGAGCATGAATTTCATTATCTCAGGGTCGTTGGATACTGTATTTACCAGATCTTCGTCAGTTTCCACACCCAATGCTCTCATCAGTGTTATGAAATTGATACGACCTGATATCGATGGGAATGACACTTCGAGCAGGGATTTGCGCCCTCTTTCAACGACCACAAGGGCCCTGTATCCCCTTCTCTGGGAGAATACCTTCGCCACCTCTATCATATCGCCATATCTCTCTCCAAACTCAGTGAGTATTTTGTTAGGGGCAAGGTCCTCAAGGGTCATTACAACCCTTTCGGTTCCATTTACAATGAAATATCCTCCGGGATCGAGCGGGTCCTCGCCATAGTCGATCATTTCTTTTTCATTGAGTTCCACAAGGTTGCATATTGAGGATTTTATCATCACGGGTAACTGCCCGATCTTTGCTTCCACTGGTTCTGACTCTTCCTCTCCCTGCACGACGTTCATCTGCAGGTATATTGGAGCTGAATAGGAAAGGTTACGTAGTCTTGCTTCATTTGGATAGAGTTTCTCTATGGCACCGTCCGCTTCTTTTACAACCGGTTTTTCCACACGGATGTTCCCTAATTTGATATACACGTCCTCTATATCGGTCTCAATGACTCCTTGTTCGTTAATAATGTTCTGTAGACCACTTTCAAGGAATTTATTATAAGAGTCGATATGGTGCTGGACTATCTTGTCCCTGGTAAAATATGCCTCTGACACTTTACTGCCCTCTTAAATGATGATTACAACTAATTAGTTGATAGAAAGGTATGAAAAACATTACGTAGCACGACCACAATAAAGTGGCAATAGAAAAAACAAATGCTTTCATTTGATGCTATCTCACTCTATTACAAGCCTGTAATAAAGTGCCTGTCCTGCTGTCTGGCTTTTCCTGGTTATCTTAACAACATCTCCGACCGATGCGCCAATTTGTTGCACTACAGGATCATTCATCTTTATCTTTGGGAATTGTTCCCTTTCTATCTTGTAGCGTTTTAGAACAGATTTCAACTCATCCTCACCCAATATCTCATGTTTTGGGATCAGTTCATTGTCGAGCAGGTTGAATTTATTCAAATTTTCTCCTCCCTCAAAAAGTGTGCACGTGGAATGATTGGCAAAAAAATATACTTATTTGAAGCCATGGTTGTCATGGCGGGCTCGTAGGGATTTGAACCCTAGGCCGTCTGGTTAAAAGCCAGACGCTCTGCCTGACTGAGCTACGAGCCCATTATGTTTGTATGTCCCTTTGCCTGTCCACTTTCGCATCAGTTCGGTGTAGACCCCCAAAACGTACTTATCATATATATATATTTCGCAGACAGGAAATGGGGCCAAACAGGTTTGGGATATACATTCTGACAATATCCCAAACCAACAAAAAAACGTTCTCAACTGGTTGTACGTCCTTGTGTCATAACCTATTTATATTAAGTTTTCGTCCCTTTAAAAGCAAGTTCGGTTAATTTTTCTCCTTTCAACAGTATTCTATTTATCCGCAGCAGATGCGTATGGCCAAATATCTTAAGTTCCTGATTTCCATCCGCACATGTATTCACACTGTTCCTTGCTCAAAGAGTCGATACTGACTCCCATGGACCTGAGCTTCAGTTCAGCTACGTGCATATCTATCTCATGGGGCACGGCATGTACTCCATTGACGAGCTTATTCTCTGCAATGTGCCTTACACACAGGGCCTGATTAGCAAAGCTCATATCCATTACTTCAGCAGGATGCCCGTCGCCTGCAGCCAGGTTCACGAGCCTGCCTTCTGCAAGCACGTATACTTTTCTGTCACCAATGTCGTACTCTTTTATGTTCTTACGGACAGTACGCACACCTTTGGCCATATTTTCCAGATCCTCAAGATCGATCTCAACATTGAAATGACCCGAGTTGGAAAGGATCGCCCCATCCTTAATTACTTCAAAATGTTCCCTAGTTATAATATCACAGTTCCCTGTAGTCGTCACGAAGATGTCCCCTATCTTTGCTGCTTCTTTCATGGGCATTACCAGGTTTCCATCCATCTTTGCTTCAAGGGCACGTATCGGATCTATTTCTGTCACGATCACATTAGCTCCAAGGCCCCTTGCACGCATGGCAACTCCTTTGCCACACCATCCATATCCTCCCACGACAACGTTCTTACCCGCCACCAGCAGGTTCGTGGTCCTCATTATCCCGTCCCATGAGGATTGTCCGGTCCCATACCTGTTGTCGAACATGAACTTTGTCATAGCATCGTTGACGGCCATAACCGGCATTTTCAGGGCCCCGTCTTTTTCCATAGCTTTCAGCCTGTGTATGCCCGTAGTGGTTTCCTCACATCCCCCAAGTATATTGGGCAGCAGATCCTGTCTTTCTGTGTGCAGCTTGAATATGAGGTCTGCACCGTCATCTATTGTAATATCAGGTTCTATTCCAAGCACCTTGTCCATAGCAGCATAATATTCATCATTGGTGCATTCATATTTTGCACATGAGCTTATATTGTCGCGTGTGCACAGTGCAGCAGATACATCATCCTGTGTACTCAGGGGGTTGCATCCGGTAATGGCTACTTCCGCTCCGCCAGCTGCCAGTGTTTCCACAAGCACCGCAGTCTTTGCTTCCACATGCAAGGCCATTGCGATCCTATGTCCTTCCAAAGGCTTTTCTTTCTCGAAATTCTTCCTGATTATATCCAGCACTGGCATGTGTACTCTGGCCCATTCTATCTTCTGGTCACCAGATTCAATAAGTTCTTTTTTGTGCATTTCAATATCTCCAAAAATACATTTAATAAAAGTTCTATTCATTCACTCTTTGTATAAGATCCTCTGCAGCCACAATTGCCTGCTCTATAATTTTCATCTCATCCATACAAAGCACTTCATAATCCTGCATGAGCAATTTTCCATTTACAATGTTTGTCATCACATCCTGTCCATTGGCGCTATATACCAGATGCGAGGCAGCATCGTAGAATGGTCTCATGTGGGCTTTATTCATGTCAACTATTACTATATCCGCAAGTGCTCCTTTTCTTATCATGCCCGCATTGATCCCCAATGCTTTGGCACCGTTGACAGTTGCCATCTTCAGCACTTCTTTTGCAGGCAGTGCCGTAGGGTCCATGGTGCTGACCTTCTGCAGTAATGCTGCGATCTTCATTTCCTCGAACATGTCCAGGTTATTGTTAGAGGCGCATCCGTCGGTTCCCAGACACACGTTCGCTCCACTGTTCAGAAGCTTTGTCACAGGAGCGATCCCTGACGCCAGTTTCATGTTGCTCACAGGATTATGGGATATGTTCACTCCTTTTTCTGCCAATATCTTAATATCTCCATCAGACAGCCACACGCAATGAGCAGCGACAACATCACTATCGAAAAAGCCAATGTTATTCAGCATGTGTATGGAGCACATGCCATATTTCTCTTTCATCTCTTTTAGTTCAGCCTCTGTTTCCAGTACATGGATATGTACCTTCACACCGTCCTCCCTCGCTTTATCCTTGACCCTTTGAAGGAATTCCCTGGAACAGGTATTAGGTGCATGTGGTCCATACATTGCTGTGATCCTGCCATCTGCCTTGCCTTGCCATTTCTGCACGAACCGGCTGCCTTCCTTTAATTCCGCATCTGCTTTATCCTTATTTCCCAACTCTATCATTCCATAGGACAGGGCAGCCCTTATTCCGGCTTGCTCTACTGCTTTTGCCGTTTCATCCATATGGAAGTACATGTCATTGAAGCAAGTGGTACCGCTTTTGATCATCTCAAGGCATGCAAGCAGAGTTCCCTTATATATATCATTATCAGTAAGTTTTGCTTCTGCAGGCCAGATATGCTGCTGCAGCCACTGTGAAAGGGGCAGATCATCTGCATATCCTCTGAAAAGTGTCATTGCTGCATGTGTATGAGTGTTCACAAGACCGGGCATAACGATGCCTCCCTGTGCATCCACTACGATGTCTGCAGTTTCCTGTGTTTTTTCTCCGACCTCTGTGATGGTCCCATCGTCTATGACCACCACTCCGTTCCTCAATTCATGCTCCTTGCCGGGCTCCATTGTAAGGATATGCCCATTCTTTATGATCATATCAGCCATAGTTATCACTTTATGCAGCAGGTCTCTTCCTGAAGTGCATTAAGATACACATGCATCAGTTTAAGTCTCTCCCTCGCTATCTCTCTGGCAGTGCCGGTGTTAAGTCTTTCCAATATTTTGAAAGGTTTATTGTTCATATATTCATAGAACCCTTCAAGGGGGTCCTCATTATAAGCATTCATGGATCTCTCTTTCACTGTTCCGATGGTAGACCTCATGGCACGCAAAGCTCCCATGGACACCAGGGACCTGAAAATACCCACTGCTCCGAGGGCATCTATCCTGTCAGCATCCTGTAATATCCTTGCTTCCAGCGTATGTGCCTTCAGTCCACTGCTGAACCTGTGGGAACGGATGCAAGCCGTCACATGCTCTGTCAGGTCTTTGTCAGCACCCGCAACTGTGAGGAATTCCTGTGCGATCTCAGCACTATATTGAGCATGATCGCCTCCCTGCTCATGCTCTTTGATGATTCCCACATCATGAAGCAGTGCAGCAAGGCGCAGCACCAGTTCATCACCACCTTCTTGTTCCCTGATGCTCATGCATACATTCTCTACGCGCTCTATGTGAGACATGTCATGGGTGCTGGGCTCATCTGCGAGGATCTCTGATACATATTCTCTGGTCTGCTCTATCAGATCCATTCGATACCCTCGCGCCCTGCCTGGTTCTTAAGATGTTCCTGGATGGCATACATGGCATCAGCCAGTACTCTTCTGTTGTCATAGGAATCAATGATCGCTTGTAATTGTTTTTTACTATCTTTTTTCATCTCTTTTGTGAACTGGATCATGTTCTCCAATGCCCTTGTAACATTATCGGCGATTGTCACAGTTGCAGAAAGTGAGGTTCTGGACAGTGGGTTAAGGTCTATTGCTATGACTATCTTGCCCATTTCCACGAGTTTCTGGCACCTGTCCCCATCTTCCAGAGGTACAAGTACCACATCTGCCGCATATATGCCTTCCTGGTCGACTATACCCCGATCATGGGAAAGGTCAAGTCGTGCATCACCTTTTGAACCAAGTACCTTTCCTGCTCCATGTGCTTTCAGATGCTCGATTATCCTGTGCATCCTGGCATCGCTGCGGTGGAACAGGTTCACTTCCAGTTGCGCTCCTGTGACGTCTGACAGCGATACAAGGGCTCCAGGTACAAGGGCCGCAGTATTGCCATTAACGGATATAATGGGTCTTTGTGCAGTGAGCAGATAAGCTACTGCCACACGTTCTGCAATTGCGGCGGATCCGATCGTACGCTCGCCGATAAGATAGTCAAAGGCTTCACCCCTGCCCTGGGCCACAAGTCCTTGCTGGCTGGTGATACCCATCTGTACACCCTCAACTATCCTTTCCCTGGTTATCAGGGATGCATATCTTGGATGATCCTCAGGGATATGTGTCACGATCTTCTGTCTCCCGTTATTCTGTCTTCTTTCAGTTTTCCATGATCCAGATTATAATTTATATATAGGTTGTATTTTTGTGAGTTTAATGCAGCAACATACTAAATAGGCTTTTTGTCACAAAAGCCCTGCTCTGCAATCATTCAGATTATATGCCAATGGCTGGCCGAACTCATTGAGCGCTTCGATCACTGCTTCCCTTCTTCCAGGGTCCGCTATTGCAAAAACGGATTCTCCAAGCATAGCCTGGGACGCCATGCCACCGGCAGATCCAACTGCTTCTATTATATCCATTATGGCATCGGACGCAAGTCCTGTACCTATGGCAAAGTCCCGGGAGCATTGCATAAAAGTCTCAAAGGTGGGTGCAAGCATGAGTTTTTTCATTGCACCTCTTCCCATGGAAGTTATGCGCCAGACAAGATCAGGGTCCGAGATGACAGAACCAGTATCCAGTTCTCCGAGTGGCAGGCAGAGTACTTCTTTGCGTGCAACCGGGATCCAGTCCACTTTTCCATATTCCGGTGCCCCTGGCGCTGTGCGAATGACCACGCCTCCGTAGGATTGTGCTATTACGTCCCCGAGTCCGCTCCTGTTAATGACCTCTGCCACATGTGCAGTTTCAATTATCTTGGCCGAGGTCAGGTTGAGGCACAGTGCCTCGTTCAATGCGTAAGCGGTGCCGAGGGCTCCTGCGCCGGATGCTCCGAATCCGCACCCTATAGGGATGTTCGCTACGCTTTCCACAAGCACAGGTAAATTTGTAAGCATATCTGCCACAGTCCTTGTAGTGTGACCTCCTACCTGTTTGCCGTTCAGGGTTATCTGTGTATCATCCAGTTCTTCTGAATATGTCACAGTGGTAACCACTCCTCCATCAAGGACAATACCACAACCTGTAGAACCTTTTTTACGGGGGTCTTCATGATCGTGTATACAAAAAAAGCCGGTTATATGTGCCGGGGCAAAGGCACTGGCAGACCATTTTTTTTCCTGCGTGCTATCACTTCCCTGACATCAGCAGGTGGCCTATCTCATCCAGCAATGCAGAGGCTATAACTCTTTTTGACCCTTTTATATGGATATGGCCGGGTTCTTCCGCAGTAAGGATATATACTTCGTTATCCTCGGTACCAATACCACTGCCTGCTACATCATTAGCAACTATAAGGTCAAGTTTTGAGGTTTCCAGGGTGTGCGTTGCTCTTTTGAGCAGCTCTTCCAGGCCGGTTCCGGTTTCGGCTTTGAACCCTGCAATGAGCAGGTCCGGACATTTCTCCCTTGCTTTGCCTATCAGCTTGGCAGTAGGCCTCATGTGTAGGGTAAGTTCTTCCCCTGACCTTATTTTAGTATTTGCCGGATCAAGGGTATAATCAGCTATGGCAGCTGCACTGATCAGTACATCATAACCACAGTCCAGTTCCCCAAGTACCGCTTCTGTCATCTGGGAGGCGCTTTCAGCATATATATCCTTGATGCCTGTAAAGCCCACTTTGTTGCGGTGTACTATGGTCACTTCCGCCCCGCGCCTGTAGGCTTCCAGAGCAAGTTCCACACCAGTCCTGCCTGATGCTCTGTTTGTAAGTATTCTTATAGGGTCGATTGCTTCTGCAGTGGAGCCGCTGGTTATAAGGATCTTCCTGCCTGCAAGTTCTCTGCTGCCGGACTGCCTTTCCACCTGCAGCACTATCTCTTCATTAGAGGCTATCTTAGCAATACCTTCCTTGATATCCGGTCCGATGAACCTAATTCCCCAGCTTTTGATCTTCTCCAGATTTTCGATCAATGCTGGATGGTTATACATGGCTTCGTGCATTGCAGGTACTATCATCACCGGAATGCCTGCTCCAATGGCCGTGGTGGCGAAGGTGGTCACAGGTGTGTCATCGATCCCGGATGCAATTTTTCCGATGGTGTTAGCTGTTGCAGGAGCTATGAGCAACAGATCGGCCTTACCGCTCATACCGCAGAACTCCACATGCTCCACAGCCCCTGTTATCCTGGTTATCGCTTCATGACCGGTGGCGTAGTGGAGGGCCATGGGATCAAGTATCCATGAGGCGGCCTCGCTCATGACGGCATATACATCGGCACCTCTGCGTATTAATTCTCTGGCAAGTTCCACAGTGCGTACCGCTGCAATGCTGCCGGTAACTGCAAGCACTATGGTCTTGTCCTCAAGTGAAGCTGAAGTACTGCCCTGGATCCAGAGTGTGGGGTGTTCACGCATGGTTTGCATGATTTTAAAAGGTCTTTTTTGCTATTAAAGGTTGGTCTATGTTCCTTTCAGGAACGATGTTTCTAATCCCTTCTGAAACAAAGGTCAGGTGGCAGGACTCTTGGAAGCTTCATTAGTATTGCCATATCTGCCTATGTTTATTCTGCCACCATTGGGCTCGGGTTCACGACTGAAGGGCGATAAAGGATATCCTGCATCAATGAGCGGACTTGTTACAGCATCATTTACCCATGCTTTGCCGGACCATCGGCCTGCAGTACTTTTCAGGTGATAATCGTGTTTTGCAGCATCTGCAAACAACGGATCAACATAGATATCGTCTTTATAGACGATGCCTTTACCGTTGTAGTTATTGTCCACACTATATATACAGTTGTTATTCGATACGAAAGTGTGATTTATTTCATCAGTGTTCCACAATCCACTGTCCTGGTATTTATCAGAGCCCAGTATAATATTGTTCCTGACAATGGTCGTGAATGATGTATTCATGCTGGCTGCGTTCGGGTATTGGTAATATTTAATTCCCGCCTGACCGCCATTATGAATGACGTTGTTCTCTATTATTGTATTATTGAACTGCCCGATAACGATCCCCGCGTTGCTGTATCCGGTAAACTTGTCGTACTGGCCAACATCATATATTATATTGTGGTGTATGTACACATCCTTGCCACGTATCACATCGTCAGTGTCCTCTCCAAATATCCAGATAGCAGCACCATTAAGGGTGTGGATCTTATTCCTGTATATCTCGATATTCTGGGACTCGTATCCATCGCTCTTGTCGATCTCGATGCCGGGGCCTGTTGACCAGTCCTGTATCTCCGAATGGATTATGTTGTTGTAGATCTTAGCGTGGCCTGAACTTGATAGTCTGAAAGCGGTGTTGGTCCTGGTGAACACATTGTTGTTAGCTGCTGTCACACCGTTCAGTCCCAGGGTGTACAGGGCTTCGTGTCCAAGCTTATATACTGAATTATTTGTGAAAACGATGTTAGAAGGTCTGTCGTGGAAATAGTTCCTTACTATCAGCCCGTCACTTGTTCCCCATTCCAGACGCATGTCAGTAACAGTGATGTCGGTACATTTGTAGAAATAGATCATATCGTAATATGCAGATCCCCGGCGAACTGACTGGTTCTCACTGTTCCCATCTATCTCGAAGCCCTTTACTGTGAAATTCTTATTTGCACCATCCATGTTAGTGATCAAAGGTACATAATCTCCCCAATTGGCATTTGGTATGAGCTTGATACAGGCGCTGGAGTCCCCGGTGAGGATAGTGTTGTCCCCCATCTTCAGGGTCCCGTTTATCCAGTACGTGTTAGGTCCCCTAAGGTACACAGTCCCACCGCCGATACTATTGACATATTCAAGTGCTTTGTTGATCTCCACGTGATCATTTACCCCATCACAATTGTAATTTGCATTTCCGTCGGTATCTACGTATGCAATGGGTCCGGTTGGCACATTGACGTTTGTGACCGTGTCAACGCCTTGGTCAGCAGGTGAAACACATCCTGATATTGACAGGCTTATGATAAAGACCAGGAACTTCAATAATACGGGAATTACCATAATACTCCATAGTGGTCTGCACTACTTATTAATGTTTCACATGGGTGTTGTAAAACAAACAGATAAAAATGGCTGTAAACACATTTTGTATTTCTTTTCAGACATTAAGCACCCATATTGTGTAGTTCAGAACTGTTGCAAACGATACCCACAGGATGTACGGTACCAGCAGTAATCCTGCTGTTCTTGAGATCCTGTAGAACAGCCAGATGTTTACAAGAATAATTATCCACAGGCCAACTATCTCTACAAGTCCGTAGAGAGGTGATCGCAGGCCGAAGAACAGCACAGACCACAGAAAGTTCAGGAAAAGCTGTACCCCGAACACTCCCATAGCTTTTCTGACCTCTGCCTTCTCTAAGCCTTTTTCCCATACAAGGTACAGGGCAATACCCATGAGCAGGAAGAGCAGTGGCCAGACCACCGAGAACGTCCAGCTCGGGGGCACAAAGGAAGGCTTCACTAAGTTTGTATACCAAGTAGGTATTGCAGGCGTGGTGAACAGCGCGCCCAGTACGCCGGTAAACTGGCAGAGTAGGATCGATATAAGCAGGTGTTTCCAGTTGATCTGAGAGCGAGGCATAAGTAGTATATTTTCTTTGGGGATTTGCAGAGCATTGAAACGCTGAAGTATTTGTTCTCCTTTAATGAAATACAGAAATAAAGAACTAACGTTTCTACCTACTCCATTTAGTGGAAGATACACCAAAGGTTATTCAAAGGATAAACAAATTATTAAAACCGGGTGGATTGTTTCTTTCTGCAACACCGTGTATGAGAGGGGCATTTTTAGGAGTTCTGTTATCACCTGTGAGCAAAATCGGATTAATTCCTCAGATCACATCATTTAAAATCACCGAATTAGAAGATTCAATAGCTAATAGATACTTTGAAATTGTTGAAACTTAATGTTTTCATTAAAGGTCACAGCAATATTTCATCGTAGCAAAGAAAAAATAGGTGATAAAATATAAAATCCTGTATAAATAAAGAAATACTTATGAAAGCAATTGTATACACGCAATACGGACTACCGGATGTCCTTCAGCTAAAAGAAGTGGAAAAGCCTGTCCCTAAGAATAATGAGGTGTTGATCAAAATATATGCAACAACAGCAACATCACCTGATTGCTTAATGCGAAGTGGTAAGTCGCTTCTTGGCAGAATGATTACGGGTTTCAAGAAACCAAGAGATAAATATAGAATTCTTGGGTTGGAGTTGGCAGGAGAAGTTGAGGCAGTAGGCAGAGATGTAAAACGATTTAAAGAAGGTGACCAAGTTTACGGGTTTACCGGTTTTAGCGCAGGTGCCTATGCTGAGTACAAATGCATGCCTGAAACGGGATCACTGGCTGTAAAGCCATCTAATATGACATATGAAGCTGCCGTTGCTATTGCTGATGGGGCAACAACAGCTTTATTTTTTCTAAAGGACAAGGCTAATATTAAGAGCGGGGAAAAGGTACTTATCAATGGTGCTTCAGGAAGTATGGGTACTGCTGCGGTGCAACTTGCTAAGTACTTCGGGGCTGAAGTTACCGGGGTTTGCAGTTCATCAAATATCGAGTTGGTGAAATCTCTTGGCGCTGATGAAGTGATCGATTACACGAAAGAAGACTTTACTGAAAATGGCAAGTCGTATGATATTATCTTCGATGTGGTTAGCAATAGTTCATTTTCACGGTGTAAAAACTCTTTAAAGCAAAAAGGGCGCTACATCGTTACAAAGCAAGGGTTGGTACCAGTTGTTCAAACATTCTGGACTAGCATAGCAGGCAATAAAAAAGTTATATTTACATGGTCGATCAATAAAATAGAAGCACTATTTTTCCTAAGAGAATTAATTGAGGCTGGAAAGTTTAAGGCAGTCATTGATAGATGCTATCCACTAGAAAAAGTTGCAGAAGCTCATCAATTTGTTGAAGCTGGGCATAAAAGGGGAAGCATAGTCATTACTGTGGAACAGAGTAGAAAATAATTTCAGTCGAAAAGATAGAGCGTTCTGACAGCATTATATTCTTTAATGAGTGATTTGGAGAAAAGAATGAAAGCAGTTGTATGTACTAAATACGGACCTTCTGAAGTTCTTCAGTTGACAGAGGTTGAAAAGCCAGTTCCTCGCGAAAATGAAGTACTGATAAAGGTCCATGCAGCTACTGTAACTCCTGCAGATATCTCCTTTAGAAAGGGTGATCCCTTCATCTCAAGATTGTTCACCGGTCTCCTCAAGCCAAAGTTCACACCTGGGGACGAGCTGGCTGGAGAAATAGAGGCTGTGGGCAAGAGCGTCAAAGGATTCAAGAAAGGTGACAAGGTTTTCGGGTCAAGCGGTACTACTTTTGGGGCTCATGCTGAATATATATGTCTGCCCGAGGACGCGGCGCTGGGAATAATGCCCGACAGTGCGGACTATGCTGAAGCCGTTGCCGTCTGCTATGGCGGACTGACTGCATTGCCTTTCCTGAGGGACAAGGCAAGCATTAAAAGGGGGCAGAAAGTCCTCATCAATGGTGCTTCCGGAGCGATAGGCACTCTTGCAGTGCAGCTTGCTAGGTACTATGGGGCCGAAGTAACCGGTGTGTGCAGTACTGCTAACCTTGAACTGGTCAGATCACTTGGCGCTGAGAGGGTGATAGACTATACCAAAGAAGACTTCGCCAAAGCCGGCCAGACCTACGATATCATCTTCGATGTAGTGGCCAAGAGCTCATTCCCGCGATGTAAAAGTGCGCTCAGGCCTGACGGGATCTATCTTATCACTTTTCCTTCGCCGGGGATAATGGTCCAGTCGATATGGACCTCGAAGTTCGGTCGCAAAAAGGCGATGTTCCAGGCCACAGGTCTGAGACCGGCACGAGAAAAGTCTAAAGACCTGCTTTTCCTCAAAGAGATTACTGAGGCAGGAAAGTTAAAACCCGTCATTGACAGGCGTTATCCTCTGGAACAGATCGCTGAAGCTCATATTTATGTTGAAGAAGGGCACAAGAAGGGAAATGTGATTATAACTTTTTGACACAATGGCAAAACCTTACTGCTATGGATAGGGTTAAATTACTTTAGAGAACAGTTCATTTCGATTTATCTATTCCTTTTTCTTCTCCCTCACAAACTCCACAAAGCTTTTCGAGAATTCCTCATAAGAGCTTGCCACCAAATGTGCATAGCAGCCCAATGTGTTGTTTACTGTGAGCCCGTCCCAGCCATCTATGATGCCGGTGCCCCGGGTGAGCTTGATGGCGAATTTGGCATCTGAGGGTAGTTCTGTGACCTCAGAATGGTGGAATTCATGGGCACGGAAGTTGTTTCCTGTTTTGCCGATGACGGTATCGAGCGTGAGAGAGCCGATGTTGTAGCTTACCACGCGCTTATGTCCCATGAGGGTATGTCCGGGGAGTGCGCCCACCATCTCGTGGGTGGATTCGGGCATGTCGGCCATGTTATATGCACCTTTACCCTTCACGCCGGTAGTGAGCTTATTGGTGAGATACATGAGGCCACCACATTCCCCGTAAATGGGAAGTCCTGCCTCAGATGCTGCTTTTATGTCCTTGCGCATGGATGCATTAGCCTCAAGCTCGGCAGCGAACAATTCGGGATAGCCGCCGCCGATGTATATCCCGTCCACGTCCGGCAGGTGTTCGTCATGCACCGGACTGAAATACCGAAGTTCTGCTCCTGCAAGCTCCAGCAGCTCAAGGTTGTCGTGATAATAGAAGTTGAACGCCTCGTCCAGGGCAATGCCGATGACCGGCTTTTCTGTTACTTCCCTGCGGACAAATATAGTACCGGTGGGTATTGGAAGCGGAGCCACCTGCCGTGCAATGTCCAGCACCAGATCAATGTCCACACCTTCAGTGATAACATCCCGGATGGTGCTGATCCTGGCATCGAAATCCGCAGACCTGCGGCGCTCTTCTATGGCAGGTACCAGTCCCAGATGGCGCATGGAGATCATCATCTCATTGTTGCGGGGGATGATGCCTATCACCGGCACGCCGGTATAATGCTCTATGGCTTCCTTTGCCTTTTTGGCATGGCGCTGGCCACCGATGTTATTCAATATCACACCCGCAATGTTCACCTGCGGATCAAACGCCTTGAAACCTGAAACAATAGCCGCAGCAGAACGGGTGATGCTGCGTGCGTTCAGTACAAGGATGACAGGGCAGTCAAGGGTCTTTGCTATCTGTGCAGTGCTGCCGATGTCACTTAAGCTCTCCAGGCCCTCATACAGTCCCCGCACACCCTCAATAATGGCAATATCAGCCTCTTCGTCCGTTTCACACCCATGCAGGAACACATCGCGTACCCTCTCCTCGTCCATCAGGTAGCCATCGATGTTCCTGGCCCTGCGTCCCGTGATCTCCGAGTAGTAACTGGGATCGATGTAATCCAGCCCCACTTTGAACGGCTGCACCTTGTATCCTGCTTTTGACAGGGCAGCCAGAAGGCCTATGGTTACAGTGGTCTTACCGGAAGACGAGCTTCCGGCAGAGATCAGCACCCTGGGGATGTGTTTCTCCTCGCCGGCTACAGTCGGACGCATGTTGACGGCAGCGGTCATGTGGATCAGCGTGTAAGCTCCCTTAACCTTTCATCATCCAGTGATGTTGGCAATGCTGAATCTGAATTTGACATGATGGCCCGGGCAAGGTCGCGGTACACATGGGCAATGTCCGAACCAGGGGCTTTTTCAATGACAGAGAACCCGTCTCTTTCACAGTCCTGCACGATCTGTTCCTTAGGAATGAAAGCTACCAGCTTGCTGCCGATCTCCTCGGCGAACCTGCGCACTATCTCTTCTTCCCTTGTTACGCTGCGGGAATTGCAGATCACACCACTCAGACGGGTATCTATCTGCCGAAGACCTTTGCAGATGTTATTAGCAGCGTACAGAGGCATGTACTCTCCGGATGTCAGCACATATGCTTCGTTCACAAGTCCCTTCCTTATGGGCGCCACAAAACCACCGCATACTATGTCGCCGGGAACGTCGTAGATGATAAGGTCCATATCATCCATTTCCTTGCACATATCCCTTAACGTCTTGATGGCTACGATGATGCCCCGTCCTGCACATCCAATGCCGGGTTCAGGGCCGCCGACTTCCACACATCTCACATTCCTGTATCCGTGGAAGACAATGTCCTCTTCCGTTACTTTCACACCCTGCCGAAGCAGGTCCAGGATGGTTGGTATTCTCCTCCCGCCCAACAGCGTAATGGATGAATCGCTCTTGGGATCGCATCCGATGATCATTACCTTGTAACCTTCCTCTGCGCATGCTGCAGCAACATTTGATGCAGTGCTCGATTTGCCGATACCGCCCTTGCCATAGATGGCTATACGTTTCTGGTTACCCATCTTTTTCACCTCATGCGGAACAATCAAGCGTCTCTTTTGCCATTTCCCGCAGCGTGGCACCAAGTTCCGACTCTACGATATGGTTCACCCCCAGGGTCTTTGGGTGCAGGTCTATCTCCACAACAACGTGCCTGTGACCCATTTCCTTCAGGGGTACCACCTGCCGGGGACCGTTCGTAACCGAAATGATCTCCATGTGGCTGATGTGGTCCATGGGTATCGCATGAGGAACACCGGTGATCACAGCGAAATCATGATCTGCATATTTCTTAGCTATGAGTTCGTCCACCACATGACCTGCAATAGGATATTCGTCCAGTCCTCCTGTGATATCGTGGATCTGAACACCTTTTTCCTTAAGGTCGTGCATGATATTGCGGGCATGGTCCCTTACCCTTGGCAGGCCGAGTGACTCATCCAGGTTTGCCATGTTCACCACATTTCCAGATACTCCCAGCCGGGATGCGACTTCGTGAACAGCGACATTGATATCAGCGAACATATAGCCAGTCTCCTTCTTGGCGTTCATTATCACAAGGCCTTTCTTGCCTTCCTTCAGCAGTTCTATGATACGCTGTGCCACCTTGTACTTCAGGTCTCCTCTTGAAGGTGCCAGGTATTCCTTGCTGGCTGCACCGTGGCGCTTTTCAACCTCCGTTGCCTCTTCCAGGAGCACTTTCTGGCGCTCGAACTCTTCCCTGTCGATAACACCTATATCCAGCGCCGATTCCAGAGTGAGCAGCACTCCTTTTGTATTATTTGCATATCCTGCATGGACCTCAACCTCTATGACAGGCACGTCCAGATCTGCATCCATTACCGGCTCATGCAGTTCTTCTCCAATGATCATACTGGCGCATGTCCCTACTACGCCTATCAACTTCGGATGGAACATCTCATTGACCTTTTCAAGCACAGAGGAAAGCTCCCGACGCCCTCCGAAAACGAAACCGTTCTCATCCAGGGCCGTGGTAACTACGTGTATCCCGTCTTCTTCGAGCAGTCTCGCATGCTTAAAAGAGCATCCCGGAGGGCCATGCAATATGGCAACATCCACATTCAGGTCCCTAAGGGTGTACAGGGCAGCAACTATCGAACTCGGTCTGGGGTGTATTATAGATATGTCATTCGCAGCCATGCTATTCTCCATGGTGTCATATGATCGTTATGATATTTACTTAAAGAAGTATGATTTTTTATACTTATTCAAATGCTACTTTTGCACTATACTACAGCCTTCTGATATAAAAGGGCTGTTTTATGTAACAAGCTCCATATTATCAGCGGAAGCACTTCACACACAGAGCAACAATAACTTCATAAGCTCTCTTTTTTCTGGCAATTCCCATTGCATACATTCTCCCCACATCCAAGCTTTCTGCATAGTGGATATTTCCGGTTGCCAGGGGCTTCATCCTCTCGCCTACCAGTATCAGTTCATCCATATCCTCCAGCCTGCGGCTGATCAGGTCGGCAACACCCTGCGGCGGCAGTCCTTCGCATACCTGTGCAGCCTCTTCGCCAAGCACCATGATAACCCTTTGCTTTCTTTTTAAACTCAGGTCCAGTGCTTTTTCCACTGAAACGATGTCCATCCCGGAATTGGAGTTATCAAGGATACTAATGTCTTCTTGTATCATCTCCTGCATCCTGCCCTGTAAACCCCTGAACTGTTGGATGGTATTTTTTATATTTTCCAGCGGTACATCTATTTCAAGGGCTGTGACACAGGATGCAGCAAAAGCTGTGATGTATGACCTTGCATCATATCCATCTGCAGGGAATAATTCGATATATCCTTTCCCAGTTGTGATGGAGAAACTGTTTTTTTGCATGTTCAGAAAATGGTCAGCATCTGAAGTTCTACTTTCTTCATTTCCCATAATGCAGAAGGTGGTTATGTTTTCTGTTCCAAGGGATCTATCCAACTGTTCTAATGCTTTCCTGCAGTTCTCATTGAGTATAATATGTGCTTTTGAAGAATAGTTTAGCAGAGACCTTACCTTTGCCTCACTTGCCACGGATGTTTTGCCTGCTATCATGTAATCCATGTCAAGGGTGGTGATGATGCCAACGTTCCCATATCCTGTAACTCCCAGTGATATCTCGAAAATATACGCATCTATTTTCCTTCCGATAGATCCTGCAATATCCATTGCATCGAGGATACTACCCGGAGCAATGCTAAGACCTTTATGGATCACCTCGCACACACCATCTTCCCACAGCTCCAGTCCTCTGGAAGTATGCAGCACAACAATACGCTCCCTTGAGATCATATCAGCAAGCAGGGAAGCAGTACTGGTCTTTGCCTTGGTGCCTGTGACCTCGATCATGAGTGGATGATCACTTTCATATTTAATTGTCAGGATCTCTCCAACAGCTCTGTGATGAGATATTACGGGAACATGTTTTTCTTCGGCCAGATGAAGCATAATATGATCGGGATGAAGGTGAACAGGGCTTATTATAAGGTCCGGCTCCTCAATAGAGCAGTTCTTTTCTGCCACCCATATACCATCTATACCCAAAGCATAGCATTGTTCAGAAGAAAGCGTTCCATAAACATCCACACCTGTCACATTAAAGCCCAGCTCTTTGAGCTTGCGGGCAATGATAACGCCGCCATGTGTCATGTCAAGAACAGCTATATTCTTTATTGCCGGGTCGGTAAGGTGACAGTACATATCCCGGAAAAGCACTTTACTTCTAGATAAGTGCAACGATGACCTGGTAGAATAAAAGAAAAAGATCGGCCGGTCAAAGCCGGTCTAACCATGATCTCAACTATCGTCGTCAGCTTCGTCGTTCTTGTAGCTGTCACTTCCCATCATGGCAGCGGCAATGGAATCTATCCCATCCATCCACTCAGCTACAAATCCGTAAGGGATGTCTTCCATTACATCATCGGGTAACTTACGTCCGTTAATGATCAATGCGCCGATCTGTGCCACCTTATCCAGTGATATCTCGATACTGTCAGATGCCTCAGCCTCAAGTGCCTGTTTCAGCAGAGTGGGTATCCTTGCCTTCTTGTTATAATCCTGTCCTATATAACATTCAAAGGCAGCAAATGTTCCTATAAGTGAGGTCTGCATTGAAGATATCATCATATCTATGTCATCGGATATATGTTCGATTTCTGCAAGGGCGATATCCTTTATCTGAGAGATCAAGTGGAAGGCAGATTCTGCGGAAATGAGCTCCTTATCGAACTTAGCTACTACTTTCAGGCATGCAAGGATGATGTCGTCCTCCATGTTGATGAAAACCGCACTGTCCTTATCTTGTGGTTCATCAGATTCCTTGAACTCAAAACCACTCTCTTTCACCTGGTTTATCCAGTTGTTCCATCGTTCCCTGGTATAAAAATCATGGGAAAGGATCTCTGTTTCCGTATCAGACATCAAACACCTCTTTTTAGGTTACGCTATGTTCTTAGCATTCTGTTAGTAGTATAAAAGACATTCGCATTAACGTCACTTCAATTTTCATAACTGCAATTCTACCTTCTTCAGCGGAGTGGCACATATGTCCTCGTCTTCAATATTATCCAGAATGTCAGTTATGGTACATTTGTCTCCGGTGCGCAGTCCTTCCGGGAAGAACAGGTCATACATATCATCTGGAACGTCGCTGCATTTCGGAGGCTCATAGCTGATCTTAGCGCCTCGGATGGCTTTCCTGGAATCGAGGATCGCCACTACCGGGGATTTCACTACTTCTACTGCTATTACTCCACCGTCGTGAAGGAAACATTCATGTATCGAAGGGGTCTTTATCCTGACCACTTTATACCTGCGTCCCCTTTCAAGGTTTAAACATGTGTTCCTGAGCTTACATTTATTGCACTCGTTAGACTCCCCTTCGAATATGAACTCCATGCCTTCTTTAGCAAGCCTGGATCCAATAAGGGTTATTGTAGTATCTACCTCGACCATATCAACACACACCTGATCTGAATCATTCTATTACTTTAGTAATCTTTGCCACTCTCTCGGCAGCTTCAGGAGTAAGGCCTGAACCGAGTATCGTATATCTTTCCGGACGAATTGTATGTGCTAGAAGCAGAGCCTCCAATATATATTTATCTTCAATGCCCAGCTCTGCAGCAGTAGTGGGTGCATGCAGTTTTTTCAGTCCGTTCCTGATGCGTTCCCAGTCGCCTCCGTGCAGGTACATCATCATGATAGTTCCCACACCACATTGTTCCCCATGAAGTGCAGGTTTAGGGGCCACCATATCAAGAGCATGGCTGAACATGTGTTCAGAACCTGATGCAGGCCGTGAAGATCCTGCAATGCTCATGGCAACGCCGCTTGATACAAGTGCCTTTACCACTATCCTCACCGAACTCTCAAGCTCCGGTTTTATGGAATCGACGGAGTCAAGCACTATTTTTGCCGTCATCCGGGAAAGCGCAGCAGCATATTCACTGAATGGCTCATTTCTGAGCCTGTAAGCCAGTTCCCAGTCGCTCACTGCAGTGTAATTCGAGATGATGTCTGCGCAACCGGCTGCCAGAAGCCTGTATGGGGCATTTGCGATGATCTCTGTATCTGCAATGACTGCCATGGGAGCATTTGCTTCCACGGAGGTGACCCTCTTTCCATCATGTATGGAAGCCCTAGAAGAAACAATTCCGTCATGTGAAGCTGCGGTAGGGACACTGATGAATGGAAGGTCCAGTTCGGTGGCTGCCAGTTTAGCCACGTCAATGGATTTGCCGCTGCCAACACCCAGCAGGTAATTGGAATTATTATAAAGGGCAACTTCTTTAACGCGTTTCACTTCTTCAGTTGTGGCTGATTTGATCGTTATCACACTTGGATCGACACCTGCGTCTGCCAGCGTGTCGTATACGATATCTCCGGCTATGTTCCGGGTATGCTTTCCTGTTACTATCAGGGGATTGTTGCCCAGCTTAAGGTCATCACAGACTCTTTTTACTTCTCTGATGATTCCGTGTCCTATTACTATATCTCTGGGTAATTGCATCCATTTGGAGTTCTCTTCTCTGGGTGGGATCACTTGAATACCTGCAATGGTTTTGTACGGTCGTTTTGTAACTGAACTATATACTGCATGTTAGTTGAGATGTTTTTAATGACAGAAGTTATTAAACATTAATTCTATTAGGATATTCCTGTAGCATCACATAAACATTTGAGGTTCAATGACTTCGTACATAGATAAGGTTTCAGGATTTATAAACACATATTATATAGACCCTATCCTGCACGATGAGGGTTATAACATAGTCAACACCCTTACATGGGCCATCATACTTGGATTATGTATATTTGCAGTTGTCAAGCTGCTTAAAAAACTGGATATACGGGCAGATAACAGGTTCATAGCCTCAATAGTGCCTTTTGTACTTGCCGGATCTTCCATGCGGGTCCTTGAAGATGCGGGAGCCATACAACAACCCTTCAGTTTCTTCCTGATAACCCCAATCATATATTTTGTTGTTTTTTTTATTACGCTGGGATGTCTGGTCATAGCTAAGGCGATCAGTGAAAAATGGACTGGAAAGAGCATGGAAACCATTTTCGCATCCATGGGCACTCTCTGGTTCTTGTTGAACATATCTGTGCTCCTTAGTGTTCAAACGGTAGTTCTTCCTATGGTACTTATCTATATCCTTGGCCTGGGTACATTGATCACATTATTTGTTTATTTTATAGCAAAGAAGATAGGTTTTGGAATACTTACGGACCGATTGAACATATCCATACTCGGAGCCCACATGCTGGATGCCTCCTCCACGTTCATAGGAGTGGATATGCTGGGATACTATGAAAAGCACGTACTACCTTCTTATCTCATCGATCTAACAGGAACAGCATTTGTGATGTATCCTTTAAAGCTGGCCATTTTTATTCCTGTGCTGTATATAATAGATACTAATTTCAATGAAGATGATGAGTCCCGCAACCTGCGGACCTTTGTAAAAATGGTGATCCTTGTGCTCGGCCTCTCACCGGCATGCAGGAACACTATACGTATGTTTTTCGGGATATGATGAAAATGTACAATATCAGCAATAAAGAACAAGCATTACAATACATAAGGGTCATTCGCAAAGAAATAGTGTGCATGTTCCTATTGTTCCTGATATCTGCAGTTATAGGATATATAACTGCCATTATGTACCCCGGCATGGTCATAAGGTCCCTGGAGGAGCTTGAAGGACTTGTGGAGCTATTGAAAAACCTGTCCCTGATCGAGATAATGTTCCTTATCTTCCTGAACAATGCCCTGAAAAGCTTGCTCATACTGGTACTTGGCGTTGGCCTTGGGATAGTGCCCTTCCTTTTCATTGCGTACAACGGCTACTTCCTGGGTATTTTTAGTCATAAGATCATAATGGAGCAAGGTTCGCTTTATTTAGTTGCTGGTATTCTGCCCCACGGCATCATTGAAATACCGATGGTCGTGATCTCCGCTGCTATTGGTCTGAGGCTTGGGTTTAAAGGACTTGCTTCTCTTAAGGGGAGATCGGTACACTTAAAAGAAGAAATTATCACCGGTGTCAAGTTCTTTTTCTACTGGATCATGCCCTTGCTTTTAGTAGCAGCTGCAGTGGAAACATTTATAACTTCGGGTATTATCGGCCTGCTGAGCCAGATGTGAGGACCAATTGAAAGGGAACTACACAAAGCCTATATAGTTCATTGATATGTGTGAAGACAAGAGAGGGTATAAGATGATAGACAGAAAAGAGATCATAGATATCGTTCAGGATTACGATCCCGATAAGATCAAGATCGGAGCAGTTGCTTCTCACTCTGCATTAGATGTATTTGACGGTGCTGTGGAAGAGGATTTCCGCACATTCGCTATATGTCAGCAGGGAAGGGAGAATACCTATTCCCATTATTTCAAGGCCCAGAGGGATGCGTACGGAAGGGTAAAGCGTGGAATTGTGGACGAGACTCTGATATTGAAGAAGTTCAATGAAGTGCTGCTCCCTCAAAATCAGCAGATGCTGCGTGAGCAGAACATCCTTTTCATTCCGAACAGGTCCTTTACTTCATACTGCGGGATAGATGATGTAGAGAACGACTTTTCTGTGCCTCTGGTAGGCAGCAGGAATATGCTCAGAAGTGAGGAAAGGGGTATTGACCGTGACTATTATTGGCTACTGGAGAAGGCCGGTCTTCCTTTCCCTGAAAGGATCAATGATCCCCAGGATATCGAAGAGCTCTCTATAGTGAAACTTCCGCATGCTGTCAAGAAGCTGGAAAGAGGTTTCTTCACAGCTGCAACTTATGAAGAATATCTGAAGAAATCAGAAGCATTGCTTAAGCAAGGCGTGATCACGCGGGAAGCTTTGGACAATGCAAGGATAGAGAGATATATTATCGGTCCGGTGTTCAATTTCGATATGTTCTATTCTCCCATCGAGGAAGAAATGAGCAAACTTGAGATACTTGGCATAGACTGGCGTTTTGAGACCAGCCTGGACGGTCATGTACGCCTGCCTGCACCCCAGCAGATCACTCTGGCAGAACACCAGCTGACCCCTGAATATACTGTGTGCGGACACAATTCTTCCACATTGCGCGAGTCCCTGCTGGAGGATGTGTTCATGCTGGCCGAGAAGTATATCAAGGCAGCCAGTAAGCACTACGATCCTGGCATAATAGGGCCGTTCTGCCTGCAGACCTGTATAGACAAGGACCTTAATTTCTACATATATGATGTCGCGCCCAGAGTTGGCGGCGGGACCAATGTACACATGTCAGTGGGCCATCCTTATGGTAATACCATCTGGAGAAAGAACATGAGTACGGGAAGACGCATAGCTTTTGAGATAAGAAGAGCGATCGAGATGGAAGAGTTGGGTCGCATTGTGACCTGACCTCTTTTATCTATAGATAAGTAGATTTAATATGTAGACATTACTAAAACGTTGAAATCATTTAAATACCAGTAACCAAATGATAACAACGGTCTGGAGCAAGATATCATCCGGTCATAAGACCGATTGCAGGCATTGCTACGTACTTTTATATTATTTGCCCATCGGAGGGAAATCAGTAATTGAGTCAACCTTGCATTAATATTGGCATGGTAGGTCATGTCGATCATGGAAAAACCACTTTAGTGAGCGCATTATCTGGCGTGTGGACAGATACGCACAGCGAAGAGATGAAGCGCGGAATATCTATCAGGTTAGGGTATGCAGATACTACTATCAGAAAATGTCCTAACTGCCCTGAGCCACAATGTTACACTGTACAGGAAACCTGTCCGGGATGTGGTGAGCCTTCAGAAGAAGTGCGCGCTATCTCTTTTGTAGATGCTCCCGGTCATGAGACCCTGATGGCTACAATGCTTTCCGGGGCGGCTATAATGGACGGCGCCATCCTTGTGATCGCTGCTAACGAGGAATGCCCCCAGCCGCAGACAAAAGAACATCTGATGGCTTTGAACATTATCGGTATCAAGAACCTTATCATCGTCCAGAATAAGATCGATCTGGTATCTAAGGAAGAGGTAATAGAGCACTATAAACAGATCAAGAGATTTGTGAAAGGCACCGTGGCAGAGAACGCTCCGATAATTCCCGTATCTGCTCAGCAGAACATAAATATCGACGCTCTGCTCCAGGCAATGGAAGAGCATATACCAACCCCTGAATATAAGATCGACAAACCGGCACAGATGCTTATCGCACGTTCTTTTGATATCAACAAGCCGGGAACTCCTATAGACAAGATCAAGGGTGGTGTGATCGGTGGAACTCTGACCGAGGGTGTCTTAGCCATCGGTGAAGATCTTGAGATAAGGCCCGGCTATAAGCTGGAAAGTGAAGGGACTACCAGATGGGTTCCTATAATCACTAAGATCTCAATGCTCTTCGCAGGTAAGGACCCCGTAGACAAAGCCACTCCAGGAGGACTGCTTGCTGTGGGTACTACACTGGACCCTGCCATCACCAAGAGTGATTCCCTTGTGGGGCAGGTAGCAGGAAAACCCGGAACTTTACCGCCCACCCGTGATGTATTCACTCTTGAGCTAAATCTGCTGGAACGGGTAGTAGGTGTGATAGATGAAGCAGAGATAGGTTCTATCAGAACCAGCGAGCCACTTATGCTTAATGTGGGCACGGCCACTACTGTGGGTGTGGTCACCAGTGCAAGGAAGAACGTTGCTGAAGTGAAGCTCAAGAGACCCGTATGTGCCAGTGCCGGTTCAATGGTGGCTATCAGCAGAAGGATAGGTTCAAGATGGCGCCTGATAGGTGTGGGAGTCATAAGGTCTTGAAGGTGATAATCGACACGAATGCTCTGATGATACCTGTGCAATTCAATGTAGACATATTCAGTGAATTACACAGGCTGGGTTTTGATCATTTCATTGTTCCTCTGGCCGTGCTAAATGAGCTGGAGAGGCTTGTTACAACAGCCAGGGGTCAGGATCGCATAGCTGCAAAGGTAGGTAAGTCTCTGGCACAGAGGTGCGAACTTGTTCCCATGGAAGGGCATGCCGATGATATCATCGTGTCCCTTGCAGATGATACCGGGGCTGCGGTCTTGACAAATGATATCGGGCTTAAGAAAAGGTTGCTGGAAATGGGCATCAGGGTAATATCTCTCAGACAAAGGACCCGTCTGGAATTATTGTCATAAGAGAGAGTAAAAATTATAACATATAAATAAGTTTATAGCAGGATAACTGGGCTTTTGGAGATAATCGCATGTACAAGAAAATGAAGCTTTCTGATACCATCCGGGTAGCTCCTGATCTTTTGGGTGGGGATGTTCAGGTCAATGTTAAGAATGCACTGAGGGAGAAGCTTGAAGGCAGGCTTGATAAGCAGATAGGTGCCATCGTTGCCATCACGGAAATTGAAAAAGTAGGTGAAGGGCACATCCTTGTGGGCGATGGTGCGGTCTATTATGATGTGGACTTCGATGCCATCGTGTTCTCACCCATGATACAGGAAGTAGTTGAAGGAGAGGTTGTTGAGACCGTTGATTTCGGGGCTTTTGTCAGCATAGGCGCGATGGATGGTCTCTTACATGTAAGCCAGATCACGGATGACTTCATGTCATATGATGGAAAGAATGGCCGGCTTATGAGCAAAACCGGAACCCGTTCCCTTGGTGAAGGTGACAGGGTGAGGACCAGGATAGTTGCGCTCAGTATCAATGAAAGGGAGCCAAGGGAAAGTAAGATCGGTCTTACTATGAGGCAGAATGCCTTGGGTAAACTGGAGTGGCTCGAAGAGGAAAGGATGGCTAGATCCAATGCTCAGGAAGAGGTTTGAACATGGTAGAGCAGGTTTGTAGGGAGTGTCACAGGATAATCACAGGCCAGACGTGCCTGATATGCAGTTCCAGTAACCTTAGTAGTGATTGGAGTGGCATGGTGATCATTGTGGACCCAGAACTTTCCGAGATAGCCCAGAAAATGGAGATCAAAGTAGCTGATCGGTATGCACTGAAGGTGCGGTAATTGGTGAAAACGATACACCTGCCTGCAGAACTGCGTCCTTTGTTAAGGAAGACCTTTGGGGTCCTTTACACGGGTACCGGTGATGACACTATACAGAAGCTTTCCAAAGACCTGGGCAGTCCCACAAAACTTATATCGGTGGGTGATGTTACTACATTCCACTTGCTCAATTCCAATATCATTCCGGACATCCTTGTCGTTGATGACCGGACTAAACGCGGGCCAGCGTCGGCACGCGTAGTAGTGGGCACAAAGCATACAGGGTTCAGTGAAATATTCGTGGATAATCCTCCCGGGGTCATAACCGAGGATCTGATAAATGTGGTCCATGACGCAATAAGATCAAAGGACCATGTGCGAATATTCGTGCGCGGCGAAGAGGACCTTGCAGCATTGCCCGCAATACTGCTTGCACCTGAAGGTTCGGTTGTGCTGTACGGGCAGCCGGATGAAGGAGTGGTGCTTGTCAATATCACAAGATCCAAAAAGGAAGAGATCCTTGACCTGCTGGACAAGATGATACATGGGCAGGAAGACAGGAACAATTTGATAGATATTCGGAGGAAATTCAATGGATGTTAAAATCATTGAGGATAAGAATAATGTACTTCTCAACAGGCGTGAGCTTAACTTCGAGGTAACTTTCGAAGGGCCCACTCCCGCAAGGATGGACGTAAAGAACAAGATGGCAGCATTACTGAACGTGCCACTGGAACTTGTCGTTATCCAGAGGATGAAGAACGATTTCGGAAGGCAGAAGCTGAGCGGCTACGCAAAGATCTATGAAGATGCTGCCCGTATGAAAAAGATAGAAGAGGAACATATCCTCGAAAGGAACAAGCTGCCTGAGGCACCCGAGGAAAAGGCAGAAGCAGCGGAAGAGTAAAAAGGTGTGACAATGGCAGTAAAAGATTACTATAAGGTCAATGGCGATAAGATCGAAAGGACACACCAGGCCTGCCCAAGATGCGGAGAGGGTGTTTTCCTTGCTGAACACAAGAACAGGCGTACCTGTGGCAAATGCGGTTACACCGAGTTCAAGAAATAAATCTCTTTCCTTTTTTTCTTTATTTTGATTTGTTCAGCATACTTGCTAAACTAAGTGTGCTCAACTGAAAGTAATTTAACTACTTCTTTTTTCATAGTTGGTCTAAATAGATTTTCAGTTCTTCACGGGACTACAGAAAATATTATTTTAGATGTTACCTTGGCTATTGAAACTTTTTATCGTACACTTTTAGGCTTATTTTGTATGTTTACCTAATTAATATATTTTATGTTACATCTATTGTTGCCGAAAAATATAAGAAGGCTTAAGTAGTGCCAGTTATTATCTAAATGAAAAACGTATGTAGCATTAAAATATGTATGTGAAATTAAAAACTGAACGAACATCAGTTTTAAGTTTTCATATGTCTAAGTATTAACAATTGTTAATTGCTTTAAACCATATATAGGTAATTAAAGCAGCAACTTATATAACAAAAAGAAAAAGGGTAGGAGAGGAATGAATTCTGTTTATGCTATAGTTGTTGGCATCCTGTTGGGAATAATGATATTTGCCCTGAAAACGGGTGTAGGGTGTGGTTTTTCCAACATCTGCAGAAGAGATGTGTTGATCATTGCTGCAAGTTACTTTGTCATTTCCGTAATTCTTGGCGGACTTATAGGACTTGTGGACCAGTCCAGGCTGGACATGATGACCAGCATGGGCATGACTCTGCACGTTGTTGTGGCCTTGCTCCTCATAGGTGCAGGAATATATACCCAGAAAAAATGGTCATGTGGACATGATGTGTCAAGGCACACTTTCCTTTTCATCTCAGTGCCATGTCCCGTATGCCTCACCGCGCTGTTCGTGTCCTGCATGATACTTGCCTCCACTCTCGGATGGAGTGGTTTCAGGATAGGAGCTTTAGTAGGTTTTGTCTTCTTCTTCACAGTCGTATCTTCAAGCTGGATATTCAGAAAAATGCACCGCACACCGGAAGACCTTGGAGCTGTGATGATGTTCCTGGGTATATTCTACCTGCTTGGTTCCATGCTCGTACCAGCTTACATAAAATCCAGGCAGCTCCAGATCCCCGAAACCGGAGGGGAACTTCACATAGTACCCCTGCTGATAATGACCGGTATCGTAGCCTGCGGGTATGTCATCAATACTTTTAAAGGTGAATAAAAATGAGCCTGTTCGCTGTGATCAATAGCATAATGAATACATTTTCTGCTTCTTTGCTTTACCCTGTGATCATCCTGTTAGTGGCACTATCATTGTTGTCCCTTATACTGATCGGGGAATTCCTTTCAGAGTATGCGAAGAGGAACAGGGATATTGAGAATCTGGAAAGTACCTGCTTTACCGTGCAAAACCATGTAAAGGGATCTAATTTTAAAGCCGCAGCTGATGCTTTAAGAAAAATAAAGCAGAACTATATAGTCACTGCTTTCTCAAATGCCGCAGCTGTTCATCTGGAACAGGACAGGATCCCTGCCATAGAATGGGTCTCTCAGGAATATGAGATCAAAATGGCCAAGCGGCTGGAGCAGACCCGTATCATCACAAATATAGCGCCGATGCTGGGACTGATGGGTACGCTCATACCTCTGGGCCCTGCACTTGTAGCATTATCGCAGGGAGATGTTGTACAGCTTGCACATAACCTGATGATCGCCTTTGCCACTACTGTTGTAGGTCTTTTTGCCAGCAGCGTGGCCTACATACTTACTCAGATAAGGAAGAGATGGTATTGGCAGGATATGGCAGATATTGACTATATACTTGATACCATCGAGGCTAAAGTATGAGGCAGAGACGTTACCGACGGACCGGTCTGTTACACGATGAAGAGGAAAGGAATCCTCTTGAAGGGGTTGCTAACCTTTTCGATACAGCCATGGTTTTTGCCGTGGCTCTGATGCTGGCACTGGTTATGTCATACCAGATGCCTGAACTGCTAAGCCCCACTGAAGACATAACCATCGTGAAGAATCCCGGTCAGGAGGATATGAAGATCATTATAAAAGAGCAAGGGCAGCCCATTGAAGTGATGAACCTCACTGACCAGATAGGGGGAGGCACTGGTGATGTCCTGGGCACCGCATACAAACTGGCGGATGGCAGAGTTGTGTATGTGCCGGATGATGGAAACAAGACTACTACTTGATCGATTCGAAAAAGTGGAGTAAAACAAAAGAAAAAGGATATTGAATGAGCGGGCACTTCGGTACCGCCGCCAAGCAATGTATCCGAAGTGCTCAGCACACGTTATCGGAGGATAACATGCAACGAAAATATGTACTTACATTAGTATTAAGTGTATTGTTGTTGACATCCTTAACAACAGTGGTATCGGCAGCCGGAGAGAAAATAAACATAACTTACATCGCGTACACGCCAAGTGATGCGTTACAGTCTGCAAGTCAGACAAATGTGTACAGCGCATATATAGATTTCACATATATTCCAGCATACAATGCTTCATATTCTGCAAGCGATGAACTGCTCTCTGCGGTTGGAAGCGGATTTTTAGGAACTCAGGATGTCATATTCTGTGATATGGTAGGCAGTAAGGTCTACAATTCCAACAATGGAGCAGTAAATGCCACCCTGCAGGCAGCACACGACAATGGTGCTTCATTGCTGAGCATACGTACAAGCAGTGCACCTTCATATTTTGATTATGTTTCGGATGGTGATGGCAACGATACTATCTGCACTTACTACAACAGTATGGGCACAACCGGTGATGGGCTCACAAATGCAGAGAACCTGCTCATATATCTTGCAACAGAATACAGTAGCCTTTCTGAGATCATTGATAGCAATGAAAGCTCCACCGATGATAGTTCAACTGACAACAGTTCAACAGGTGGTAGCTCTTTTGGAAGTGGAGATGTGAAGTTCCTGTTCGTCCTGGGCACGGATGTTAATACTGCTGCCCTTAATAGTGCAGCGGCTGCATCAGATATATCCTCAGAACTAAGTACGACCGTTATTTCAAGGAGCGAAACAGTACCGCAGGACCTTGACTTCTCCGAGTATTCCATGATATTCATTGAATCCAGGGATGAAGCTACTGTTAGTAACTGGGTCACCAGTATAAACGCTGCCAAAGCCAGTGGTGCAATGGTCATAGGTTACAATCTTTCTGAGAACATCACTCTGTCAAATGTAGATCTCTATTCTGGTAATTACACTGATATCGAAAGATACTGGGTGCAGGGTGGAGAGACCAACATGGGCAACATGCTGAAGTTCATGGGCCAGAAGTTCTCCGGTGCCTTTGCAGGGCAAGCGATTGCCGTACCAGCGGTCTTGCAAGAGAAAGTGAATATTACTTACATCATCAATTCGGACACCAGTGTATATTATATGGAGCAGGTGCTTGCTGAAAGAACAGTGATCACCGACCGTTTCAATGTCAATGTGATGACAGGTGGAGAAGCCATAAACAGTTCTATTGATATCACCAATGAAGATGTGATTATGTTATACATGGTGGGAGCCAACGAACTTCCTCAGATAAAAGACAAGCTCCTTGCTGCAAAGAACAACGGTGCACAGATCGGAATGTTCGGTATGCTGGCGGATGTGTATGGCATAGCCACCATAGACATGGCCAATCCTCCATACGATGCAATGACAGATTATCTCTTCAATGACGGATACAGCAATATGGAGAACTGGATCCGTTGCATCGGAGCTACCCTTGAGAATGTCTATATTGAGCACTCTGTTGCAGCTGAGCCAACTATTCCGGATGATGGGATCTATCATCCGGATGCCTTCCCAAGAACCTTTGCCAACAGTACCGAATATCTGGCATGGTATGCAGACCACGGTTACAATGCATCAGCTCCTACGATCGGAATAATCGGTAATAGACTGGGTAAGACCCCTATAGAATACAATTCTGAGGACGCGATCATCAGAGAGCTTGAATCAAGGGGATGCAATGTGATCTACACCACCTATGCAGTATGTGAGGATGATGTGGATTACTTCACCATGAACGGTGAAGTGATAGTTGATTCAATAATCTCGGTAAAAGGTTTCTATCTAAACTATAATGACCATGAAAAAGGAATCGAATATCTTCAAAAGTACAATGTACCTGTGATCAAAGCTATACAGGATTATTACCAGACACCGGATGAATTTAATGAAAGTGTACTGGGACTAAGCAGTACATCTATTCCATATCAGGTAACACAGCCTGAAATAGACGGGCTTACCGATTATATCTGGTTAGCCGGAAGGGTGCAGGACGAAGCAACAGAGCAGTATTACTATGAACCTCTGGAGTGTCAGGTAGAATGGCTATGCGACAGGGCCATTGCATGGGCAGAACTTGGAAGAGAAACAAATGCTGACAAGAAGATCACTATCCTTTACTACAACCACGAGGGTGGCAAGAACGACATTGGTGCCAGTTACCTGGATATCGGTTCAAGCTTTACTCTGCTGCTGGAAGACATGCAGGCTGCAGGATACAATATAGGAAACGGCAGTGTTCCAAACGGTAGTGAGTTCATAGATCTGTTCATTGAAAGCAGGAATGTGGGTACATGGGCACCCGGTGAGCTTGAGAAGGTCGTGCAGTCCGGATACGTAACACTTCTGCCTGTAGATGAATATCTTGAATGGTACGAAACATTGCCACAGAGCGTGCGCACCGAAGTAGAGGACACATGGGGGGAAGCTCCCGGTGACGTCATGACCTATGAGAACAGAAGTGGAAAGTACTTTGTAATACCTACTATCCAGCTTGGAAATGTCAATTTCATACCCCAGCCAACCAGGGCAGGACTTTCCGATGAGTCTCTTATATATCATAATTCCTCAATACCGCCCACACACCAGTATCTTGCGACATATTTCTGGATCAACGACATATACGATGCAGATGCCATGATACACTTTGGTACTCACGGTACACAGGAATGGCTCCCGGGCAACGAAGTTGGTCTGTGGAGATATGACTATCCGTCTATCATGGTAGCTGAAACCCCTGTGGTCTACCCGTATATCATGGACAATGTGGGAGAAGGTACACAGGCAAAGCGCAGAGGCAATGCTGTCATAATAGATCACCTTACTCCTCCGATCATCGAAGCAGGTCTATATGGCGATCTTGCCACAATGAGCGAGAAGATCCATAACTATCAGGATGCAAAAAGTGACAATGAAGCTGGAATGATGGTACTCTATCGTAACAGCACGATACAACTTTACGGTAATCTCAGCCTTGCAGAGGATCTGGGAGTTTCAACTGGTGAACTGTATAATATGACAGATGACGACTTTGAGAACTTCCTGGATAGCGTGCTGGAAGAATATCTCGAAGATATGAGATTAGAGCTCATTCCGTACGGTCTCCATGTCTTTGGTGTGGCACCTGATGGAGAGAAGCTTGTGTCTATGGTAAGGTCCATGCTGGGTGATGATTTCAGTGATCACATCTATAATGTGCTGGTTAAAGCTAACGGAACCGAGGACGACTGGAGATCAGAGGCAGAGTCGGATGCAACATTGCTTTTGAACGCTACCCTGCTGAATGCAACGAATGTTTCTACTGCTCAGGTGGAGGTACTTGGGCTTACAAACGCCAATATCACGGCTGATCTTGAACTGGCGCTGCAGTATGCAGATGATCTGGCCCAGACAACTCGTGAGATCGACCAGACATTAAGGGCACTTAATGCTGAATACATAGAACCTGGTACAGGCAATGATCCTATCCGCAATCCGGGCGCATTGCCCACTGGCAAGAACTTCTACAGCTTTGACCAGAGAACTATCCCTGACGAAGAAACTGAAGCCATGGGAGATGCCATCATAGACGCCTGGCTTGAAAACTACTATGCTGCGAATGGCACATATCCCAACAAAGTAGCCTTTGTCATGTGGTCTGTGGAAACAATGCGACATGAAGGTCTTATGGAAGCACAGATCTATGCTCTTCTGGGTGTGGAACTGGAAAGGACTAGCGGAAGGATAACAGGATTTAAAGTTATCCCGCAGGAAGAGATGACACATCCGAGAATCGATGTGCTGCTCACAACATCGGGACTTTACCGTGACACCTTCCCATACCAGATCGAACTTATGGATACGGCAGTCCGCATGGTTGCACAGCTCAATGAAACAAATGAGACCAACTATGTTAGATGGAATTCACTTGCAATAGAAGATGCAATGCTGGAAGGAGGATATAATGAAAGCATTGCACATAATGTTTCTATGTCCAGGGTATTCAGTGAGGCCACAGGTACTTATGGTACTGGTGTTTCCGAAGCAGTGGAGGCAAGCAATACCTGGGAGAATTCTTCAGAAGTTGCGGACCTGTACATATCCCGCATGTCCAACGTATACGGGAAGGATGTATGGGGTGTCAATTATGAGGATGTGTTCGAAATGAACCTGGGAGGAGTGGATTCAGCCATACACAGTGATACTTCGAACCTTTACGGTCTCATAGACAATGACGACTATTATTCCTATTTCGGAGCACTCGGACTTGCTGTAAAATCGATCACAGGTGAATCCCCTTCGATGTATATCTCTGACCTGACCAGCGTGGATAACCCGGAGATCATCACACTAAGCGAAGCTTTCAGTGCTGAGCTGACCGCGAGGTACCTCAATCCCAACTGGATAACCGGTATGATGGAATATGATTATGCAGGTGCCAGGGAAATGATGAAGACCGTGGAATATATGTGGGGATGGGAAGCCACCACTCCTGATCTGGTAACTGATTCGGATTGGAACAAGATGTATGAAACATATATACTGGATTCCCAGAACCTTGGACTGGATGAGTTCCTTAAGGACAATTCATATCAGTATCAGTCCATTACAGCAAGGATGCTTGAGACCGTAAGGAAGGATTCATGGGACGCCTCGGACGAAGTGGTCCAGAACCTGGTGAAAGAATATGTTGAATCCGTGGTGGAAAATGGTGTCACATGCTGTCATCATACCTGTGGTAATCCTTCACTCGATGAGTTCATACAGGGCGTAATGTCTGTACCAGGTCTGGTGGACGAACAAACGGCATCAGACTACAAGAAGCTTATAGAGGAAGCTACCAGTGAGCCAGTGAAGGAAAGCACTTCCAGCCGCAGTAGCAGCAGTGGTTCCAGTGGTCCGAAACTGGAAATTACTAACCAGGCCACAACTTCTACATCAAACCAGACTATAGAATCTCAGATTGGTGCAGGCACAGACCTTAGCCAGCCTGCGCCCGAAGCTCCGAAGTCTACTCCTGAGAACTATGTAGAAGGGTATGAGATGACCAAGGAAACTGTAGCTCCACCTGAAAGCAGCAGTCCTACCTTCTCGGGTTCGGATATAGTTGCTATTGTGCTGGTGGTAGGAGCAGCCGGAGCAGTGTTCCTGGGATTCATGAGAAAGAGGAAAATGTGATATTCTATGGCACTTTTCTCTTCCGGAAGTGCCTATTCCCCCTTTTAGGCCGATGGCCTGGGAATTGATTTGGCTATCTCTCTGCCCTTTCTCTAAAGGGCAGGATATCCGAATCATTTTTGTGGGGGATGCTATCAAAATTCTCAGTAGCTTTGTTTATTAGTGTTGCTCGTAAGGTGGATAATATATCTTTGAAAGTGGAGCTAATGGGTTGGGTTTGCAGACCGGATGGCGAAGTAAAATCCACTTTTTTAAAGGGATGGTACTATGAAATGGAGAGATTTATTCCTGATGATCAGTATACTGGCTATGCTGTTCAGTATACAGATAGCAGCGGCAGACGAAAACAAGGTCAATGTTATGTATATTTCCTGGACACAGAGCGCTGCTCTTGAAGCGGCAAGCCAGTCCATGGCATACAGTTCAGACGTAGTGTATACTTATGTGCCTTCGTTCAACACTACCACCTGGGCTGGCCCCAGTGATGAACTGCTTGCGGCAGCAAGTTCAGGGTTATTGATGGAACAGGATGTGATCTTTACCGATATGTTGTCCAGTGCGGTCTTTGACCCAATGGGTCCATCGTTCAGGGCTGCAAAGGACAACGGTACTTCATTTGTTGATATAAGGTCCCTGGGAACGCCTGAATATTTCGACTATGTATCCGATGGGTCTTCAATGGAGCCAATTGATACCTATTATAATAATATGGGTATCGGTACTCCAACAGAAATGCAGAATGCAGAAGACCTTCTGACATATCTGTGCAGGAACTATGGTAACAAGCCTCAGATCACTGATGCCTGGGGCGGTAAAATACGCATTGCCTATATCGGCTGGCAGCCAAGTGCTGCTTTGGCAGACGCTGCAAGTACGACCAGATTCAATGACAGTATAGAATTTACATACATTCCTTCCTTCAATACTACATCATGGGCCGGTCCCAGTGATGAGCTGCTGCAAGCAGCTTCAAGCGGTTTGCTGCTGCAACAGGACGTGATATTCACTGATATGCTTTCATCTGCTGTCTTTGATCCCCTGAATACTACATTCAAAGCTGCTCATGATTCCAGTGTCTCTCTTGTGGACATAAGGTCTATGGGCACTCCAGGATATTTTGATTACATTTCAGATGGTTCATCCACTCAGTTGATCGATACGTATTAT
>NZ_MVQX01000059.1 GCF_002067275.1 Methanomethylovorans sp. PtaU1.Bin093 | reverse complement strand
CATCACATGACTGAAATCCGCAGCTGTGGGATTTGTCCACGTCCAGTTGATCCAGGTTGGATCGACATCAGTTTCCCCAAGGTTTGTTACGGATGCAGGAGGTGTGATGTCTGAAGGTATTGGAGTAGTTGCTGAATCGTTCACCCATGTGGAATTGATGTTCCCGGAAGTATCGACTGTGTGTAGACCGATACTGTAAGTCAGTCCTTCAGTAAGTCCGGTTGCATTATACGAATTGACAGAACTACCGGATGTATTTGTGACAAATATACCATTCAAGTAAACCATCACATGACTGAAATCCGCAGCTGTGGGATTTGTCCACGTCCAGTTGATCCAGGTTGGATCGACATCAGTTTCCCCAAGGTTTGTTACGGATGCTGGGGGCGTTGTGTCAAATCCTTCTCCCACGCGAAGGACTACAAGACCATCATCACCAGCAGCTACATAGACATGATTGCCTTCCACAGCAGCAGGTCCACCAATATCATAGATTCCTGCAAGCGTTGGTGCTGAGGGATCAATGATATCCAATATCATAAGACCGTTATTCCACTCTGTTATGTAGACATAATTGCCTGCAACAGCAACGTCTGTTGCATGAACAGTACCATAACTGCTCACAAGTGTTGGTTTTGAAGGATCACTGATATCCACAACTTCAAGAGAACTAGCGTAACCTAGTGCATCTGTCATACTAATTACATATGCATAATTGCCTGCAACAGCAACATCATTTGCATAGCCAGTATCATAATGACCCACAAATGTTGGTGTTGATGGATCACTTATATCCAGGATCACAAGACCTGCACCAGAGGCTACATAGGCATAATTGCCTGATACAGCAACACCCCGTGAATCACCAGTATCATAACGACCCGCCACTGTTGGTGCTTCTGGATCACTGATGTCCAGAATCCTAAAGTCATCATACTCGCTGGCTACAAAGGCATAATTGCCTGATATAGCAACATCGTGCGCATAACCGTAAGAATCATACCTGCCAACAAGTATTGGTGCAGATGGGTCACTGATATCAACTATATCAAGAGAACTAGCGTAACCTGGTCCCTCTGTTCTACTAATTACGTAGGCATAGTTACCTGATACTTCAACACTCCAAGCCTCCAGCCAGCCATTGCCGATATCACAACTACCCACAAGTATTGGTGATTCCGGATCAGTGATATCAACAATTTGAAGCTGACCACCGTCCCATAATAAAGAACTGGTAGCGACATAGGCATAATTACCAGCTATCGCTATATCATAGACAAGACCACCAAAGTGACTAGCCAATTCCACATTGATTGTTGCCGTCCTTGCAGAATCATTTACCAATGTTGTATTGATGTTCCCGGCAATGTCCACGGTCTTCGTACTTATGGTATGCACTCCTTCAGTCAGGCCGGTAGCGTTATAGAATCCGTCCGATGTATTTGTAGCAAATGCACCGTCAATGTACACCATAACATGACTGAAACCTATATCAGAAGGATTTTCCCAAGTCCACCTGATCCAGTCTGAACCTACAGCCGTCTCTTGAAGGTTTGTTACAGATCCAGGTGGTCTTGTATCTGGCACTACTTGAAGTATGACAAGACCATTATCACGATCTGCTACATATGCATTATTGTCTGAAACAGTAACACCATTTATCCAACCACCAGTATCATAGCTGCCTGCAAATGTTGGTGTGGCTGGATCACTGATATCCACGATCACAAGTTGTGAAGCAGAGGTGATGTAAGCGTATTCACTCGATACGGCAATATGAAGTGCACAACAGCCAGTATAATAACTGCCTTTTAATGTTGGTGAGTGGGGATCAGTGATATCCACGACCACAAGACCGTTATTGACATCGGTTATATAAGCATAATTACCTGAAACAGCAACACTGCTTGTATAATCAGTAGTACCATAACCACCTGCAAGTGTTGGTGCGGCTGGATCACTGATATCCACGATCACAAGACCATTGTCAAAATCAGCTATGTAAGCATAATTACCTGCTACATCAATACCCTCTGCAGAGCCATCAGTATTATAAATACTCGTAAGTGTGGGTGAAAAAGGATCACTGATGTTAACAATTTCAAGACCATGGGTTGTATCGGCTACGTATGCATAATTGCCTGCTACATCTACATCTTGCGCGTTATACACATCATAACTGCCTGTAAGTGTCGGTGATGAAGGATTGGCAATATCCATTATCACAAGACCATTTGTAACATCGCTTATGTAGGCATAACTGCCTGCCACAGCAATATCATGTGCATACTCAGTATCACAGCTGCCCACAAGTGTTGGTGCTTCCATATCACTGATATCCACAATCACAAGGCCATTGATATCATCAGCTACATATGCATAATTGCCTGAAACAGCAACATCATTTGAAACAACAGTAGTAGCATAGGTACCCATAATTGCTGGTGAAGAAGGATCATTGACATCCACGATCAAAAGTCCATTTTGACCAGCTGCTATGTAAATATAATTGCCGGCTACATCAACAGGTCCACCAATATCATAACTCCCCGCAAGTGTTGAAGCTGCAGGATCGCTGATATCCACGATCAAAAGACCATTGTATACCGAAACATAGGCATAGTTGCCTGCTACATTAACAGCATAGACATAGTCACCTGCATAAAAACTACCTACATCTACTGGTGCAGCTGGATCACTGATATCAACGATACCAAAACCACTGTCACCATTAGCTATGTAAACATAATTACCTGATACGACAATATCATCTGGCCATCCGGCAGCATCAAGCCTGCTCACAAGTGTTGGTGTTGAGGGATCACTGATATCAATTACCTTAAGCTCCCCATAGGGATCAATGAAGTAGTATCCACTGGTAACATAGGCGTAATTACCTGAAACAGCAACATTATCACACTGACCCACATAAATTCCTGTGAGTAGGGGTGAGGATGGATCACTAATGTCCAGGATAGCAAGACCATCATCACCTGCGGCTACATAGGCATAATTGCCTGATACAGCAACAGAGCCACCAATATCATAACTGCCTGCAAGTGTCGGTGCTGATGGATTCGTGATATCAACTATCATAAGGCCATCGCTGACAACGTAAGCATAATTACCTGATACGGTAACACTCCCTACTTCTGATGGAGTGATCAATCTCCCTACTTCTGATGGACTTGAAACGTCCGCTATGTCAAGCACGACAAGATCCTGCCCCTGTCCTAAATATGCATAATTCCCATCTACAGCAACATTCAGAACAGACCCCCCAAAATGGGTGATCAAATCTGTATTGACATAATCTGCTACGGTGATTCCTGTCGTCAGTAACAGGAATAAAAATACAATTCCAGAATAGATTAATCTACTTGATCTTGTTTGCATACACGCCCACTCCACCATTTATAGGGAACTATGAGTTACCTTAGTGTATACCCATAGAAGTATGTAGTAACAGTCTATATATAGATAGGCAATAAATAGAGATAACAAAATATATTTTTGGTATACTATTTGAAATATATCTAACTTTTAAATAAAAAATATAGTTCCCACTTTTATTTTACAATTAGGTACATAAAGGAACAATACTAATTTATAGTTCCTAACCATTCGTTTGAAAATGAAAGTATGGACTTCACTACTTATTGAATGCGATTTTAACATGTATTAGTTGTAAGCCTTCAGTTAATAAATATAATATTCAATTTATACATTTTTATTAAAATAAAATAAGTTAACCCCAGTTGACGATAACTGGAGTCACACCTGCCCATCCAAAACTGATCGTATCAAATCCGGAATCTGTCCTGATGAGAAAATTATTACCTGTGGTGTTGTACACACCCAGCTCAGTAATTCTGTCCCCGTCCCAGTCACCCACAACAGGCTGCGTGCCAACCGAGCCGAATATCACAATATCTGCGACGTTAGTTGTGGTATTCCACAAAGCCCAGGTACCTGCGTAGTCATATACACCGACTTCCTCGGTACCGTCACCGTTCCAATCACCCACAACAGGTGTTACACCTATCCATCCCAAGCTGATCGTGTCAAATCCTGCATCTGTGCGGATCATGAAATCATTACCTGTGGTGTTGTACACACCCAGCTCAGTGATCCTGTCCCCGTCCCAGTCGCCAACAACAGGCTGTGTGCCAACCGAGCCGAATATCACAATATCTGCGACGTTCGTTGAGGTATTCCACAGAGCCCAGGTACCTGCATAGTCATATACACCGACTTCCTCGGTACCGTCACCGTTCCAATCACCCACAACAGGCGTTACACCAGGCCATCCCAAGCTGATCACATCAAATCCTACATCTGTGCGGATTATGAAATCATTACCTGTGGTGTTGTAGACGCCCAGCTCAGTGATCCTGTCCCCGTCCCAGTCACCCACAACAGGCTGTGTGCCAACAGAGCCGAATATCACAATATCTGCGA
This sequence comes from Methanomethylovorans sp. PtaU1.Bin093, assembly GCF_002067275.1. Lineage (GTDB taxonomy): Archaea > Halobacteriota > Methanosarcinia > Methanosarcinales > Methanosarcinaceae > Methanomethylovorans. Next base: position 80,721 of record NZ_MVQX01000059.1, on the reverse strand, counting down.
CGTTCGTTGTGGTATTCCACAGAGCCCAGGTACCTGCATAGTCGTATACACCTACAGTATGAGGAACAGGAATTTGTGCACCAGTCAGTTTCAAAATGACAAGGCCATTTCCACCTTCGGTCAGGTAGACATAACCCTCTGCTACAGCAATATCATATGCAGACTCATAACTATTGGCAGCATAGCTGCCTGCAAGTGTTGGTTCGGCAGGATTTGTGACATTCAAAATTACAAGACCATTTTCTTCATCGAGTACATAGGCATAATTGCCTGCTACAGCAACCTCAGTTACATAACCACCAGTAGCATAACTGCCCGCAGGTGTTGGTGACGTGGGATCAATAATATCCAAGATCACAAGGCCATTGGAAGCATCTGTCAAGTAGGCATAATTGCCTGATACAGTTACATCGTATGTCCGATCTCCGGTATTATAGCTGTCTGCAAGTGTTGGTGAGCTGGGATCACTGATGTCCACGATCACAAGACCACTGTAAACATCGACCAGATAGGCATAATTGCCTGCTACAGCAACCTCAGTTACATAACCACCAGTAGCATAACTGCCTGCAGGTGTTGGTGAAGAAGGACTTGTGATATCCAGGATAAGAATACCATCCCAACCACTTGGTGTATAGACATAATTGCCTGCTACAGCAAAACTAAATACTTGACCTGCATAGCTGCCTGCAAGGGCTGGTGCTGAAGGATCAGTGATATTCACGATCTTAAGACCATTATCGCCTTCAGCAAGGTATGCATAATTTCCTGCCACAGCAACACCAATTGCATAACCATCAGTGTCATAACTGCCTGCAGGTGTTGGTGCTGAAGGATTCGTGATGTTCACAACTGCAAGACCGCTCTCACCTTCGGCCAGGTATGCATAATTGCCTGCTACAGCAACAGCGAATGCGTAACCTGTAGAATAGCTACCTGCAAGGGCTGGTACTGACGGATCGGTGATATCCACGATCGTAAGACCATTCCAATCGTCGGCCACGTAGGCATAGTTATCTACTACAGCAACAGAGAATGCGTCACCCGTGGAATAGCTGCCTACAAGGGCTGGTGCCGAAGGATCACTAATATCAAAGATCATAAGACCATTTCCATAATCGGCTACGTATGCATGATTTCCTGCTACAGCAACATCAAGTGGATTACCATCGGTATCATAACTGCCTGCAAGGGCTGGTGCTGAAGGATCACTGATATCCACAACTACAAGGCCTTTATCATAATCGGCTATGTATGCATATTTTCCTGCCACAGCAACATCATCCGGATGACCAGTAGTATTATAACTGCCTGCAGGGGCTGGTGCTGAAGGATCACTGATATCTATGATAAGAAGCCCACTCCAATCATCTGTTACGTATGCGTAATTTCCTGCTATGGCAACCCCAAATGCATAACCGTCTGTATCATAACTGCCTGCAAAAGCTGGCGCCGAAGGATCACTGATATCCACAATGAGAAGCCCATTCTCTTCTTCAGCTATGTAAGCATAGTTTCCTGCCACAGCAACATCATTTGCATAACCTTCCGTATCATAGCTGCCTGCAAGTTCCAGTGCTGATGGATCACTGATGTCCACGATCATAAGACCATTCTCACCTTCAGCTAGGTATGCATAATTCTCTGCTATGGCAACACCAAACAGATCTGATGAAGTGGTTATCCTCCCAAGTTCTGAAGGACTTGAAACATCAGTGATGTCCAGTACAACAAGGTCCTGTCCCTGTCCGATATATGCATGATCTCCGCTTATGTCAAAGTTTCCAATATGTCCCCCAAAACGACTAACGAAATCCACATTGACTTCAGCGGTACCCGAGCCAAAGATAAGGAGACCATTGCTACCATCGGCAAGATAGAGATGACTACCTGATATGGCAACGGCATATGCCCACCCAGTGGTATTATAACTGTCCACAACTGTGGGTGTTGATGGGTCAGTGATATCCAGAATGAAAATGCCAGTTTCGCCATCAGTTACGTACGCGTAATTTCCTGCTACAGCGACAGAAGATGCATGACCGTTAGTATCATAATTGCCTTTGAGGGTTGGCTTAGCAGGATTCTTAATATCAACAATCATAAGACCTCTTTCCTCATCGATTATATATGCATAATTTCCTGCTACATCAACATTAACTGCATGATCAACAGGATTGTAACTATCTGCAAGCGTTGGTGATGAAGGATTGGTAATGTCCACAATGACAAGACTGCCACCATCGGCTACATATGCATAATTTCCTGACACGGTCACATCAATTGCGAAACCAACAGTGTCATAATTACTTGCAAGTGTTGGTGAGTAAGGATTACTTATATCCACTATCAATAGGCCTTTCTCACCTGCAGCTACGTAAGCATAATTGCCTAAAACAGCAACATCATATGCAGACCCCGCAATATCATAACTGCCTGCAAGTGTTGGTGCTGCAGGATTAGTGATATCCACTATTGTAAGACCGCTATAATCGTTAGCAACATAAGCATAATTGCCTGACACTGCAACACCCAGCATCCAACTCAAAGTATAATAATTTCCAATGATCTTTGGTGCTGATGGATTACTAATATCAACAATTGCAAGATCATTACTGTCACTATCTACTACATATGCATAATTGCCTGATGTAACAACATCCACTGCATAACTAATAGTAATATAGCTTCCTGCAAGTGTTGGTGCTGACGGATTAGTTATATCCACTATTGTAAGACCTTTCCAACCAGTTAAATAGGCGTAATTACTAGCTACCGTAACACCATATGCATAAAGAGAACTATCATAGCTCCCTACAACTGTTGGTAACGAAGGATCAGTGATATCCATGATCAAAAGGCCAGTTTTACTATCGACTATGTAAGCATAATTGCCTGCTACAGCAACACCATATATATTGCCTTCAGTATCATAGCTGCCTACAAGTGTTGGTAACCACGGATCAGTGATATCCACGATCATAAAATCATCAGTTTCATCAGCTACATAGGCATAATTACCCGCGACAAAAACATCATATATATAAGCAACATTATCAAAACTCCCCATAAAAGTTGGTGCTGCAGGATCAGTAATATCCACGATCATAAGGCCATTAAAATCATCGACTACATAGGCATAATTACCCGAGACAAAGATGATACGTGCATAGCCAGTATCATAACTTTCGGTAATTATTGGTGCTGACTGATCAGTGATATCCACTATGACAAGACCATTATCACCATCGGCTACATAGGCGTAATTACCTACTATAGCAACATCATATGCCTCACCTTCAGTATCATAATTACCTACAATTGTTGGCGAAAGTGGATCAGTGATATCCACGATCATAAGATTCCCTTCATAATCTGTTATATAGGCATAATTACCTGATACAGTAATATCATCCACTAATGATGGAGTAATTACTCTCCCTACTTCTGAAGGATTTGAAACATCAGTCATATCCAGTACAACAAGATCCTGCCCTTCTCCAATATATGCATAATTCCCATTTACTACAGCATCGGAGACCATTCCTCCTATGTGACTAACTAACTCCACATTGATTTCATCGGCTGAGCCGGTCCCGGCTATCATTATCAAAGCAAACAACATAATTACAGAATAGATTAACCTACTTGATTTGTTTTGCATATGCACCCAACTCCCAAAGTATAGACAACATTAAGTTGTCTGAATTACCTCATCTATAAAAGTATATATGGATGAAGTATTACATAAACATTTTCAAAAGTAAAGACGAATTGAAATATATTTTTATGATGAAATTGTTTTTATTGATCCTTATCATGGGAAAATATGAGCCTGTTACTTCCATATGAAAAGGTTTCAATAGATAAGACAGTATAAACCTCTAGGTAAAATTAAGGCTTTTTCGGTGTTTGTATTAGCAGCGGAGGCAGGGTTTAGGTTTTGAATTTTACAGATGAGCTTGCATTTTATCTTAAGAATACCGATAAATTGGTAGATAGTAGTGGACACTTTATATTTGGAGCAATGAACATCAAGCCAACTGTAGTGAAAGGAAATGGGATGAAGGCACTGGAATAATAGGTTGCGCCTATATGGCCTTGTATCGTCCTCAGTTAGTTTTTACTCACATACATAAAACATTAGATCTTGCAACCCAATGCTACCCAATCAGACAAGAAAAGACTACTACAACCATGAAAGTCATGACATAAGCAATGGAAATAAGAATCTGTAAAGAGTGTAAATTTACTTTTCAGCTACTATTTCCATCATTCCTATGAAGCTATAGGTAGTATATATTTTCCTCTGAAAATAATAGTCAATGACTAGGAAATCCTCGATGATTTCGGCAGATCTATATAGAATTCCTCTAAAGATCAGTATCATTGACCCAAAATATCAGTTTAGAGGCCGGTACATACAGACACATTCTTTGAAAATACATACTTGATCCATTCCTCAAAAAGAGACGATTTTTACAGACCCGGAAATAGCTGATAAGAAGAAGGGTAAGTTTAATATCTTAAGTATCTTTATGTGCAATTAGAAAACGAATAGAGTTGAGAGCATAGTCCGATCAGTGCAACGCACCAACCATAAAAACAGCAGGGAAGATGAATTCGAACCTGCAGGATCGACGGCAGAACTTTTGGTCCTTGAGCCAATTGGATATCCCTTAAGTAGTGTACTTGATGATTATCCGGAAATAGAGGATGCTGGTGTGTTTGAATTCTATGCCAGGGAACAGTGGAATGGCTGCATCGCACGTAAAGGCGAATATTTATTTGACAGAAGGATGTATCCTGATTTTGCGTACAGGATAAAGGAAGTTAAGCCTCCCGGATCAGTTATTGGGATGGAGACCTTGATCATTGTTCATGAGGACAACGCGACTACTCCTACCGTGGAATTTCACAGTAACATTTGCTTTGACGATGTGATCGGACAAGATACTGCTAAGCAAAAATGTAAACTGATCGAGAAATATCTAATGCAACCTGAAAAATTTGGAAAATGGGCTCCCCGTAATGTACTTTTCTTCGGGCCTTCAGGGACGGGCAAGACAATGCTTGCAAAAGCTCTCGCAAATAAAGCAAATGTACCTATAATCCCTGTAAAAGCAACACAGATGATAGGAGAATATGTAGGAGAAGGTGCAAGGCAGATCCACCAGTTATACGACAGAGCCGAAGATATGGCTCCCTGCATAATTTTCATTGATGAACTGGACGCTATTGCTCTGGACAGGCGTCACCAGGAACTAAGAGGAGATGTTGCAGAGATAGTAAACGCTTTGCTCACTGAAATGGATGGAATAGTAGAGAGAGAGGGTATTTGTACCATTGGTGCTACTAATCGTACGAACAGTCTTGACCCTGCAGTAAGGAGCAGATTCGAAGAAGAGATCGAGTTTTCATTGCCTGCTGAAGAAGAAAGGGTAAAGATACTTGAAACAAACGTTGCCACGTTCCCACTGCCTGTTAAAGACGTGGATATTAAAAAAATCGCTGCGATGACAAAAGGATTCTCTGGAAGGGATCTTGTAGAGAAGGTCCTGAAAACAGCTTTACATCAGGCAATTATAGAAGACAAGGAAGAAGTTTCTGGAAAACACTTTGAAGAATCCATGGGTAAAGTACTCCATAAGAATGGTACTGTCATGGATAACAGGATGTATTCCTGAACTATCAGTTGTTCATTATATTGATACCGTAACTTGAGTGATTGTATGGAAGGGATCAGCGAATCAGACAGATTTGAATGCAGAGTAATAACTGTGATCAACAAGGGTGATTGGTATGGGGTCACAGTAGAGGAAATCGCTTCAGGTGGCAGAGTATATTTTGGAAGGACAAAACCTGAATTATTCAACTATGAGCCAGGAGACATCCTCTACATCGGAGTGAAAGCGTTAACTATCGAATTGGAAGACAGGACCATGGAAGTTTCTCTTTATGATGCTGATGACAACAAGCTTGATTGGACGATAATCTGACTGTTATGAACTTATTTATCCTTCAAAGGGATATCCATTTCCATCAGGTCTTCTGCTATCATTACATTTTCAAATACCTCTTGTGCTTCCCTCAGAAGAGGAGAAGCATCATCAGTATATCTGGAGCTTATATGAGTGAGGACCAAACTGGCAACATCCGCTTCCTTTGCAAGAGTTGCTGCTTCAAATGCCGTAGAATGCTTGGATTCCTTTGCCCACTCTTCCTGATCACTGGCAAGAGTACTGTCATGTATAAGTACGTCTGCATTCCTGCTGGCCAGAAGAATTGACTCGCATGGCCTGGTATCACCGGTATAGACGATCTTTCTGCCAGCCCTTTTTTGCCCAACGACATCATCAGAACGTATCAGTTGTCCGTTGACCACAACGTCCACACCATTATGCAGCTTTGAAAAAAGAGGGCCAGGAGGCACTCCCAGAGCAATAGCTTTTTCACGGTCAAACCTGCCTCTTCGAGGTTCCTCGGTAAGCGCATATCCAAGGCTGGGAACACTGTGATCTGTTCCGATAGCAAGGATATAATAACCATCTCTTTTCACAATGTCCCCCGGAGACAATTCAACAGCTTCCACTTCAAAACGAAGTTTGTAATAACCTAGACCAATGAAAACATGAACAAATTCTTTGACCCCCTGCGGACCATATATTTGCAATGGTTCAGTCCTTCCCAGAAAAGACATTGTCTGTATAAGCCCAGGGACACCAAGCATGTGATCTGCATGAAAATGAGTGACGAAAATAGAGGTAAGAGCTTTCATTCCTGTTTTGGCACGCATCATCTGTTGTTGAGTGCCCTCTCCGCAATCAAAAAGTAAAAGTTCCCCTTCCCTGCTGACCATAATTGCAGATGGATTTCGGTTACGTGTCGGCAAAGAGCCACCTGTGCCAAGAAATAATATGCGGAGCATAAAGGAAGATAGTACAGAAGATATTTATGGATTACCTAGTGAAGCACTGAATAAAAAGAGAACTATCATAGATGTGAAACAGACACATCTCCTTTTCTACATGCCACCAGCAGGATAACTGATTTCCATTTAACTACCACTCGAAAACTTCTTATAGAATCCTTCAAGTAGAGATAAGTCCATATCTATAAAAGTTGAAAAAATCACTTTAAAAAAGATCATCCAACTTATATACATCCAAGAGGACAAATCATGAAATGGCAAGGCAGATCAAGAAGGAAGTACACAGGTGCTAAGATTAAGGCTTACCGTGCAAAGAGAAAATTCGAACTGGGACGTGAACCGGCTGACACGCGCCTTGACGATACAAAGATCAAACTGGTTTCCACAATGGGAGGAAACAGCAAGGTGAGGTTGCTCCAGTGTAATGTGGCCAATGTGACAGATGCAAATGGCAAGGCCCAGAAGACCACTATTGAAACCGTGGTCGGAAATGAAGCTAACGAGCACTATGTCAGACGTAACATCCTGACAAAGGGTTCAGTTATCCGTACCCCCATAGGTAACGCAAGGATCACCAGCCGTCCTGGACAGGATGGTGTGGTCAATGCAGTGCTGCTCAGCTGAGCACACTCTTTTTTTATTCACTGTTTTTCTGATCTCAAGGGGTTGCTTATGAGATGGATATTGAAACAAGACATATATTAGAATGTCTGGAACAAGATGCCAGGGTCACTCATGAAGAGATCGCAACCCTGACAGGCCTCCCAGTAGAAGATGTGAGCAAACGGATCAAAGAATTAGAAGATATTGGAGTGATCCGCAAATACAGAGCGATCGTTGACTGGGATCTTGCAGGTGACGAGCACGTATACGCGATCATCGAACTAAAAGTAACATTGGAGCGTAATTTGGGATATCAGGCAATAGCTGAGCGCCTGTATAAATTCCCAGAAGTACGTTCTGTAAGGCTGTTATCCGGCCAGTATGACCTTTCACTCACAGTAATGGGAAAAACAATGAAGGAAGTCGCATTTTTCGTCGCCGAGAAGATATCAACTATAGAGCAAGTGCAGCATACAACTACCCACTTCGTGCTTAAGACTTACAAGGAAGACGGAGTCATCCTTCAGGAACAGGAAGAAACAAGCCGTTTAGTTGTAACCCCATGAATACAAAAAAGTGGAACCTGATGCAGAGGGATGATCATGAACGACAGATGCGATCCAGAGAGATTTGTGGCAGATGTGATGACAAAAGTCCCGCCTTCAGGAATACGCAAGTATTTTGATCTTGCATCCGGCATCGAAGGCGTTATTTCGTTAGGAGTTGGAGAACCGGACTTTGTGACACCCTGGCACATACGGGAAGCATGTATTCATTCCCTAGAATCGGGTAAAACATCATACACTTCTAACTTTGGACTTCTGGAACTTAGAGAAGAGATCGCTAAACTATATTCCCAGGAGCATTGCGTACACTATGATCCGGCTTCGGAGATCCTGGTCATGTCCGGTGTCAGCGAAGCACTTGATGTAGCGATACGAGCCATAACCAATCCAGGTGATGAGATCATAGTACCTCAGCCTGCTTATGTGGCTTATGTCCCTTCGGTCATGTTCGCCGGAGGTGTACCTGTACCTGTGATCACTCACCTTGAAAACAATTTTAAACTAACAGCAGAAGACCTGGAAAAGGCCATCACTCCCAGAACGAAGGCATTGATCATTAATTATCCCAACAATCCTACGGGAGCAACAATGGACAGGAAGGATCTGGAAGCTATTGCCAAAGTTGCTTCTGAGCATGATATAATGGTGATTTCCGATGAAGTATATGAATGCCTGACATATAATGGAAAACACACCTGTTTTTCATCCATTGAAGGCATGAAGGATAGGACGATCCTGCTAAATGGTTTTTCAAAAGCCTATGCCATGACAGGTTTCAGACTTGCATATGCACTGGCGCCGTCACCTATTATAAATGCAATGATGCGCATACATCAATATTGTATGCTGTGCGCTCCCATCACTGCACAGGTTGGAGCCATCGAAGCCCTTCGTAACGGTAACGAAGAGATGCAGCGAATGATAAGGGATTATGATCGCCGCAGACATTTGATAATAAGCGGGCTGAATAGGATAGGGCTAGAATGTTATGAACCGAAGGGAGCATTCTATGCTTTCCCATCTGTCAAGAACACGGGACTGACCTCTGAGGAATTTGCAGAGAGACTGCTCCATGAACAGAAAGTTGTTACAATTCCCGGAGATGTGTTTGGACCAGCGGGAGAGGGCTTCCTTAGATGCTCATATGCCACCTCAAAGGAACAGATCGTAGAAGCCTTGGATAGGATGAAGCGATTTGTAGGAACATTATGATCATGTAAGATCGCTATGCATAATCAGATGAAACTGCCTCATCATAATGATGAGTAGTATGTGTCAGAGTATAGAAATGTATATATATAAGAAGAGAGAGTAATACTACTACCTACAATGAAAAACGTGAATGACATTGGTGGTGCGCTTTGAGCCCCTCCACAGGGCTACAAACGAATTGGTTTGCACAAGAAGAATGTGATAGAAAGGAGCATAACATCCCCTCGAATTTCCCGTCAAACAAATGCTCCGATCCACATTCTTTAATTCGTGATCAAAAAAGGGATATTCTGCTTAATTCTTATTGGACCCAGATGATGCTGCATCATTCAGGAAAGAAATCGAAAAGTTCTTTTTCAAAGTCATCAAGCAGTTTGTTCATTTTATTATACCAATCTGTTATATTATGCTTGAGCATTTGCTTAAACTGCTGTGGTGAAATTGCAACATATTCATAATAATAACCGCCTATCTGGATAGAACGTGTTTCTCTGTAAACCAACCCAACGGCGATCAGGTTTTGCAATGAGCGATAAGCAGTACTCCGTTCTCTCTGCAACAGATCTCCCAATTCTTCTGCAGTCATCGGACCCTGTTCAAAGAGCTTCTTGTAGGCAAGCAGGTCAAGATTCTTCAGTCCCAGGACGCATTTTGCCACATCATCACATTTACAGTTAGCTCGGAGCATTTCATGAATGGAACTTGCCATTTTGTGCCTCTTTATCGCAACAATCTAAAAGCATAAGTAATTGTACAGTTTGTACAAAACCATAACATCGATAGGTATATATATAGTTTCTCAGAACTCATCTTACCTTGAAACCTATAATTCCAGAAAATGAACGTTCTGCAGAACCTCTTGACACAGATATGGTCATATACCATCCGGATATGAAACGTGCAAATGAGTGGGTTCTTACTGAATATGAACCACCGGTTCGCGACTTCTGCATATTCGTGCCTTGTGCTAAAAAGAAACCATATCATGAAAGTCCATCACATAAAATATTCGATAGGCTGATCTTCGGGATGCTGGAACCTGAAATGGTACATATTGTAGTATTTGGCACATGTGGTGTCACCCCCCGGGAACTGGATACCCAGTATCCATTCATGGATTACCAGTTCATGATGGGAAAATGTAATGTATCAAAAATTAAACGCGATTTCATCTTAATGGAAAGCAAAAGACTTGCACGTTATCTTGAAAAAACAAAGAACAATTACAAACACAGAATAGCTTATTGCATAGGAGATTTCAGAACAGCGATGGAAAAAGCTGTTGAAATGACATCTATTTCTGTTACCATAGTTCCAAAGATCGAAACAATAGAGAGAAATATCCAGCCGGGTAAAAGCTTTGTTTTTGGAAGCCTCAATCAAAAGGATTACTTGCAGGACCTGGCAGAAGCTATTAGCAAACCTCTGGGAAGATCAGCCATTGAAGTAAAAGAAAAAGAAGAAATTATCAATGACAATGACTGGTATGTGTTGTAGTCATTGATAAAAAAATAAAATACAATAGTTCTAAGAAAGAAATGAAATATGCTTTTAATCACTCCAGATATGGGGACTGAGCCAGAACCTGCATGCCACTTTCACTGATATTAAGAACACGAACTTCGTTGATGGTGCCTGAGCCCCTCATCTTCATAACATAGATGGAACGCTGCAGGTTATTGCCAGCAATGATCCTGCCCAGCTTCACCACGGAATCTGCTCCGTATTCTACCATTTCATCAAGCCCATACATAGCTCCTACCGTTATTACAGAAGTAACTTCATGCTTGCGGAATACGCCGAATACATCATCAATAAGTGTCCTGAGCTTGTAATTGGATTCAATGGCAAGGAATAGCGCTTCAATTGAATCGATGAATATTCTGGAAGGTTTTAGTTCTTCTATCTTGCTTTCTACAAGTTTTTTAAAGCTCTTGATCAGCTCTGAGGGTGCTATTTCCACACTTTTCTGCAACCTTAGGCTTGGGTCTGTGATATCAACAAAAACCAGTAAACCTTTCTTAACATATTCTTCCAGATCCCAGCCAAATGAAGTGTTCATTTCCTTGACAATAGATTTCGATTCTTCAGAAGTGATTATGCACATTACTTTTTCGCCTTTCTTTGCTCCTTCGAGGATGAACTGGGTTCCAAATATGGTCTTCCCCGTACCCGAATCACCTGAGACCACATTTGCAGTACCTTTAAAAAACCCTCCACGTAGCATCTCGTCCAGTCCTGGGATACCTGTATTTACCCTTTCTCTCATATCTGCGTCAGTCATTTATACCACCTATGAAAATCTAGGCACATTTTGTATTAAATATATAACTTTTTAATTCTATCGTCAGTGACTACATAACTGCACTGTATATATTAGTACCATTATAATATATAAAATGCTGTTTTCCATACTGTGGAAACCTGGGCCATTTGAGCGATCCACTTACTTTACAAATGCAAATCCTTTTGCAATCGCTCACTGCAAAGACAAGGCTTAATAGTGTTCAAAAGAAATAAGCAGCATGAGGTGAGTGCAGAGAAATGCCAGAGGTCACAAAAGTATTACTGTTACTTAAAAGCATGGTTTACGAAAGTACAAGTCCGCAGGAAACACTCAGATTTGCTAAATATTACCGAAAAAAAGGATTGGACGTGATAGTTGTACTTTTTGGGCCCATGGGAGTGATGATGGCCAAAGCTGGAAAACAGGGTTTACCAGAATATGATTCTAAAATTAAAGATTGTTTAGACATGGGTATAAAGTTCAGATGCTGTGAATTGGGTGCATCTGTGATAGGGCTTGAAAAAGATGAACTGATACCAGGGATCGAAATGATCAGTTCCTATGAGATAGCTGACCTTTTTCTGGAGTTCTGCGAACAAGGACAGTTGATAATCACATTGTAGAATTGGCTTTGTAGAAAACATACATATTATGTTTTAACCACTGAGTTCACAGAGAACACAGAGGATGGCAATATTTATTCATCTCCGTGAACTCTGTGTACTCTGTGGTTGCATCTGCCAACAGTTGGGATTGTAGCGTGACGATTTCTACAGAACCGTAGAATTACTATACTAATAGCTGTGAAAAGAGTGAAAAGTGATCATGATGCCAAGTCAAGATAAAACCGAATACAATGAAAAAGACATACTTCAAAAAGTAGTGGCAGGGGAAATATCATTCAGGAACATCGATAAAATAGCGGAGAGTGCGGACTCAGCAGTATGCATTCGCAGGAATGCGCTGGCAGATATCACCGGAACCAGGTTCGAAGAGATACAGAATTATACACTTGATGCTGCGGCAGCAACAAAAAGAAATATCGAAAACATGATAGGGGCTGTGCAGATACCCCTTGGGATAGCAGGCCCTTTGAAAATAAATGGTGAATTCGCCATGGGGGAATTCTACCTGCCTCTTGCAACTACCGAAGGAGCGCTGGTAGCAAGTGCCAATAGAGGATGTTCAGCCATTTGCAGTTCAGGAGGCGCTAATGTGCGCATCTTCCAGGATGTAATGACGAGAGCACCTGTATTCAAGCTTGATGACGTTGTTCAGGCAAAGGCATTCACTGACTGGATCAGCAGGCCAGAGATATTTGCTCAGATGAAAGAGAAGGCAGAAAGAACCACACGTTTCGGGGAATTATTGGCTGTAGAGCCTTACGTTACAGGGAATACAGTATACCTAAGATTCATATTTGATACCAAGGATGCCATGGGAATGAACATGGTGACCATTGCAACTGAAGCGGTAACACACCTTATACAGGACGAATTTGGTGCTATACCGATATCCCTTTCAGGTAACATGTGCATAGACAAGAAACCTGCAGCGATCAATACCATACTTGGCCGGGGCAAGACGGTTATTGCAGATACGATCATCCCGGGAAAAATTGTGGAAGAAAAACTAAAATGCAAGCCTGAGACCATGGCAGATGTCAATTACCGTAAGAACCTGTTGGGATCAGCACGTGCCGGAGCACTGGGATTCAATGCTCATGTAGCCAATATAGTAGCAGCATTGTTCCTGGCCTGCGGACAGGACGCAGCCCACGTAGTAGAAGGGAGCACAGCAATTACCACAATAGAGGTAACAAGGAATGGAGACCTTTATTGTTCAGTGACAATGCCTGCCCTGCCAGTGGGTACTGTTGGAGGGGGCACCGGCCTGGGAACTCAGAAAGACTGCCTGAAGCTGCTGGGTGTGCAGGGACCAGGAGAACCAGCGGGCTCTAATTCAAAGAAATTTGCAGAAATAGTTGCCGCAGGTGTTCTTGCCGGGGAGATATCACTGATCGCAGCTCAGGCAGCAGGCCATCTTGCCAGAGCCCATGCAGAACTCGGCAGATAAGTGAAAGAACATACAATGTTGCAGGATAACCTGCAATCATTGATCAGATCCAGATACCTTCTTTCAGATGCTATCTTTTGCCTGCTGCAGCTTTTGATTGCATTCTTCCATTTTGCCGGCTGCTTCAAGGATCTTTGCCGCCACTTCCTCGTACCCTGCTTCCCCGATCTTCCTGCTCCACTCATTGAAGCTTTTCAGGTGGCTTTCATTGTGCTCTATCCAGTGCTCCATCAGATGGAGTATCCTATGTTTGTCGATGTGCTCTGTCAATAAATCACTTCCTTTATACCCCTTTATACCTCCCGGGGATCGGTGATATAACCAGTTATGGCGGATGCTGCAGCAGTTGCAGGAGATGCCAGATATATATACCCCCCGGCACCCATACGGCCTCTGAAATTACGGTTAGATGTGGATACGCACACTTCTCCCGGAGCTATGACACCCATATGCCCGCCCAAGCATGGACCGCAACCTGGCATACCAATAGTGGCGCCTGCCTCAAGCAGTGTAGCAAGCGTGCCGTTCATTGAAGCTGCTTTCATCACTTCTCTGGAGGCAGGTATAATTATTGTCCTTATTGCAACCTTTTCATTCTTCAGGACCTTGGCAGCAAGCTCCAGGTCTTCAAGCCTTCCGTTAGTGCAGGTACCTATGAACACCTGATCGATCTTTGTTTGCGGAACTTCAGAGACACACACTACATTATCAACCTGATGAGGGAGAGCAACCTGAGGCTCCAGATCAGAAGCGTTTATTTGGAGATCCTTAACATAACTTGCATCTTCATCCGCATATACAGGATCATACTCTTCTACTGCTCTACCCTGAAGATAATCAAAAGTGATCCTATCCGCAGGAACTATTCCCGCTTTGGCACCCATCTCTATTGCCATGTTACACAGGGTCATTCTGCCGGACATCGAAAGCTCGGAGATGGTCTGCCCATAGAACTCCATTGCTTTATAGGTAGCCCCATCAGCACCCACATTACCAACGATGTGCAGAGTCAGGTCCTTTGCTGTGATCATTTTGCCCAGTGAGCCGCGGCTTGTAACCTTTATTGTCCGGGGAACCTTGAACCAGAGCTCTCCGGTAGCGAATATTTCGGCCATGTCAGTTGCACCAACACCAGTACCGAAGGCACCGAACGCCCCATATGTACATGAATGAGAATCGGCACCTACGATCAGTTTGCCCGGAAGTGCAAAGCCTTGCTCCGGCAATACCTGGTGGCATATGCCACTTCCGACATCATAGAAATGCTCTATTCCCTGTTCTGAGATCCATTTACGGATATCGAACTGCAAAGAAGCTGTGCTCTCATTGTTGGCAGGTACAAGATGGTCAAATGGTATTACGATCCTGGAGGGGTCCCACACTGAATTGATCCCCATGCCCTTAAATGCACGGACAGCCAGTATGCTTGTACCGTCATGCGCCATGGCATAATCGATCTTAGCCATCGCAAAATCATCGGCTTTCACGTCTTTCCCTGATGCCCGACTGAATATTTTCTCGCTGATAGTTCCCAAGAGAAAAACTCCGTATATGATGTTGAATTACATTAATTAGACCATTTATTTCATGATCTGATGTATCATAAAATCTTCGATGAAGAAAAGGAGTTCACTGGAACACAGGAGCAAGCCGGGGTTTAAAAAAGCCTTTTGTAGTTGGCACTACAAAAAAGATGGCTTTAAAAGGTTTATGTCAGGCCTTTGAGCCTTTCTATGCTTTCAAGCACTGACAATTTCTGATACATAACATCATTCTCGATCCGCTGAATGATGTATTCAAGGGGAACTACCAACTTGTAGAGCTTTACCGGTCTGCCTTTACCTTCGGTCTTCTTTTCTTCACGAACTTCTATCCAATTGTTGTCGCAAAGATATCTCATCGCTATACTGACTTCGGGCTGTCTGAGACCCGCTTTCTTTTCAATGGACCTGGATGTTACTTCCTCGCCTGTAGAGAGACAAGCAAGAACAAGGGCAACTGAACGATTCATGTTCAGTTTGCGCAAAAGTTCCACCATTTCGTATTCTCTTTCACTGATCTGTTCCGTTTTTCCGTTATTCATAGTATCACCATATTGTACTATTTTATAGAACGTTATAGTGTTAAATAATCAATATTCAGTTATAAGTTTAATCCAAATAATTTATATATAAAAAGTGTATATTAATTTCTCATTATTATGAGCACGTTTTTATAAAGTTCACCATATCAACAAAGCACTATCCCACGACATAAACATCAAAACAGAACAAAAAATACATAACCAGATCACTTTTTTGTAGCTAAAGTTTTATGGACATATACCTTCAGATCCGAAGGTAGAGATCAGTGCAGACAGTGAATGAAAAAACATGTTGTCAGCAAAAACAGATGTTTACCGTTAAATAGTGGGCCCGCTGCGATTCGAACGCAGGACCTCACGGTTATCAGCCGTGCGCTCCACCGGGCTAAGCTACGGGCCCATTGTGTTAAAGCATGATACATTGCATCACGCGACACACCAAATACGCATACAGGTACTTTAACATTTCGCTTTGATGTCAGCACACATTAAATGATTGTTTAGGGACTGCAGTTAGACCTGGGTTCCTAGCGATACCTTTATCTTTAATGCTGTAAAGTAAGGTTGCTCATCATGGGCCGGTAGATCAGGGGAAGATCGCTACCTTGGCATGGTAGAGGCCTCGGGTTCAATTCCCGACCGGTCCATAAAAAAACATTCAATATTCCTAAGTTACTACTGATTTTTACTTATTTATCCCGCAGAAGATAACAACTGTGCAAGGTCGATAATTTCATATCTGACAATAGTATGATTCAGTCTTCTAAAAAAAAACGCACCTTTTCAGATGAAAACAAGATCAAATACGTTGTTCTGTTACGCAATTAGGCACAGGATATCCTATCCAAATCTTAGGAGCATACATTACAAAAATATCCAAAAAAATATATTAAATATTGCCGGAATTTTAGAGTAATTTTAAATATTACTTCATGCAAGGTACCATGAATTACTACGGAACAATAAAACAATTAAAAATACTCCATGGACCATGGAGTGGATGGTAAAATGCGAATCAAGTTAAATAAATTGGTCTGTATAGGCTTTGTACTATTTTTGTTTTTAATGACAGCTGGGATCAGCTCAGCTAGGCCGGAATTTGACCATATTAGCGATAAATCCGTCGGTGAAAATGAAGAACTGACCTTTACTGTTCATGCAACAGATGATGAAGATAGTAATGCTACAATTACATACTCGATTTCTCCGGAAATTGAGTCACTGGGAGCAAACATTAATCCCACAACTGGCCTTTTCAGCTGGACTCCGGCAACTGGCACTGCTCGCAGTTACATTGTAACGTTCATTGCGACAGCTAATGGAGAAACAGATGAAGAACGTGTAACGATCATTGTCCGTGCAGTAGACAAAAACGATCTGATCAACACTATAAATTCTGCCAAGACAAAAATAACAAGTGCAGTAGAGGGAAACGAAATCAATCAGTACCCAAAAGCAGCAATAGACATATTCAGAACAGCAATTGGCGAAGCAGAGGGAGTTGCTAACAATCCAGACGCAACACAGGAACAAGTAAATCAAGCCACTGCAAAGTTACAGGACGCTATTAATGCATTCGATGCCTCAATGATAAAGTCCATTGATAAAAGTGCATTAACAACAGCGATTGCTGCAGCCAACGAAAAAGCGAGGACTGCATCCCCCGGAACCGGAATCGGCCAGTATCCGCAAGCATCAATAGACACATTCAGGGCAGCGATCGCTGCGGCACAGGCTGTTGTGGATAACCCGAATGCAACGAATGCAGAAGTAAGCCAGGCCGTTACGGCCCTGAAAACAGCTGAAACAACATTCGATGCTTCAAGACAGGTGCCGCCAGCTTCCGTTACAAACCTGAGGGAAACAGCTACAGGAACAAGCTGGATATACTGGACATGGACAAACCCAAGTGATGCAGATTTCAGTAATGTGATGGTCTACATGGACGGAGTATTGGTAACAAGCACTTCCAACAACTTCTATAATGCAACAGGACTTCCTGAAGGAACGGTACACACGATCGGTACTCAAACCGTAGATACTGCCGGGAACATCAATCCCGCAACTATAACCGATCAGGCGACCACCAGGACCATAGACAGGACTCCACCGGCACCTGTAACAGATCTCCACGAGAGTGGTATAGGTGCAAGCTGGATATACTGGACATGGACCAATCCTGCTGATCAGGATCTCAGTCATGTGAGGATATACATAGATGGTGCATTTGTCACCACCACTCCCAACAATTATTACAATGCAACAGGACTTAGCAATGGAGTGGAACATAGCATAGCTATCGAAACAGTGGATACTTCAGGGAACATAAATACTGCACAGGTAACTGATCCGGCAACTACATTGAAGCTGCCTGTGATCTCAAACGTTGCGGGAAAGAGCATAAAGGCCACTTCGATCACTCTGGAGTGGGATGCTTCTGCTGATACTGCAAC
Source organism: Methanomethylovorans sp. PtaU1.Bin093 (assembly GCF_002067275.1). Classification (GTDB taxonomy): domain Archaea; phylum Halobacteriota; class Methanosarcinia; order Methanosarcinales; family Methanosarcinaceae; genus Methanomethylovorans. Next base: position 62,510 of record NZ_MVQX01000059.1, on the reverse strand, counting down.
GGTACAAATAAGCGTGAATGGCATTCTCCTTGATACCGTGACCGGATCATCATATTTACATAGTGATCTGAATAGGTCCACAACTTACAACTATACCCTGGTCCCATTCGATGAAAACGGACTGAAAGGTGAAGCAGTAAGTATTAGCCTCACAACATCTTCCTCCAGCAGCGGTGGCGGCGGTGGAGGAGGAAGCAGTGGAGGCAGCACAAAGAGTAGCAGCAGCAGTGGTGGAGGCGGCGGTGGCGCAGGTAGCGTTGAGGACTTTATAAACGTCGCTATGAAAGATGTGGACAGTGAGTACCTGAGAATGAATAGCAATGTCACCTATGAATTCTCAAGAGAGGGTAATCCGATTCATAAGGTCAGTTTCTATTCCCTTAAGAACTCAGGTGAGATCACTTCTACCATAGAGGTCCTGAACAACAGGTCAAAGCTTGTACCAATCAATCCTGAAGGATTGCTGTACAAATATGCTAATATATGGGTAGGTAAGGCTGGTTTTGCTACATCTGATAACATAAGGGATGCACAGGTGGAGTTCAGGGTGAACAATTCATGGATGGAAGAGATGGCAATAAGTGCTGATGAGATAAAATTGCAGAGATATAATGGAACTGCATGGGAAGTGCTGCCCACCACCCTGGATAGCAAAACAACAGACTATTCCATATTCAAAGCTCGGACACCTGGATTTTCTCCGTTCGCGATCACAGCGGGAAAGGCCCTTGCTTCTTATATCGATGATACTGGTGAGAACAGTACAGAAGATATTGCACTGGAGAACACTAAGACCGAACGATCAAGGATCTGGACATACATCATGGCCTTCCTTCTGATAGGTATACTTGCTGTTGGATATGAGTACCTGAAGAGACAGAAAAGCTAAATGACCTTTCCTTGCAAATATGGAAAGTAGTTGAATTGAGTTCAGAGCAACCATAAACCTTTTGGAGGGATATGGTTGCCAGCATTTTTTAAAGATATTATATGGTAGCTTTTAGTAGCATTTTCTTCAGATATGTAATTTTATCTCACTTATTGTTGCCTAACAACGGAATGCGACTGGCAATGTGCTGACCATACCTCGTGGCAACATAATAGCTGAAACAACCCAGAACCATACCTGCTATAAAATCCGTGATCCAGTGTATGCCTAAATAAAATATGGTGAACTGGATGGTCAGGGTCAGTGCTACTGCGAATATCTTGAATCTTTTGAAATCGGTCCTGAACACGATTATAAGCATCGCCATTATAGACAGAGCAGCATGCAGACTCGGAAAACAATTGTCCTGAAGGGGGTCTACTACAGCCAATCCTTCCCTAACGATGGGATCGAGATCATACAATAATGGCATTACATTAGGAAGAGAATATCCTGTCACCTTGACAGGTGTGAATATATAAAATGGAAAAGCTACAAGGTATGTAAGGATAAAAGCGATCGAATATTCCTGTAGAACTTTATACTGCTTGGTAATTATGAGCAAAAGAAAAGTAAATACCAGCAGATATGAGAAACCGCATAGGTAGATGAAAGCGCTTATATATGTCAGTACGGGATCGATCACCATCTGGAAATAGCTTACCTTACTGCCTTCCAGAAGCAAGATATATTGCGCCAATTGTGGAAAATAGATCATCTTGGATTGCATTGAAAAAATAACCTGCGATTTCATGAGCAGATATATGAATCCCGCAAGGATGAGATACGGATAGACATGAGGAGATATAATTTGATCCTTGATGTCCTTTATCCCTGCAAACCGCTTCCTCTGGCCTTCTGGCAGAAAAACGTAGCATCCTGCAACGACCATTACAAAAATGATGGATATTAATAACAACTGAAAAAAAATAGCCTTCATGGTTATCCTTCTTCAAAGACAATTTCCGTTTAAAATTACTCTATGCTCTATATATTTTATTGTTTCCTGCGATCTAAGTTTACAAAACATAAAGACTGTGATAAAATTACCATGGCATAAATCTCAACACCTTTTTATCACATAAACTCGTCCTTTTCCCAAATATGGTTGAGGTGAAAGAATGAAGAAAATCTGTTTACTTCTTATATTATCGATCATAGCCTTTTCAAGTGGCTGTGCAGATAATGGCCAGCAAGAGATAGTAGAAAAAGGCGACAACATCAGCGTTAACTATGTAGGAAAATACGACAACGGCACTGTTTTTGACACGTCTTTGCCTGATGTTGCAAAGGAAGCAGGACTATACGATGCAAACTCCACAAGAAATTATGAACCCCTGTCATTTGTTGTCGGAGCAGGACAAATGATCAGCGGTTTTGATAACGGGGTACTTAACATGACCATAGGTGAAAAGAAAACATTAAAACTTTCGCCTGATGAAGCCTATGGAGAGTATAAAGAAGAATATCTGGTCCCGGTACCAAGATCCGATCTTGAAAATAACAGTATAGTGCCTGAAATAGGTAAACAGGTAGGGACATTAATGGGAGTTGCAACCATTGTAGACATTACGGATAATAATGTAACACTTGACTTTAACTCCCCACTTGCCGGTAAGAATCTGACATTCGATATTGAAGTGGTTTCTATAGAGAAGGCTAGTAAGTAACAATAAAATTTACTGACTTCTCCTTTTTCAGACACCTTGTGTACAACAGATTTAAATATTTATAGTTGTATGAAATGTGTTTTTATTGAGACTACTTAATAAAATGCTTATGGAAGGTGTCAGAAATAGAGAGAGAAGAGAAAGTAATGATAGTTTTGCTAATGATGGTGCTTTTGTCACTATCCATAGCTTATGTGACCTTTTATCAGGATGTAGCACAGATACAGGAACTTAGTACCTCTTCCAGACCTGGAGAGATGGTATATCTTGAAGGCATCGTGGCATCCGAGCGTTTTACGAATACCGGCGATCATTTGCTGATAGATGTGGAGCATGGTTCAGAGACCATAAAAGTCTTTGTTTCCAGGGATAAAGGAGCTAAGGAGATAGCTTCTATTATCGGTGAAAATAACAAAGTGCGGGTGACCGGTGAGGTCCAGGAGTATCAGGGTGAGCTGGAAATAGTCGTGCAGGATGTGAGTGGCATTGAACTGCTTTGACAAGGGAACAATATAACGTTGAACATTTCCGGCAAACATATATGTAAAAAAGGACATCCTAAAATGTATGAAAGCATGCATCATGTGTGGCGGAGAGGGGACCAGGCTGCGTCCTTTGACATTCGAACGGCCTAAACCGAGCATTCCTATACTCAACAAGCCTTCAGTAGTTCATCTTATTGAACACCTGGCAAACGAGGGATTCAATGACATAGTCATTACCCTTGGATATATGGCCGAGAAAATAGAAGAACAGCTCGGAGACGGGCGGATATATGGCGTGAATATCAATTATGTATACGAGGATGAAAAACTCGGTACTGCAGGCGGTGTGAAGAACGCTGAAAAATATCTGAAAGGGGAACCGTTCATTGTACTTGGTGGCGACCATGTGCTAAATCTTAACCTAAGGGAGTTATACAGATTCCATGAACGGATGAATGCTAAAGTTACAATTGCGCTCCTCTCTATCGATGATCCGAGTGAATTCGGTATCGCAGATATGGATGTGAACAACAGGATACACCGTTTTCTGGAAAAACCGGGCCCCGGTGAAATATTCAGTAATCTTGCAAGTACCGGTATCTACATGTGCGACCCTGATATCTTAGACATGATACCTGAAAAACAGGCATATGATTTTGCCCGTGACCTGTTCCCCAAGCTCCTTAAAAATGGGGAAAAGATCAATGGAGTGCTTGCCAGAGGAAATTGGACAGATGTCGGAAGTCCTGCTGCCTACAGACAGGCACAACGCTGGATGCTGGCAGGAATGCCGGGAACAATTATAGAAGGGCGCTTTACCACCAAGGACGCCCGCATCAATGGTCCCTTACACCTTGGTCACAATGTATCCGTAGGCTCTAATTCAGCGATTGTGGGACCTATCATCATAGGTGAGAACACAGTTATTGGGGATAACGTACTCATCGGGCCATATACTACCATTGGTTCCAATTGTACGATAGACGATGACAGCAGGATATTATCATCCTATATTTTCAATGACGTGACCATCGGAAAGAACACAAATGTATCGGGTAGCATCATCGATAACCGCACAACAGTAGGTAACAACTGCAGCCTGGAAAACGGAACTGTGATAGGGCCCGATGTGGTAGTAGGAAGTGGAGCTACAATACATTCAAATGTAAAGATCTGGCCAAAACAAACAATAAAGGAAGGAGTGAGCGTCAAGGAGAATATTGTCAGTCGCTCCTGATATCTTTTTTGTTCCTGCCCTTAAGCTGTGCAAATATGAACAAATTAAAAAAATGGATTGCAATATCACTTCTCATCAGCCTTATCTCAGGGGCCTTGGTAATAGCATTAACTTTTGATGCCAGCACTCTGGAAGCTATCGTTCAGATCAAAACTGAATACATAATTCTGGCTGTGCTATTACACATATTTTCTTTATTTATGCAAGGCATCCGGATCAAAACGATGTGTGGGGCTTTAGGATATGACATTGGTATAAAGGAAGCGACCAAGATCGTCACTTCAAGCATGTTTGTAGCAGCCATCACTCCTGCAGCGGTAGCAGGGGAACCTTTACGTGTCCACCTGTTAAACAGAAGATCTATCCCCCTTGGCAAGGCAACTGCTGTGATCCTTGGAGAACGGCTGATGGATGCACTTCTGATAATATCGCTTGTTCCCCTTTCTTTGTATGTGATGAGAGGGTTCCTGACAAGTGCCGGTGCGAACACAAGCATCGACACTGCCCTTATGATAGGAGAAATAGTTCTTTTATGCCTATTCTCAATATTGATCTATGGACTTTGGAAACCAAAAAAAACCCGTAAGGTCATGTATTTCCTTGTTCATCGTTTTAGCCGCTTATTTGGAAAAGGGACAGAAACCATGTTACCCTGTGTCCTGGAGCGTGTTGATACAGAACTGGAACACTTACACGACAGTGTTGCAATATTCATAAAAGATGGACGGAAAGGTCTGTTTTTAGGCATGGGATGTACCGTTATAGTGTGGGCTTTGGACTTTGCAGTACTCCCAGTACTCCTGGTTGGATTGAACCAGCAGTTTCAGCCCCTCGTAGCCTATGCTTCCCAGGTGATCCTGATGGTCATAATGGTAGTATCGATCACCCCGGGTGCAGGGGGAGTGGCTGAACTCGGCGCTTCGACACTTTTCTCTTTCTTTGTAGGCTCGTCGCTTATAGGAATTGTTGTTGTGGCATGGAGAGCGATAACATTCTACATGAACCTGGCAGTGGGCGGATTCGTGAGCCTGAAAATAATAAAAGATACTGATTATATCAAGCGCATGTTCAAATAGATCAGGAGCTTATATCTCAATATATCTCAGAATATCTGATTTAACACCTGTTTTATCCATGAGTTCCCGAGTGTTTTTATAAGGCCTTTCTATGAAGATATTTGCTGCCATTGCTTTGCCCATGCCAGGAACTCTTTGCAAGAGTTCCAGTTCTGCATTGTTTACATCAAGAGGGTATGGTATTGCGGTTACAGAACGGAAGCCGTGATCAATTACCGTTACGTCCGTATAATGCCCTGTTGCCCTTTTTGCCGGAATACCAATAAGTAAAGGATAGGAACCCATCTGACGTCCGAAAGTTGTATTTCCGTCGTTTACTTCAAGTAGTACATTTCGCAGGATCGTTCCTGCCGGCACCACTTTTCGTAACATGGGAAGATCGATGTCCTTTCTGACCTTCTCTTTATAACGCAGGAATTCTTTCTTATGCCTGGCAACTGCAGCATCATTTCCGAACATTGGAGTCCCCTCAAAAGCGATAACCTGCCTGATATTGATGCGACGAAGCAATAATTCAGAATCAAGCACCTTTTTAAGGAAATCATAATTGAGTCTGAAAGTTTCTTTTGTTTCTCCCATCAGCCCATGCACGAAATTGAGACCAGGAAGAAGTTCAGGCATTCCATTAGCTCCTCTTTTTGCTCCAATTTCGTTAATAAGCTCTATAGCACTTAGCATCTCATCTGGCATTACCTTGAGGCCATTTCTTCTGATCACTTCAGGATCAGCACTTTCCATACCCATAGCAGCCACATCTCCGGAAGTGTGGTATTTAACTATAGTAGTAAGTATCTCCTTACTTTCATCAGGAAAAGCAGCTATTGTTGCAGGATTGGCATTATCCATGTGCAATACCTGCAGGCCGGGAGCTGCAGCACGTATTCCCCTGTAAAGAGATCCAATTGCCATGGGATCAGGAACGGGTAAGTCACCTCCCCTGTCCTTTGCCTGATACGATAGCAGATCAGGCTGCCGCCCAATACGGAAATACCGTGCACCTTCTTCATAGAGAGCCTGGACTTCCGCGATCACATCGTCTACAGGCCTATGGTCTGGACTCCCATAGAAAGGTTCAGTACAGAAAGAACAATGTTTTCTGCGTCCGCATCCTCTGTAAGTTTCAAGCTCGCACATAACATTAGGAAAATCTGGATGTTGCCTGATTATGAAAGCCCCTTTTTTCGCCCATCTGCCGATCTCCTGCACGAACCTGAAACGCTCATTTACATTTACTGGGTCTTCTAACTTCGCATCCCTTAACAGATCATACACGAATGCTTCTACATCAGCTCCGCAACAATAGGCATTTTCCAGTCCTGATAAACTGGATGCCCTCTTGCCACCCTCTGAACTGAAACCTAATCTGATAGGGCCGCCCAGTACCACCTTACCTGTTGCAGTGCGGCTGAGGACATGCAATTCTTCTAAGCTGACAGGTGTGGAACGGAGGTACTTTCCCGGTACGGTCATTCCGGCAATGATCACAACAAGATCTGCTTCCCTGATGATCTTCTCATGGACCTTGGGGTTGAGCCTTATGCTGTCTATAGCAGAATAGAAAATGTCCTGCATATGAATACCCTGCTCCCGCATTGCCCCTGCAAGGTACCTGATATAAGGAGAAATATAAGGAGGAACACCAAAACAGGCTGGTTCGTCCACATAACCATCAATGATAAGCGCTTTCATTTTTCCTCGTCAGATGCTCAGCTGAAGCTCTGTGCCAACAGATGAACTACTATGCATAAACCTGGTTGCCTATTTATATATCTTGCACATAACCTTAATAGCTTTAGAATCCAAGACCATGAGGTTATCATATGAGAAGCGATAAGACCAAGAAAGGAATAGAGCGTGCACCCAACCGTTCCCTGCTCAGGGCAACAGGTCTGACAGATGCAGAAATGGAAAGACCCTTCATTGCTGTGGTCAACTCATGGACAGAACTGATACCGGGACACATTCACCTGGACAAGTTATCAGAAGCAGTGAAGGCTGGCATTCGTAGTGCAGGCGGCGTTCCTTTTGAATTTCACACCATAGGGATATGTGATGGGATCGCAATGGGCCATGAAGGAATGAAATATTCCCTTCCAAGCCGCGAAGCTATTGAAGATTCCATTGAACTCGTGCTCCAGGGGCACCAGCTGGACGCGATGGTCATGATAACAGCATGTGACAAGATCACACCCGGACACCTCATGGCTGCCGGCCGGCTGGATATACCTACCATTGTAGTGACGGGTGGTCCTATGATGCCAGGGTTCGTTGATGATGAATACAGAGACCTTATATCTGTCTTTGAGGGAGTTGGCGCATGCCGCTCTGAGAAGATGGCAGATGATAAGCTCCAGCAACTGGAAGAATGTGCCTGTTCAGGAGCCGGCTCATGTGCAGGCATGTATACCGCCAACACCATGGCATGTATGACCGAAGCCCTTGGGCTGAGCCTTCCAGGTTGCGCCACAGCACACGCAGTGGATGCAAAGAAGACACGTCTTGCCAAGACCTCAGGCGAGCGTATCGTTGCCATGGTAAAGGAAGGGCTCACCGCCCGAAAGATAGTCACCATGGAAGCCTTTGAGAACGCTATCATGGTGGATATGGCGATTGGTGGAAGTACGAACACCACACTGCACTTGCCTGCCATTGCTCATGCCTTCGGACTGCAGCTCACATTGGATACTTTTGATAAGCTTAGCCGCACCACCCCTCACATTACATCCCTGAAGCCCGGTGGGATCAACTATATGCTGGACTTTGACAGGGCAGGAGGGATACAGGCCATAATGCAGAAGCTTAGCACAAAACTGCACCTTGATCAGATGACAGTCACAGGGAAAACCGTTGGTGAGAACCTGGAAAGTTTTGTGGTCCTTAACCCCAGGATGAATGCACAGGTCATTAAGACACTTGACTCACCCTTCCACGAAGAGGGAGGGATCGCAGTACTCAAGGGAAGCCTTGCACCAGATGGCTCTGTGGTCAAACAGGCCGCAGTCAGCCCAAAGATGCTCAGGCACAGCGGCCCTGCAAAGGTCTTTGACAGTGAAGAGGCTGCCATGGAAGCCATCATGGCTGGAAAAATAAAATCCGGTGATGTTGTTGTTATCCGCTATGAGGGACCAAAAGGTGGGCCAGGAATGAGGGAAATGCTCTCCCCCACATCGGCGATCGCAGGAATGGGACTCATAGAATCAGTAGCTCTTGTTACTGATGGCAGGTTCTCTGGCGGCACCCGTGGCCCATGTATAGGCCATGTATCTCCGGAAGCCCAGGAAGGTGGCCCTATTGCCCTGGTAAAGGAGGGGGATATCATTGAGATCGATATCCAGGCGCGCAAACTGGATCTGAAAGTATCTGAGGAAGAGCTGGCAAAGAGAAAAGCACATTTCAAACCCCCGGAGAAGAAGATCACCGGCTATCTTGCAAGATACAGGAAATATGTCAGCTCTGCAAGCAAAGGTGCTATCTTCGAATGATGTGCAGAAACAACCTGCACACTTATATTTTTTCATACACTATCGATCAAAAAGATCTGTTCTGGACTTTTGGAGATAAATAATGGAAATGACAGGTATCTGCAACATATGCGGCATGGCCGGAAAAATGTACACTTGCCATTTTTGCGGACGGAATGTATGTTCCCGATGCTTTAATCATGAAAAAGTAGTATGTATCCAATGCGCTGGCTCAGGACGTTCTGGCGACCGTGCTTATGGAAATGGAAGCACATAACCGGATGCATCAAGGTCTCAGCAGATATTCTACCCCATCTTCCACTTCTACCTGTAAAGAACGATCTGATATCATGAGATTTATCTCGGCATCGATTTCTTCTGCACTGAACTTCTTGGACACAAGTCCTTTGATGATGGACCTTTTTATCCGTGCACCATGTGGCAGGTACATAAGGATGTTCCCTTGAAGCCGCTCATTCATGGGCATACTGCTTGAGCTCACTTTAAAGCTGTCATTTTTCTGGACAGGATTTTGGACGGCACCTGATCCAAAGGGAGGTATGGGCTGCATTTGTATCCCTGAGGCTGAAGGACCTGCTGCAGCAAATGGAGGCATTTGAACATCATTTCCTGAGGCATGTACAGGCATGGCAGGAGGCATCTCAAATGGAGATGCATTTGAATGCCCTGCACCATCTGAAAGTTCAGGCATCACAAACAGAGGAGAGGAAGGAAATGAAGGCCCAGAAGAAGCTACATTTGAAGGAACGGAAACAGGAGTAGCAATGTCTGAAAGTTCAGGCATCAAGAACGAAGGAGAGGAAGGAAATGAAGGCTCAGAGGAAGCTACATTTGAAGGACCGGAAACAGGAGTAGCAATGTCTGAAAGTTCAGGCATCAAGAACGAAGGAGAGGAAGGAAATGAAGGCTCAGAAGAAGCTACATTTGAAGGAACGGGAACAGGAGTAGCAATGTCTGAAAGATCAGGCATAATGAAGGACGGTGAAGATGGATCGTCTGCTTGAACCGAGAAAGATTCTTGGGGCTGATCACCCGTGCCAGGAGTTATTGTCATTGAATTCACAGGTGTTTCAGGTATAGGACAAACAGATTCTTTGTGTGCCCCCACATTCACAACACTACGGAATGGCATATTGTGCATTTCATCAGTATGAACGGGCAGAAGTTTATCACTATCCTGTGCACACAGGTTGACCTGAATATCCGGGATATTAGCGGGAACATAGTCCTGATCCTTATCTGGAACCCCATTAAGCCCGTTGGTCATTGAGTGACTACCCACAACAGTGGTTTGAACAATGGTTGTTCCACCCACATCTTCCGAGGAGGGCAGGGAAGGAATTTGATGACTGACAGCCTTATCCGACTCAAACTTGTCTTTTGTGAGGAAGGTGTTTGTCTTCACATCAGCAATTTGATCTTCAATTGATGCCAATCTGGAAGAGAGAGATCGTATCTCGTGATGCAGATCCTCTATGTCTCCTGCCAGGCCCTCATAAGTAGCATCTGAAGAATAAGTGATACCTTTGCGCAGTTCACCCTCAATAAGCTTCCTTATAAATAAGCTCTTGTTCTCCACCTGATCCAGTTTATCAAAAAGAGCATCGGACATGCTGATAGTTAATCTTTTCATCACACCGTCTCTAATATATTTTTAATAATATATATGTCTAGGTGCTAATACTAGATATATATTTTGGGTTTAAAAAGCGAAAGAGAAGGATCCAGAGATCCGAAACCATTGCCTGCAAGAATTGAAGCCGGAATTGAAAAGTACCCGGGACTTTTCACATCCTGGACTTACATTGCAGACAAACCCTGCCTTTCGTGGTGGATATGAAAGCATGTTTTGCGGCTATGTTACCACACCTGGGACAAAGCTCCGCTGTTTTGAATATCTTTTCCACGGCCTGCAGATCAGCCTCATAGATATGAGTATCCCAGCCAGTGGCCATCAATGACTCTATCCTGTAAGGCATATCATTTTCCCGAAACACTTTCTTGAAACCTTCCACAATAGCTGGCAGATTTGCAGGGAATCCACCGAAAGCATCCCATGAGCGATACAGGATATATAGCCTGACATCAGTTTCATTTAGCAGCTCCAGCTTGTAAGCGATCCAACAGGGCTGGTCCTCGAACTTGGGGATGTGAACTTCGTTCTCCCACAGCACACCAACATGTCTTCTGGAACCGACCCGAAGGTTCTTCACATTCTCTGAAAGAGTATCATAAGCTGTTTCACCATAACGGAAAAGCTGTTTTGCATAACAGTAATCGAACTTCCTGCGATCATCGTCCGGAAGTGATACATACCAATCAGCATATTCCTCGGTAAGCTCCTCCTTATATTTCTTAATGAGATTCTCCCCAAAGGGAACAAAGGAGTTCACTTGATCTGTATTAACATCATTAATGACAACAGTAGCATGCAGCCTGCGAGTCCCCGTACTGTAATCTGGTTTGTGATCCTCACCATTCTTGTATATCTCGTATATCAACCGTGACCATGCAGAAGAGATGGTATCGGCTTCTATTAGTACTGCTTTCATAATTTCACCCTTTGCTTTTGTTCATATTAGCAAGTGCACCCGCAACCATGATCGCTTTGGCGTAATGACCTCCAACCCTTGAAGTATCCACAAAAACATACTTGTCCATCAAGATCGGTGCTCCCATGCCATCGCCACATCCCAAAAAGACAAGTGTACGGAAGATCAGATTGCCAGAGATGCCATCCGGAGCAATGAGGAAATTGGCTTCTTTGATAGCATCTTCAATAAGAATAGTATAATGCTTTGCTTTGATCCCCATTTTGTTCAATTGATTGACCATGAACTCCCCATCTGCCAACGTACGGTCCACCCTGCTGTTGCGTCCCAGATCACCCATCCTGCCTCCGGAAAGTATTCCCAGCAGGGGCTCTATACCAAAACGGCGTATGTGTTCCGACCCAAGCCGTGCGAATTCCATTTTGTCGGCGAGGTCCTCACCTTCGTCTATACCTACCGGAGCAATAAAAAAAGGAGTACCATCAGCCGTTGTAAGCAAAGCCACACGATGGAGTTTGTCCATCCCGAGGGTCTTTTTAAGATAGGAGAGTGTTTCAGAAGCCCGGGCCGTACCCCTTACAGCAGCATCCACATGACCGGAGGCTAAAAGGTCCACCATCACTTTTTCTGGTTCATCGGTTCCCACTACCTCAAGAGAAGTACCTAAAGACCCTATCTCCCGCTGGTCACCTACCAATATAACTTCCGCGAACCCTTTATCATTTGCTTCCTCTGCACTTGAGATGATCTTTTTGGTGGGATCCCTGATGCCAATGGCTACTTTTGCCCGGTTCTGAATGGCTTTTTTCCGAATAATATCCACAAGGTCCGGCGTGGTCAGGAGCGACATGTCATGTACCTACAGTTATTAATATCAAGCAAAACCAACAAAGGGGTGAAAACATTAATAGTTTCCCTCTATTGGATATGATGCAATGACCACACCGAAAGAATGGGCTGAAAAATACAGGCCAAAAAGCCTTGCTGATGTCGTGGGAAATTCAGCTGCAACCGGACAACTGAGATCATGGGCTGAGAAGTGGCTGAACGGCATGCCCGAACAAAAGGCAGTGTTGCTCCACGGTCCGGCAGGTGTCGGAAAGACATCCACAGCCCATGCTCTTGCAATGGATATGGAATGGGAAGTTATCGAACTCAATGCCAGCGACCAGCGCACAGCCGATGTCATCGAAAGGGTCGCAGGTTCAGCTTCCAGAATGAGCACATTGGGGGGTATGGATTCCAAAAGGCTTATCGTGCTGGATGAAGCCGATAACATGCATGGGACAAGCGATCGTGGTGGTGCAAAGGCAATAGGGGATATAATCAGATCAACCGGTCAGCCTATTGTATTGATAGCTAACGATGCTTATGGAATTCCATCGTCTGTCAGATCGAATATCCTGGAGATCAAATTCAATGCACTTCAGGCACGTTCTATGATACCGGCCCTGAAGCAGGTAGCTCAGAAAGAGGGCCTTATGTGTGGTGTAGGCATTATAGAGAAGATCGCAGAGAATGCAGATGGTGATATGCGCAGTGCCATTAACGACCTGCAGGCAGTTGCCATGGGCAGAAATGAGATCAACATAGAAGACATTGCTACTGCGGAAAGAGATAACAAAGAATCCATATTCAAGGTAATGGAAAGGATATTTAAGGGAACTGATGCAAAAACAGCCCTTGAAACAACATACAACCTTGACGAAAGTCCTGAAGATCTCATCCACTGGATCGATGAGAATCTCCCGATACAATATGCTGGCAAGGATGAGGGAATGATCACAGACCCGATCCGAAGCGGATATGAGTATATATCCCGTGCAGACCTGTTTCTTGGAAGAGTACAAAAAAGACAGAACTACCTTATGTGGCGTTATGCAAGCGTGCTTATGACCTGTGGAACGGTCGTATCAAAGTCTCAGCCGAAACGTGGTTTTGTGAAGTTCAACCCACCTTCTTTGTGGCGTCGTATGGGACAGCTGAAAGCTAGAAGGAACATGCGCAATAACATTGCAGCAAAGATAGCTGATCACTGCCATGAATCAATGCGTTACGCAGGCACAGACATAGCATTCATGTATAGCATATTGCTTGAGGACCAGGAATATGCCCCTGCAGTGGTGGCTGAGCTGGGACTGGACCTTGATGAACTGGTCTTTTTGACAGGTGCGTCGAAAGTAACTAAAAAACTTCAGAAGATCTATGATGATGCACAGGAGCTAAGAAAAGAGAAGGGAGAAACAGAAGTTACTTTTTTCAAGGTGAAGGAAAAACAAACGAACAATGAAGATCAGAAGCAAACAAGACTTGCTGATATGATAAACAATAAAGAGAAGACTTTGGAAGAAAAGAACGGCAATAATGAACCTGCTAAGGAAAAAGAGAAAACGAACGGAATGATAAAAAAGCCGCAGAAGACATTATTTGATTTCTAATCACTGAATCATAAGATATTTGGATACTCTATAATGAGAAAAACATCTTTGGAAATAAAAAGTGGAGTATGAGCGGGGTGGGGAGTGGGGGTTATTGTAAGAAAGAGGAGAATCCCGCTCGATAAAAGGTAGGTATTAATGATATATATACTTTATTATTATGCTCATCATTATGATGTAAAATCAGGCAAAAATTGACCACAACAACAATGATACTAAGAGATGGTGGATACAGGCGCCTATAAAAATTAAGACATGGAGTGGAGAATGAGCGGGCTGGGGAGTGGGGGTTGTTATAAAAGAATCTGTACCCGCTCATCGTTATACAATGGGAGATAATTGTATATAAATTTTACTATATAATTTAACAGATTGCAGACAAAACTTTTTATATAGATATTAGAAAAACAGACGGAGATAAATGAGAAAAGCATAAAATAATAAATAGATTGCATCCGTCTAAAGTGTGGTGAAAGAATGGTGATCGGAGTCACAATGGTAAATGTGCTGCCTGGAAAAGAGAGGGCAGCTTATACAGAATTGCAAAATATTGAAGGTATCAAGGACATTTATCATGTTTTCGGAGAATACGACTTTGTCGTAATTGTGGATGTCGAAGACCTCAGCAGATTGAACAATATAGTCGATGACATCAGAGAGAACGAGTTTGTTACGGCTACACAGACCATAGTTGGTGCCGAGCTAAAATAATTAAGGCGCAGCATATTTATATAGCGTGCTTTTTATATAAGAAGCGGCTTTAGCTGACATGCTTAACTAAGGATGATAGTACATGGAAATCCCAATTGCAGAAGAACTTGCAAAAAATCAGAAATCAATAAGTGTAGCCGAATTCTTCGAGAAGAACAGGCAGATACTTGGATTTGACTCAGCTCCCCGTAGCCTTATCACCACTATAAAAGAAGCTGTGGATAACTCCCTGGACGCCTGTGAGGAGGCTGAGATCCTTCCAGACATCCTCGTACAAGTGGAAAGGTCGGACAAAGACAGCTTAGTGATCATTGTTGAGGACAACGGACCTGGAATAGTAAAGGAGCAAATACCTAAGGTTTTTGCAAAGCTGCTTTATGGATCGAGGTTCCATGCTCTGAAACAAAGCAGAGGACAGCAGGGTATAGGCATATCCGCATCTGTGCTCTACTCTCAATTGACCTCAGGGCACCCCACAAGAATCATCTCAAAGATCGGACAGGGAAAACCTGCGCACTACTATGAGCTAATGATCAACACAAGTACCAATGAACCGGAGATCCTGAAGGAAGAAGTACTTGACTGGGACCGGCATCATGGAACACGCATCGAGCTGGAGATGGAAGCCTCTTATGTTAAAGGGAGAAGACAGTCCGTGACCGAGTATCTGAGGTCAACGGCCATTGTAAATCCTCACGCACGTATAAAGCTAATAGAACCGGATAAAAATGAGATCCTGTTCGAAAGGGCAACAGACAAGATACCGGAAGCTGCAAAGGAAATCCTTCCTCACCCACATGGAATAGAACTGGGAACGCTCATGAAGATGCTCAGATATACTGAAAGACAAAAACTGACACCTTTCCTGCGATATTCCTTTTCAAAGATAGGCCACCTTACAGCAGAAGAGATCTGCAAGGCTTCTGGTCTTGACGGAGAAATGGACCCCCATGAGATCAACAGGAACCAGGCAAAGAAACTGCTTGAAGCCTTCGGCAAGGTGAAGATCATGGCCCCTCCCACCGACTGTCTTTCCCCTATAGGCGATAACCTGATCTACAAAGGCCTGGAAAAGGAGTTCAATGTGGACTTTATTGCAACTACCAGCCGGACACCATCGGTCTATTCCGGAAATCCTTTCCTTGTGGAAGTAGGAATGGCCTACGGAGGCGATCTGCAGAAAGAAGACCGTGTGGACATCCTGCGCTTTGCCAACAGGGTGCCCTTGTTATACCAGCAAGGCGGATGCGTCACCACGCATGCCATAGAATCCATTAAATGGAAACAGTACGGCCTTAATCAGCCAGGAGGAGGACTGCCCACCGGACCTGTCGCTATACTGGTCCATGTCGCATCAACAAATGTACCGTTCACCTCTGAGTCAAAGGATGCTATAGCCGATATTCCTGAAATAAAAGCTGAGATCGAGCTGGCGATAAAGGAAGTCGGCCGTAAGCTTAACATGTATATGAACCGGCAGGAAAATCTGAAAAAGCGCAGAGAGAAAGAGATAATAATTACCAAAGTGCTTCCCAAAATGGCAAAGAAGCTTGCGGAAACACTGGACAGAGATGTGCCGGACATAAATCCTGTTGTTGCGAGGATCATGGGTAACTTGCTTGTGAGCAGAAAGATAAGCCGCAACGCCGATGATAGCGCAAGGGTCTCCATAATGCTCAAGAATTTCTCAGGTAAGACCGTAGAGTGTACTGTCCACGAAATGGTTCCCTTCAAAATAAGAGAAACGACACCTGAACCCAAGGTAATATCCATGGGCAATGATTTTGATTACGTATGGAAGATATCAGTTTCCACTGGCTCCTCAAAGGCCATAAGCTATGTAGTGGATACACTATCCGATGTAGAAGCTATGAAGTTCCCTGAAGTGATCGTGGAAGGACTTGACGAAGAGCTCGTAACGGGTGCAAAAGCTATCAAGGGGCTGGTTTGAATGGCCAGGGAAATATCACAACAGAAAAAAGAACACGATGAACTTGCTAGCAGCCGCCTTTATGGACTGACAGATACAATTTATAAGCAGTTCCTGGATGGAGAAGTGCCGTCTGTGAGCCTGCCAACCAGGACCAAGAACAATATCGAGTACAATGATGACTCAGAGGTCTGGGTATATGGCGACCGGGAAAGCGAACGCAGTGCAAAGACCGTAAAGGGAGCTTTCCAGCTTCTCAAGGCAGTGCATACCGTAGATTTCCTGGTAAAGAACCACATTGCTCAGAACCGTGGTTCCACATTAAGAGAATTGTATTATATCTCCGAGAACTGGGATATCGCCAAGTTCCGGGAACAGCCCGAAAGTGACCGGCTCATAGAGGACCTGGAGATAATTACCGGATTGCAGAGGGAATATTTCCACATGCGGCCCGAAGAGGATGGGGCTACGATGTTCGGCCCTATAAGGATACGGGAAGAGACAAAGAGAGGAGACAGAACGATCCATTGCCAGGAAGACATCGGAGAAAGTGGTTATCAGATACCGTTCAATGTGGAGAACATAGAGTTCCTTGACCATGATGCTGATTTCATAATAGCCATCGAGACTGGTGGTATGTACGCCAGGCTTATTGAGAACGGGTTCGATGAAAAATACAACGCGATACTTGTGCATCTCAAAGGCCAGCCTGCAAGGTCCACCAGACGCATCATAAAACGTATGAACGAAGAATTGTCCCTGCCTGTAGTGGTGTTCACTGATGGTGATCCCTGGTCATACCGCATTTTCGCGTCCGTGGCATATGGGGCCATTAAAAGTGCGCATCTTTCAGAACACATGGCAACACCAGGAGCAATGTTCGTAGGAGTTCAGCCCTCAGACATTGTGGAATATGAACTATCCACCGATAAACTGACAGAAAAAGACGTAAGTGCCCTTAGAAGTGAACTAAGCGACCCGCGTTTTGCTACAGACTACTGGAGAGAGCAGATCAACCTGCAGCTTGAGATCAACAAAAAGGCCGAACAGCAGGCATTTGCCGGCAAGGGCCTGGATTTCGTGACCGACAGATATCTGCCTGAGAGACTAACGGATCTTAAAGTCATTTAAATAGAATATAGAACCAAGTATAGGAACATGCTATAATGAACGATACGGCCTCTCTTTATCTGAACGATTTACTGGGAACCCCGGCAGGATCGTTTGAGTCGCGTCTTGCGATCTCCCTATTGATACTATTCTTATCGATTGTAATTGCTACAATAGTTGATTTCCTCTTTAAGAGAGTGTTCCTATTTTACGCATCCAGAACAAAATTGGAATTTGATGATCTCATTGTAGGCGTATTAAGGAAACCACTGTATTTGACCGTTATTATCATTGGCATGTTCTTATCTTTGCATTATACTGACCTTACAACTACCTACATTGTAATACTTGATGACATAGGCCTTACCTTATTGTGTGTGATCTGGGTAATCACTTTAATTAAGATAAATAAGATCCTGTTTGAGAAGGTATTTCCACACCTGACACATAAAACAGAAACTCAGATAGATGATGAGTTGCTTCCCCTTTTAAAAGGGATTGCAAATATCGCGCTTATATTCATCGGGGCCTTAGCAGTACTTAATTTGATCTGGAACATCAATGTTACTCCTCTGTTCGCATCAGCTGGAATAGCAGGCATTGCTGTGGCGTTTGCAGCACAGGATTCCATTGCACAGCTTTTTGGTGGTATCTCCATATACTTTGATCAGCCTTTCAAAAGAGGAGACAGGATCGAACTGGATAGTGGAGAGGTAGGTATTGTACATGAAGTTGGGATAAGGAGTACAAGGATAATGAACCTGTACAATAACATGATAATCATACCCAACAAAATAATAGCCAATAGCAAGATCATCAACTACACTTCACCGCAATCGAACATGTTGGTGAAGATGACCATGGGCGTTGCATATGGTTCTGATGTGGAGAAGGTAAGAAGTGTTTTTTACGATATAATAAAGAGTAACGACCTCGTACTCAAATATCCGGAGCCTTCAGTTAGGTTTAACGAGTATGGGGATTCGAGCCTCGATTTTGGACTGTACATGTGGATCAAAAGCCCTTCTGACAGGATAAGACTAATAGATATGATCAACAGCCGGATAGCAGAAGAGTTCGAGAAGGAGGGTATCGAAATACCTTTCCCGACACGCACCCTTTACATAAAGAACCAGGAAGAAAGTATTCCAAAATAAACATGGAAATATTTTCTCCTTTTCATTTTTTTCTCACACACTCGATGATCCACTGGGCATACTTATCTTCTCCATCCACAGGCCACCATATGAGGGCAGGAAGTTCATAACTGTGCATAGAGTTGACAGTATTTTTTACTTTTTCCAGCATTTCAGAAGTTGTCTTGATGGAGAGCTCTACCTCTCCTTCTTCTTCAACATTCCCTTTCCATTTATAGACAGAAGTTATAGGATGCATGTTGACACATGCAGCAAACCCTTTTTTAACGAGGACATTAGCGATACTTTTAGCTTCATCCATGTTCGCTGTAGTAGTATGTACGATAATTATCATGTTAGATCACATCTTCAGGTATTAGTTTGATCCAAGAGAATCGATCAATTCAGAGATCCCTGTGCCTTCCTTTGCATTCATTTCAAGTATAGTAGCCTTTGAATTCAGATACTTGAACATGGTCTTTAGTCGCGAAGTACGCTCGTTATCTGCCATATCCGCTTTGTTCAGACAGATGATATCGGTCTCTTCGACCTGTATCCTTGCATATCTTAACAACAATGGGATCTCCAAGGGGAACTCTTTAGCATCGACCATAGTGATCATAGGAGCTATTTGCAAGTTTTCCAGTGGCATTCGCTGCAGATCGGCCTTTATCCTGACAGGAAGCACGGTTTCCTCTGCCTCGATGAACACCAGGTCCGGCCTGAACTCTTCTTGCAAAGCCTGTATGTTGTTGATGATGTCCGCATCAAGGGAACATGGAATACACACACTTTCGATGTCTTTCTTTTTAATTCCCATTTCATGCAGGGTACCTTCATCATAATCCACATCGCCTGTTTCCTGTACAATGACACCGATCCTTTGTCCGGCGTCGCTGAATCTCTTTGACAGCTTCAGGATAGTTGTTGTCTTGCCGCTGCCAGCAGGTCCTCCAACAATTATCACGTTCACAATTCAACCCCCTATATAGAAGATACGTTTCCTATCTGTTCCCTGGTTATTAATTTCTTGCTGTGGACTTGATGTCGGTTTGCCCTTGGGGATCATTTTTAAAACTATGATGGACATATTGTTCTATGGATGACACTAGCTTCTGAAAATCCCCGGAAAGATGGGAAGGAGCTTTTTCCGTTGTATACTGTTACATTCATCGGGACCTTGGGGTTCGGGATCATCCTAACTTTTCTTGTATTCCTGGTTACAGATTACGGGGGAAATGCACTGATCTATGGCCTGCTAGGCTCCACCTACCCCGCATTTCAACTGATAGGAGCTCCCATCCTGGGAAGATGGTCTGATCTTTACGGGAGAAGGAAGATACTGCTTTTAAGCCAGATCGGCACCCTCATTGCGTGGATCATTTTCCTAATTGCCCTATTCCTTCCAGTGATCACTTTTAAAAAAGTGGAATCTGATATTCTCGGAGCCTTCACCATCACACTTCCTTTACTGGCACTTTTCTTTGCCAGGGCACTTGATGGTATTACAGGAGGAAACGTATCAGTTGCGAACGCATATCTTGCAGACCTGACTAGCGAAGAGGAGAGAAACAAGAACTATGGCAGGATGTCGGTGGCCTCTAACCTTGGATACGTTTGCGGCCCTGCTCTTGCAGGGGTTCTGGGAGCAACTATCTACGGAGAACTTATCCCGGTTTCTGCAGCTCTGTTGATATCAGTTGCTGGCACATTAATAATCATCTTGTTCCTTCCTGAATCACATAACTGCGCCATTGAAGAGTATCCGAAGACTAAAAGCATCAGCAAGCTACTAGGACAGGAGCACAAGGAATGTTATCAGGCAGAAGGAGGGAAAAAAATAACATTCAGTGAAGTTTTCAAGCTCGAATATATCCCGTTTATGATGGTCCTTTATTTCCTCATCTTTCTGGGTTTCAACATATATTATACAGCCTTTCCCGTCTTTGCTGCCACTGCTCTGGAATGGAGCCCTGCTGAGTTAGGCATTTATTTTTCTGTGCTCAGTGCTATGATGGCATTCGTTCAGGGACCAGTTCTTGGGAAACTCACCACCCACTATGCCGAATCAGTGCTGATAGTAGCCGGAGGGTTCGTCCTTGGACTACAGTTCATCCTGATAGTTCCCGGAAATATATTCCTTTTATATCTGGCGGCTGTCTTTTTCGCACTCGGTAACGGGATAATGTGGCCCTGTGTCCTGTCCATGCTCTCCAAGTTGGCAGGAAAGACCTACCAAGGCTCTGTGCAGGGATTTGCTATGAGCGCCAGTAGTTTGGCAAGCATAATCGGACTTCTTGCAGGAGGAGTGCTGTACACCCAACTCAAAGCAATGTCATTTCTGGTTGCAGCTGCTATCATCTACATCGTTGTTCTCCTTTCCCTCAGGCTCATGAAAATTGAAAAAAGCAGACAGGAACAAGAGTTCAGCTGAAGGGCCGCTCTGTGCAGCATTGGAACTGTAGCATTGTAGCATACAGTTACTTTTTACTCCTTTGCATAATATCCAGTACTTCAACATCAGAAACATCATACCAGTGTTCATAGACCTGTGCAACAGCCATGAAATTCCGAGGCGTTTCCAGGACTACGAGCTCATCTGCCATCCGTACCATCTCGTCAGCAACCCTCCTTCCGGCAACCGGGACTGCAACAACTATCTTTCCTGCATTCCTATTTCTGCAAAGCATTATTGCAGCCCTCATGGTAGAACCCATTGCAAGGCCATCGTCGACCAGTATGACAGTCCTTCCGGCCATTTGAGGTAAGTCTTCCCCTTTTCTTAACACAGCGATCCTTCTCTTTATTTCATTGATCTGTTCCTGCTTTATATGATCGATCTGTTCCCCGGAAAGCCACAAAGCTGCATCATTGAAAATGAAAGTGCTTCCATCCTCTGCTATGGCGCCAAAACCTGCTTCAGGATCGTCAGGAAAAGGCAGTTTTCTTGAGATCAATATTGAAAAATCTGCATTCAAATACTCAGCTACCTGGTACCCTACCTCTACTCCACCCCTTGGAATGGCCAGAACCAGAACATTATTGTCCTTGTATTTCTTTATTGCCACTGCAAGCTTTTTCCCGGCATCTTTTCTGTTTTTGAACATAGCTTTCCCCTAAAATATTTTTAAAAATGGGCAGCTGTGCAAATATGAAGATGCAACCCATTAAAGTACCTGTGCCAAATAAAAATGCCTAAAAGCAAAGAACAGTACTCTTTCCTCCCCTTTTGAAATTTCCAAATGGTATTTCGTAAAATAAGCATAAATAGATTTGTAGTAACTGAATGTATCGATCACTTCAATTGATCCGCATGAAAAGGAAGATCAGAAGAGCATTTTATCCAATGTCCTTCTGCATCCAGACAATATCGAAGAATATACCTTTCTTCCTGGCGACTTCCCTGAATCTGCCGCATTCGATGAAACCATGCTTTTGATGGAAACGGATACTACCTTCGTTAAGTGAGGAAATGCTTGCCAGAACATTGGAAATTCCACGCTTTTTCCCTTCTGTCACAAGATATTCCAGCATCTGTGAACCAAGACCCTTACCTGTCAGCTCTGGCCTTATGAAATATGTGACCTCCGCAGTATGAGAAAATGCCGGCATGGGATTATGAGGACGAAGCATTCCAAAACCCGCACATACGCCTTCATTATCCCTGACCATGACCGATGGATGATCTTTACACATATCCAGGAACATGCCAAAGAACTCATATGGTACTTTGTGCTCCGGATACGCTGCAAAGCTATGCTCTATGTAGTAATTGAAAAGATCTATTACGTCTTTCTGGTCGGATGGACCTATTGGCTCAAGCAAGTATTCTGACATTTGTCCTCCTTTAGTTCTAATAGTACTAAGTAGGAAGTTCCTAAAATAGTATAGATACTAAACTATTTAAGTTTAGCTGATATACTAACTTTAATAAAGATCACGACCACCTGGAATCAAGGAATTGCCCTTGCCTTATGATCGGGCATAGAAATAAGAAATACCTTTACCAGGGAATAATGAATTAACTTTAAATTATAACCCTGTTATATACCTGTAAAATGGCTTATACATTTGAGATTGTCATCATCATTGTTTTGATCGTACTCAATGGTATCTTTTCTATGTCTGAATTTGCTCTTGTTTCATCCAAAAGGACACGCCTTAAACAACTGGCAGAAGAAGGAGATACCGGAGCAGTAGCTGCACTTGAGCTAGCTAGCAAATTAACTCCATTCCTCTCGACCATTCAGATAGGGATCACTCTTGTGGGTATCCTTGCCGGTGCTTTCGGTGGAGCCACTGTAGCAAAAGGTCTTGAAGTCTACCTAGGGGATTTTCCAGCTCTTGCACCATACAGCAATGCAGTGAGTATCACTTTTGTGGTACTGGTAATAACCTACCTCACCTTGATCTTTGGAGAGCTGGTCCCAAAACAGATCGCACTCAACAAAGCAGAAGTTATTGCCTCTAAAGTTGCAAGGACCATGCTTTTCCTTTCAACCGTCGCAAAGCCGCTGGTCATTATTCTTAGCATGTCCACCGAAGCCGTGCTTCGGATACTGAGGATCCAGAAGATCAATGGACCACCTGTAACAGAGGAAGAGATCAAGATCATGCTTGAAGAGGGCACTGAAGCCGGAGTATTTGAGGAAGCAGAGTTGAGCATGATAGAAGGAGTGCTTGAGATAGGTGATCTCAGAGTTGAATCACTGATGACACATCGTACTGATATTATAGCTCTCGACCTGAACGACACGGTCAATGAGAACCTGCAGAAGATGATCCTGAGCGGCCGATCCTATTTTCCTGCTTACGAAAGGGACCTGGATAATATTGTAGGCATGGTATCCGTAAAGGATATCCTGGCCAAAATAGTGGAATCCGGTGAAGTTGATATAAGAACTAATGTAACTAACCCTCTCTTTGTACCCGAGGCCATCTCTGTTCTGAAACTCCTTGAATTGTTCAAGGAGCTTGGAGTGCATATTGCTCTGATCACCGATGAGTACGGAAGTATCCAGGGGATCATTACTCTGCATGATATCCTCGAAGCGATTGTGGGAGATGTCCGAACTATTGGAGAACCATTGGAAACACCTGTTGTGGTAAGAGA
This sequence comes from Methanomethylovorans sp. PtaU1.Bin093, assembly GCF_002067275.1. Classification (GTDB taxonomy): domain Archaea; phylum Halobacteriota; class Methanosarcinia; order Methanosarcinales; family Methanosarcinaceae; genus Methanomethylovorans. Next base: position 38,642 of record NZ_MVQX01000059.1, on the reverse strand, counting down.
AGATGGCTCGTGGCTAATAGATGGAGATACATCCATTGAAAAACTAAAGGATATTCTATCCGTAGATACTTTTCCGGAGGAAGAAGAAGGATATTACAGGACCATTGCCGGATTCATCATGTATGTCTTACAGAGAATACCAATTACAGGAGAACACATAGAATTCAAAGGGCTGCGCTATGAAGTGGTGGATATGGATGGCAATAGGATAGATAAAGTGCTGGTAGAAAAGGTACCAAAACCAGAGGTGTCATGAGTCAAAGACCCAACCCTTTTCCTGTTTAGGATAGCTATATTTATCGGCCTTTCAGATAATACTTTGAGAACGGTCCTCATCTGGATGCTCCGGAGTTCTCCAGCACGAACTGCCGGCTAATTTTTTTCTTACTGCGGGGCAATTGTCAAGCATACGTTCCATTTGCATAAGAATTGAAAAAACATTTTCAATATCTCTGTGGGATAGTTTTGATACTTGCCCGACCATATCCTGATTGACCATTTCGTGATAAGCTGAATGCCAGTAAAAAACGTCCTTCCCGCGTTCTGTCAGCCTGATGACTACAGATTTCTTATCCCCTTCCCGGTTAGCACGCTCAATATAACCTTTCTCTTCGAGTTTCTTTGCTGTCTGGGAAACAGCGCCTTTAGTGATACCAAGTCTGGCTGCTATTTGGGAAATACCTGCTTCCGGATAACGCCCTGCCATATCTATCAGATGCACTTCAGATGCGTATAGAAGGACACCATGACCAATATCAACTGGTTCTTTTTCAATGGCAGCTGCTTTATTAAGGATCCTTGAAACTGTGTCCAGGATATCAGAAGCGATCCCTGAAGAATTGTCTTTAGCAGAATTGTTTATCATGTATACAATATAGCAATTGTATGCTATCTAAATATTATCACTGAAAAATAATGTTGTCATTACTGTTGATCAAACCGACATTGGCATAAGTATTAATAGCATCGCATATGTAGTAAGATTCCGTTCTAATATGATATACCTACCTATAGATCTCATAATAAGAGGCCACAAGATTGCACATCTGGCTTTATTTAGGAGATGCATTTGTGTTGAACAAAAATGAAACCAGAGGAATACTTAATTCCATGGGACTTGTTTTTGGGGATATCGGAACTAGCCCCATATACACGCTTGCGGTCATATTCCTCATCACATCTGTCACATATGCTCACGTGATAGGGGTCCTTTCCCTGATCATCTGGACACTGATAATACTTGTCACTATTGAATATTCCTGGCTTGCAATGAGCCTTGGAAAAAAAGGAGAAGGAGGAACCATAGTATTAAAAGAAATACTTGTTCCTCTGTTGAGATCCGGAAGAAAAGTAACTGTAATAACGATATTATCCTATGTTGGCATTTCTTTCCTGCTGGGAGATGGCGTGATCACACCTGCCATAAGCATATTAAGTGCTGTGGAAGGGCTGAAAATAATACCTGGATTGGAAAAAATAGGTCAGGGAACACTTGTTACAATTGCAGGCGTGATTGCAATATGCCTTTTTTCCATACAGAAAAAGGGTACTGAGAAAATTGCCTGGATGTTTGGACCTTTGATGGTCATATGGTTCTTATCACTTGTTCTATCAGGTATTGCCTCAATAATCTACACTCCATCCGTACTCAAGGCTATAAATCCATATTATGCCATTGATTTTCTGTTGCATAACGGGTTATCAGGTTTCTTTGTATTATCAGAAGTGATTTTGTGTGCCACTGGTGGCGAAGCATTATATGCTGATATGGGTCATCTGGGAAGAGAACCGATCATAAAGGCCTGGAGATTTGTATTCATTGCACTGGTGCTGAGCTATCTGGGACAGGGAGCATTCCTCATAAGGAACCCGGATTCCAAGAACGTGCTCTTTGAGATGATATTCCAACAGGCACATATCATTTACATGCCATTCCTTATCCTTAGTATCATTGCTACGGTCATTGCTTCACAAGCAATGATAAGCGGCATGTTCTCAATAGTATATCAGGGCATCACTACCAGAATAGCTCCGATGTTAAAGATCGATTACACATCAGACGAGTTGAAATCACAGATATACATAAGCGCCGTTAATTGGCTGCTTTTAATTTCCGTGCTGTTTGTTATGTATGAGTTCAAAGAATCCAGCAAACTTGCTGCAGCTTATGGGCTAACAGTCACCGGAAGCATGGCGATCACAGGTATTATGATGACTATGATATTTAGTCTGAGAAAAGACTGGACAAAAGCAACTGTTTCGTTCTTTGTGACAGTTGTTGACCTGTTATTCCTTATATCCAACATGTATAAGATCCCTCATGGGGGTATCTGGTCCATTACCATAGCATCTCTTATATTCAGTATGATAATGATCTATACATCAGGCCAAAAGAGGCTGTATCAGTCTCTAAGACCTATGAGACTGGATGATTTCCTGCAAATCTATAAACAAAGGTATCAAAATGCAAATAGAATAAAAGGTACAGCTCTTTTCTTTGCACGGAATGTCAATGTGATCCCACAATACATCCCACATACGATGTTCGGGAATGATATAGTCTATGAAGATAACATTATAATTTCTATTACCTCACTTGAAGAACCCTTCGGCGTTAAAAGCTCTTTCAGAGAAGAACTGGCACCGGGATTAAGGACATTCGATATCGAGATGGGTTATATGGAAGTTGTGGATGTTGCAAAAATTCTGGAAAATGCAGGAATTAGAGAGAAAACTATATTCTATGGAGTAGAAGACATTATTACCAATAACCCTGTATGGAAGGTATTCTCCATGATCAAGAAACTTACACCTTCATTTGTTCAATACTACAAGCTTCCTCCGGAAAAACTTCACGGAGTTATAACAAGATTTGAGATGTAAAGGGGATCAGAAGCCTCAAAATGAGGCTTAAGAAAGTTTTGATAACAGGTACCCTTTGAACTTTTCGTAATCCGCACCCAGGAAATCCATGTGCTCTTTCTTTGCTTCTATTTCTTTAAGGCTGCTGGGCAACTCAGGGTCAATACCTGTCACTGATCTCACTTCTGCTGGGAATTTTGCAGGATGCGCAGTTTCCAGTGCCACTGCAATTGTTTTATCCCCGGTCTTTTTCCTGTAATCAGATAGGCCTTTTATTCCCACGGCCCCGTGGGGCTCAATAAGAATACTATAACTGTCCAGAATATCTCTCATCGTGGTCTTTGTTTCTTCATCGGTAACAGAACTGGAATAAATATCATTTCTTAGCTTTTCCATATCCGGCATCTTATTGACATTGCCCTGCTCATCCATCTGACCACCATAAACTGCAATAAGCCTCGCCAGGTTGCTCGGATGACCTACGTTCATGGCATTTGAAAGGCAATTAAGGGATGGAACTATCTTATGATATTCACCACTGATGAGGAAGGATGGGACTTCATCGTTCTCGTTCACAGAGGCGATGATCTTCTTTACAGGAAGACCCATTGTCTTTGCCAGCACACAGCCCATCATATTCCCAAAATTGCCTGAAGGTATTGAGAAGACGAGCTCTTCTGGATAGTTACAAAGGTTAGCATATGCGTAAATATAGTACAGGGACTGGGGAATAAGTCGGCCAATGTTAATAGAGTTCGCAGAGGACAGATTAAGATGCCTGAGCTGCTGGTCTGAAAATGCCTGCTTTACCATAGCCTGACAATCATCGAACTTACCATCTATGGCTATTGCAGTTATGTTCTTCTGGAGGGTGGTCATTTGCTTCCGCTGACGATCGGAAACCTCATTACGTGGGAAAAGCACGACGACCCTGACATTATCAAGCCCATAGAAAGCATGAGCAACTGCGCTTCCCGTATCCCCGGAAGTAGCAGTAAGAATGGTTATTTCCCTGTTCTCTCTTTTGAGATAGTATTGCATCAATCTTGCCATCAGACGTGCTGCGAAATCCTTGAAGGAAGCAGTGGGCCCGCGGTCCAGACGCATGATATAGGTGTTTTCGTTCACCTTTTCCAGAGGTACATCATAGTTATAAGCATCGTAAGTTATCCCTTTTAGGGAAGCCTCATCGACCTCCCCTTCCAGAACCTTGCGCAATACACGGAAAGCGACCTCTGGATATGGTTTGTCTTTCATGGACACAAGATCGTCCCCTGACAAAAGGGGAAGAGATCTTGGCAAGTATAGACCTTTGTCAGGAGCCTGGCCTTCAATGAGAGCAGCTTCAAAGGAGACTTCTGCTGCCTGGAGATTAGTGCTGTAGAGTTTCATACTGATCAGTGATTAGTTGATATTGGTAGTATAGGCTGTCTAATGATTAGTACTTATGATTTACTTTTGGGTTAAGAATGTTGCTATAATAATATTGTGCTAAGTGTTCATAGGAACTTAACCTTGTAAGCCCACCTTTCGTGATGCTCCGTCCCTACAAGCCAATGATCCAAAAATACTTTAATATGAAAAAGTAAATATATTTTTTAATAGATATGGTTTACTTATTCTATCCGACAAAGGAAGGGATGTGAGGCAATTCAAAAAAAGATCCTTTTTATTTTATTTCTGAACATAGTTTTGTTCTTAGCAGCTGCGGGAATGGTCACATACACAGACGATACTGAAAAAACAACATCATGCACTTCGAACACAACAGAATCGAATGAACAGGCTGTTATATCGAATTTTGTCCATGTTCAGTATGATATAGCTGAGAAAGATCTGAAAAGATGTTCTACAGAAGGATCGAACCTGATGCTCAGAACAGGGACAATTCAAACAACAGCTAGTCCCAAACTACTTTTAAATTCCATGAATCTTGATGGTCACTCCTTCATAGAAACGTCAGTTAAATCCTCTGAAGAATACGAATATTATTTGGTCCAGTTCAATGATACTGTACAAGAAACCTGGAAACAGGATATATCCGAGATAGGAGGACAGCTATTAGATTACGTTCCTAACAATGCATTTGTGGTGAGGATGAATGATTCTACCGTCGCCATAATTTCAAACCTCGGGCATGTAAGATGGATAGGCCATTATTTGCCGGAATATAAAATTGATCCATCTCTTCAAACAAAAATGCAAGAGAACTTTTCTGTAGAACTCATGATCTCCTTATTTGAACCTACAGACAAAGGCAATGTTAAAGAAAAAGTAACAGAGGAAATGATCTCCCAGGGAGGAAAGATCCTGGAGGATTCCAATAATGACCGGATGCATATCGAGATCTCAAGCTCAAAAGTATCTTCCCTTGCAAATATCAAAGACGTCAAATGGATAGAGGAATACGAAAAACCTGTAATGTTCAATGATGTTGCAAGAGGGATAATCAATGCCACTTATGTTAATGAAAACTGCAACCTGACCGGAGATGGACAGATAATAGCAATTGCTGATACCGGTCTTGACACGGGTGTCAATAATATATCAATGAATCCTGATTTTTATGGACGCATATTAGCAATTCAGGATATAGCAGGCGATGGTGCAGAAGATCTGCAGGGACATGGCACCCATGTAACTGGTTCTGCACTTGGTGATGGATCATGGTCCAATGGACAATACAAAGGTGTTGCACCAGAGGCACAATTAGTGTTCCAGGCTATCGCCAATGCTGATGGGAACCTGATAGTTCCTGGAAACAATGTGAGCTCACTGTTCAAACCTGCCTATGAACTGGGAGCACGCATCCATTCCAATAGCTGGGGTGGGACTGGTGATGGGAAATACAACATGTATTCTAAAGACGTGGATAAATTCATGTGGACACATCCTGATATGCTAATACTGTTTGCTGCAGGCAATAGCGGAGTAGATAATAATGCCGACGGTGTGATAGATCCTGATTCTATTGCATGGCCCAGCACTGCAAAGAATTGCCTGTCTGTTGGTGCTTCGGAAAATAATAGGGCCCATACCTTTGGAATGACATGGGGATCTATAAAAGACGCATTCAATGTACCTATCTATCCGGTTGCACCAATTAATAATGACTACGTTGCTGACAACCCAAAAGGGATCGCAGCATTCAGCAGCAGGGGACCGACAGATGACGGAAGGATCAAGCCGGACGTTGTTGCACCTGGAACCTACGTAATATCCGCCAGGTCCAGTGTATCAGATAATGAAGATGTATGGGGTTTTGTAGATGAACATTACGTCTACATGGGTGGCACCAGTATGGCCACACCCATTGTCGCAGGCAGCGTGGCACTGATAAGACAAAACTATGTGGAGAAACTGAACATCACTCCCTCTGCAGCCTTGTTAAAAGCTACTGTCATAAATGGTGCCAGCGATCTGCAACCAGGACAATATGGGAACGATGTTACAGGGCAACCCGATCATAATCAGGGATGGGGATTGGTTAACCTGAAAAAGTCATTATATCCGGACGGTGGGAGCATATATTTTGCAGATAACATTGAACTGCAAACAGGCGATGTAGTTGAAAAAAACTACTATGTCAACAGTAGTACCAGCCCTTTCAAAACCACACTTGTATGGACTGATTATTATGGCACTGTGTTCGCAAAAAAGGAGCTTGTGAATGATCTTGAGCTTAGTGTGGTAAAGCCTGATGGAACTGAGAATGTTGTGAATGATACGATCAATAACGTGGAACAAATATTGTTCCAAGAACCCGAAGTGGGTTGGTATACTGTGAAAGTGAAAGGCAGATCGATACCTATGGGACCACAGCCATGCGCTTTAATGGTCAGTGGTGCATCTGCTGCAATACGTTCTCTTGATTTCAGACCCCTGCGCACAACTTACTATACCGGTAACATCACAACGTTCGAGGCTGAAGCAAGAGACGAAAACAATAATCAACTGCAAGCTGTTCTCACATGGGAAAGCAGTGATCCTGAAGTTGCCAGAATCAATAGCTCTACCGGATATTTCATTGCTGTCGCGGAAGGAGGAACCAACATAACCGTCAATGCAGGAACCATGTCTTCCACTGTTTCGATAAATGTGCTCAATTCCGTGAATTCAACGAGAACCAATGAATCTTCTGAAGAGTTTAATAATAAAGAAGAAAGGGAACAAGAAACTACACTACCTTCATCCTCAAGGAGTGGTGGGGGTGGCGGCGGAGGGGGAGGAGGTACCAGTGGTGAAAAGCTTGCAAATGTGCTGTTAAAGGAATCGGAAACATTGGTCATTATCAAGGATACTAATATTCTATATGAGTTCACTGAAGAAAAGAACAGTATAGGATATGTGGAGTTCACAGCTTTGAAGAACTCCGGAAAAATAACAGCTGTTGTAGAGGCATTGAATGGCAGATCATCCTTTGCCAGAAGTGAAGCACCTGGCAAGGTTTACCAGAATGTGAACATCTGGGTGGGAAAAACTGGTTTTGCCACCGAGAGTAATATCGCGGATCCTGTGATCGGATTTAAAGTATTAAGATCATGGATGGCTAATAATGACGTTGATAAAACATCCATCAGACTTTACAGGTACAGTTCTGAGGAATGGAATGAACTGCCTACAAGGATCATGAATGAAGATGACCGATATGTGTACTACGAATCGGAAACACCCGGTTTTTCACCTTTTGCCATCAGTACGGAAGAGAAAAGAACTGAATTTCTGACACAGGCATCAGGCACAGAAAATGATACATCAGATAATGGAACAAAGCTTCTGGGTCAGATAATTAGATCAAATAACAATGATAGTGAAAGAGATCCACTTGAAGATCTTGACAAATCTTCTGGAGATAAAATTGGATATCTTGTAAAATTTACAATAGCTTCCATAATATTAGTCGTATGTGGGATGGTTTATCGATACTACAAAAAGAGAAAGTGAATAGACACAACACACGATAGAAGATGTGTATAGGGCATCTGATCACTGGATTTCATAGTGGTGATCCGTGTTCTTTTTCACGAAATGGTTCAATTACTTTATATATCACACAAGGTATATTCACTACATCTGATCTTGTTCTGGTGATATTCATAATCGAACTTATCAAGGCACTTCTCCTGGGATTTACAGTCGGTATATCTGCTGCATTGATACCTGGACCCATGATGTTCGCAACCATTGGAATATCCCTGAAAAAGGGCTGGAAAACAGGCCTATATGTATTCAGTGGTCATGCTCTTGCAGAACTTGGCATATTCCTGCTTATCCTGTTAGGAGCAGTATCCATCATCGGTAAGAGCATGATGTCATACATAGCCATAATGGGCGGGATGGTGATGCTTCTTTTCGGAGTGGTGCTGATGAAAAGCGCGAAAGGAGCAGGTACAACAGACTTTGCTGCTTCGGCCTCTAAACTGAACCTGACATCAGGTCCTGTATCTGCAGGGATACTTACTTCTGTATTGAACCCTACTTTCGTTGTTTGGTGGTTAACAGCCGGTAGTGCCATTATCCTGCAGGAACATATGGCAGGAATGCTTGCTGTCATTGCTTTTATCGCAGGCCACTGGATAGCAGACCTTGGGTTCCTTGTAGCTGTATCCTCTTCCTTCTCCAGAGGCAAGGAACTTATTTCTTCACGCACCCATAAAAGAGTGCTCTATATCTGCGGAGGGTTCATGGCAATTTTCGGTTTCTGGTTCCTGGTGAACTATAATGGTTTTTCTGCGATGACATGACCTAGCTGTAACACAGCATAAACCTTAATTCATCCATCACCTTATTTTTACAGGATGCCTATGATAGATAAACAAAAGCCCCCTGAGCACTACCAGAATATTGCAGGAGCACTGCTGTTCATTGCTGGTGTTGTGATATTCCTCGGTATCATCACTGCTGAGACACTGTACCCCGGCTATAACACTGCACAGAACATGATCAGTGACCTGGGTGCTACTGAACCACCTAACAGCATTATAATCCAGCCTTCTGCGACAATATTCAATGTCAGTATGATGGTTTGCGGTCTTTGTATTATACTTTCTGCCCTTTATGTCCACCGTGCTCTGTACAGAAGTACAGTTACCTTACCCATTGTCTTGTTCGGGATCGGTGCATTGGGAGTGGGCATCTTCCCTGGCAACTATGGCGCAGTACATGGCATATCTGCGCTTGCCACATTCATCTTCGGAGGCCTTGCAGCCATAGTGAGCTACAAGGTAACAACATCACCTTTCAGATACTTCTCTGTGATACTGGGGTCCATAGCATTGCTGGACCTGCTGTTGTATTATATCCTGGGACAGGCAAGTCCGTTTGCGATCTTTGGGATAGGTGGACTTGAAAGATGGATCGCATACCCTATAGCACTCTGGGTAACAGGCTTTGGTGGTTATCTCATGGGAAGTACAAAGAAAGATAATTGAATTTGGGCTTTGTAGAAAAGCCGGTCTTGATTTTATTTTGACCTAATAATTTAAAAAGGATAAAAACCCTGAGTATTCTCTGCTACCAAAAACACATAGAGGATGATTGTGTTTTGTCAAATAAGTACTTAAAGTTTGTTGATACAGCTCTAGCTGTATCAGGAAAATCACACCTGCCGATCTACATTTGCAAACATTCCAGAAGAACATATACGCAACACCAGCTATGACTCTGATCTTTCTGAAAGGATATCTCAATAAGGACTACAGGAGTATTGTTGAACTTGTAGAATTAATGGACAGAATGAAGTTGAAAATTTGACGAAAACAAGTTCCACATTTTACTATACCATTAAATCATAGATTTAATGGGAGTTCCAGATTTTAATCTGGAACACTCTTCATAAATTCACTGCAAGAATGAACTCAGTTGTCTTCAGATCATTGTCACAACAAACACTAAAACTATTCTACTCATATAGTGAAAAAATAGATGTCACTGCTATTGATCCAAATGGCTTTACAAGTGCTCATTGTAGTTACTATTATTCATTTAGGACAGGAAAGTAATCAAAGGAGAACAACAGATATATAGCTGCATGGACACACTGGAGCCGCCATGCAGCTATACAGTAAATTTCCGAAAGATCACTTGACTATGTATGTCACCTGGACAGATAATGAAACTGTCGTTTCTCCGGGTTGGATCGGAGTAGATCCCGCTGCTTCAGCAACCGGTGCCTCCCTATATATCGGTTGCACACTTGCCACATCGCTTACAGAAGCGGTCTGTACTCCCACTATTTCGAGACCCAGACCTGAAGCAAGTTCATCAGCCTTAGACTTGGCATCAGCTACTGCTGCCTGGAACAATTCACTACGAAGTGTTGCCTGCTGTTCGTCGGATACTGAAAAAGTTACACCTCCTATCTGATTAGCGCCTGCTGCTGTTGACCTGTCAATCATGGCGCTCACATTTTCCAACATCTTTGTAGTGACCTGCACAGTGTTGGAAGCAGAATAAGCCACTATGGTCGGTGTACTTGTATAATCATATACTGGATCGATCGAAACATAGGATGTTCGTATTTCTTTATCCTCCAATCCCATTTTTTTGAGTTCGCTGATAACAGCATTCATCAAAGCCGCATTCTGTACAGATGCTTCGTTCGCAGTAGGCGATCGCACAACAACACCTATGCTTAATGAAGCTGTATCCGGGGTCATCTTTTTTTCTGCAGAACCGGAGATGGAAATAGTATGCTCTCCATTCTTATCTGAAGAAGACACTGAACCTGCATAGATCACAGCTGCCATCAATGCCACAGCTATTGCAAGCACAACCAGCACAACATATATTTTACCGTTAGTCTCGTTTGCCATTTCTCCCTCCTTAATATCAAAAGAGTATAGAGGGATATCTAGTAGTTTCGTTTTTAAAACTTACTGCAAATAATAGATATAAGAAGAATATCTGAAAAAACATAAAAAAACTTTGCTTTTATAAATATAAGCTAAAAAATAAACATGGAGCGAATTTATTTTCGCTCCTGAACCTGTTTTTTAACTTACTTAGTTATGGTTAGCGTGGGCCTCCTGGCAGCAGTTGACGAGTCAGAGCTGTAGAACGAAATGTAATCACCACTCTCTGTCTTTGCCTTAAGGAAGAAACCAGTGTTCTTACTCTTCCCGCTTATGTATTCCTGAACGAGTTCAGTAACATCCAATTCATAGTATTTGTTATCAGCCAGCTTGCTGGCAGGGAATGTAAGAGATGCGTACGGGGTACTGCCCTGAGCAACACCGTTCTTATCATACCAGTTACCTCCTGCTGTGCCCCAGGAAGTACCAGAGGCACGGTTGTTCCAGCTGACGTACTTAGGGTCCCACTCAACCGGCCTGTATACCTCCACAACAGTATCAGAAGCTCTCGTCCTGTCCGATGGATAATACCAATAGAGGGACAGAGTTGCCTTAGATATTGTGTCCTTTGTGCTGTAGCCACTCAGATCGAATATCATGAGATCCCTGCAGCGAGTTGAGCTTTTACCAATGTCAAGATAAGCTAAACTTGAATAGACTGTACTTGGGTATGACTCGATCAATCTGTTGTCATAACTAACAGAATGGGAGACCGAGCTGGAAGTAGTGGGATTTGTGGGCGTTGTTGTGCCACTGACGACCACGGTCACCGTGTCCGTGGCTGTCTGTCCGGCCGTATCTGTAACAGTAAGGGTCACAGTGTACGTCCCTGCAGTTGTATATGTTTTAGTTGTTGTCTTACCTGTAGCCTCAGATGTTATGCCGTTCGATGCATCGAAGTCCCAGGAGTAAGAAGCTACACCTTTGTCATCGGAGGAAGCACCTCCGTTGAAGCTAACAGCAGAACCTGCAGCTGCGGTCTGGTCATCGCCTGCGTTGGCAATCGGGGCAGCATCAGCAGAAACTGCTGCAGTTACAACCACGTTCATTGTGTCGGTTGAGGTCTGACCATTTGTATCAGTGACTGTCAGGGTGACAACGTAATTCCCGGCTGTTCCGTATGTGTACGTAGCAGTAACCCCGCTAGCTTCAGAGGTGATGCCATTTGAAGCATCAAAGTCCCAGGAATAGGAGGCTATGCCTTTGTCATCGGAGGAAGCGCCTCCGTTGAAACTAACAGCAGAACCTGCAGCTGCGGTCTGGTCATCGCCTGCGTTGCCAACTGGCGCATTATCTTGCACATTATCTGCCGGCTGGCTTGAACCTGCTGTTGAGGACACAGTTAATTTGGGCCTCTGGGCAGAGTTAGACCAATCGGAACTGTAGAAAGCAATGTAGTTACCATTTTCTGTCTTCGCCTTGATGAAGAAACCGGTATTCTTGCTCTTCCCGCTTATGTATTCCTGCACAAGCTGAGTGACATCGAACTCATAGTACTTGTTACCAGGAGCAGTGCCAGCAGGGAATGTCAGAGATGCGTAAGGAGTACTGCCCTGGGCAACGCCGTTCTTATCATACCAGTTTCCGCCTGCTGTGCTCCAGACAGTACCAGAGGCACGGTTGTTCCAGCTGACGTACTTAGGGTCCCACTCAGCTGGCCTGTAGATCTCAACCACAGTGTCAGAAGTACGTGTATCGCTTTCATAATACCAGTAAAGAGACAGAGTCGCCTTAGATATTGTATCGGTTGTGCTGTAGCCACTTAGATCGAACATCATCACATCTCTGTAACTACTTGTTCCAAGTCTTCCTATGTCGATAAAATTGGAACTTGGAAGTACCGTTGTTGGCAAAGATTCGCGCAATCTGTTGTCATAGGCAGCAGAATATGAAACCGAACCTGGCGTGGAAGTAGCTGGGTCTGTAGGTGTAGTTGGGTTTGTGGGTGTAGTTGGACCTGTGGGCGTTGTTGTGCCACTGACAACTACATTCACCGTGTCCGTGGCTGTCTGTCCAGCCGTATCTGTAACAGTAAGGGTCACAGTGTACGTCCCAGCATTTGTATATGTTTTAGTTGTTGTCTTACCTGTAGCCTCAGATGTTATGCCGTTCGATGCATCGAAGTCCCAGGAGTAAGAAGCTACACCTTTGTCATCGGTAGAAGCACTTCCATCGAAATTAACAGAAGAACCTGCGGTCGCTGTCTTATCTGCACCAGCATTAGCAACCGGAGCAGCATCGATCTGATTAGGAACTGTTGAACCACTCCTGGATGCCTGGCCAGTGTTACCATAACGTCCAATATTGATCCTCCCGCCATTGGGTGAAGGTTCACTGCTATAAGCTGATCCTGAATATCCTGCATCTATCAGTGGACTGGAAACTGCATCAGTTACCCACTTGCCATTTGAATAACGACCTGCTTTGCTCTTTAGATGGTAATCACGGGATCGAATGTTAGAGTTGGTTGGATCAGCGCACTGTGGATCACCATTGAGATTATTGCTCATTGTTATACTTCCACCATACGTGTCCCCATTCTTATTATTGTAAAAATTATTATTCTGTACAACAAATTTGGAGTATGTCGGATTGGTATTCCATATCCCCACACCAGAGCCAGTGACAGATGAAACGCCATCTGAGTTCATGATGATATTATTTCTTACATAGGTTGTAAACTGGGTCTGTTGCTGGCGTCTGTCGGGACGGAGATAATATTTGATAGCAGCATGACCACCATCATCGAAAACATTGTTCTCGATAATTGTATTATCAAAATCACCAAGGGTAATGCCAGCATTGCTGTATCCGGTGTTGGTATTATATTGTCCAACTTTTGTAAAGATATTGTGGTGAATGTATACATCGCGGGCATGGACCACATTGTCCTGATAGTTCGCAGTTATCCAGATCCCTGAACCCTTCAAGGAATACAGGTGGTTATTATATACCTCGATATCGTCGAACACGTGACTGGTAGTAGCAGATGTGCCGATCTGAATTCCAGGTCCTGTCGACTCACCAGTTATAAAATTGTCATGGATAATAGAATTCGTATTACCATCTGCCAACCTGCATGCGCTGTTTGTTCGCGTGTAAACGGTGTTGTAAGCAAATTCTACATTACGGCATCCAAGAGCGTATAGAACATCATGACCTAGCTTGTATACATCATTGTTAGTGAATTTAATGTTACTGGCCTTTCTTACCTGTAACCCGTCACCACATCCCCATTCAAGACGCATGTGGGAAACCTCTATGTTATTGCCACCTTCAAAGCGCATCATATTGTAATATCCGGCTCCAAGAGAAACACCCTGATTTTCGCTGTTCCCATCAATAATGAAACCTGTGACCGTAATGTCACCATCGGTTCCCATGTTTGCCATCATAGGTACTTCACTGGACCAGCCAGCATTTGCAACCAGTTTTATTTCAGCGGTCGAGTCTCCTGTAAGGATCGTATTTGCACCGATTTTGAGAGTGCTGTCTATCCAGTATGTATTTGGGCCTCTGAGATATACAGTACCGCCACCAATACTGTCAATATACGCAAGTGCTTTATTAAGTTCAACGTGATCATTTGTTCCGTCACAGTTGTAGTCGCCACTTCCGTCCGTATCAACATATACGGTCGCACCTGAGGACAAACCTGATCCAACTATGGAAAAACACAGGAAACAAAACGACAGGCCAAGGAAGAACACGGATATTTTTTTAAATGTGGTGTTGTCTCTATTTTTCATTCTTAATGTATTATCTTTTTCAGAGAAAGCAGTCTTTGGAGCAAATAAGCAACTACTTACCCATAATGCAATTAACAATACATGACGGGATTTAGCCCACCTATGGGCACTAAATCTTTCGAAGATGTTAAAACATATACTTTCAACCATATTTTGTACACCTCTCTTTTCATTTGTTTGAATTCAATCCGATATTTTTGTTCAAATGCGAAATTCCTGTGCAGGAGAGCATATCCATGACCAGGATAACATACAGTTATTAAACCTGTATCTCATCCAATATCCTCATGTCCCGGAGCCTGCAACCTTTGGGTGAATGATCACCTTGCATTTTGGTTCTCATTTCTGTCAAACTGTGATCTGAAGATCAAAATGGATACTTCAGTTACTCTTTCGAATACACCGGTTTTGTGTTGATACTATGGTGGTACAGATACCAAAAAATGACCATAGAGATCGAACATTTCTTGTGTTGATATTGCTGTATTCAATTGTCAACAACCCCGTTTTTCGCATAGGTTCGCATTTATGTTTGAGATATATAAACATACTTACCAGCTAAAAGGCCTTTAAATCCTTATATTAGGAAATAGAAGCAAAAATAGAGATTTTTAATTATTTTAGTTCTTTATTTGGAGATAATATAATATATAGGCCTATTAACATCTTTTTTTTTGATTCAAATTTAGTATAGATTTTATTTAAAATGGATAATAATAAAATAAAAAGAAAAATGCAACATATTGAAGTCTCCTCAGCGGTCCAAGATGAGTGTGAATGAATATATAGCTGCATAGATCATCTTAAATCATATTTAAGGAAACTTTATGGACCTCACTTTAAAATTATCGTATTATAAAGCTTCATTAACCATGATAAAGTATTATATACTCCTGTTGCCTTCAAATTGAAAAAGAAATGCAGCAGCTCGACGTAAATTTTATTGCGAGAAGTCAAATAAATAAGAGAGAATATATAGATTTTGAACTAGCTGTGTCGTCGTGAGATCAAAGGCATTTTTCAGTTTTAGATTTTAAGTTGCCTCAAACAATAACAGAAACCCTAAATAAAGTAAACATAACAGATTATAGATATGTTGGGAAAGGCATTAGATTTGGAAAAGAGAAGAAAAGTAAGAGGCACATATTCTATTTAGATAATGCATCTGAAGATGGCATTTAATAACAGATTATTTCTTATTTTTTTGATTATTATTATTATCATTATTGTTATTGTTATTAGTATGATTATTAGTATTATTAACTAATATGCATTACATAGATCAAAAATATGATAAAACAAAAAGCAAAAATTATTGCATAAGCATACTTCCAAATCAGAAGCAGCTATCTGCAAAGCAGATGAAATATTCAGTGCATAGCGTTCTTTTCCTCTATCTTGCTCAATGCATCTGCAGCTCCCTGACAGACATATTTATTGGGATCATGCAAGGCTTTATTAAGGGATGCAACTGCCCCTGCATCTCCGATATTTCCCAAAGAGTCCGCAGCCTGACGGCGGACATAGCTATCAGGATCTTCCAACGCTTTTATAAGATGAACAACGGCGCTGGCATTGCCGATCTTTCCCAAGATGTATGCAGCTTCTCTGCGCACCTGCACGTCTTTTTCATACTCCAGTGCTTTAATGAGTCCATCAACATCTTTTTTCTTTTCCATATCTTTAACATCTGGCTTACCAAATCCAAATAGCATGTGAAATAACCCCATATAATTTTACTATAGATGCATCTTGTAAGTAGTTAAGTTTTAGGAGAAAGATGTTTAAAACATACTCTCGCCTAAAAGTAAGTGGTTAAATGTAAGTGGCTGAATGTAAGTGGTTGAACACATGTCTATAATGGAAATAGGCTGCTGTGGCGCATATTGCGGAACATGCAAGGTATTAAAAGAGCAAATGTGCAATGGATGTAAGCTCGGATACGATAATAAAGAGCGTGATCTCAGCAAGGCTAAATGCAGGATCAAGGTCTGCTGCATCAGCAGGAACTATAATTCCTGTGCTGATTGCCCGGAAATTGAGAAATGCCAGACCATCAATGAGTTCTATGGCAAAAAAGGATACAAATATACCAAATACAGGCAGGCGACAGAATTCATCAGACAGAACGGTTATGAGGAATTCATCAAAATAGCAGATGCATGGAAAAATGCATACGGGAAGTATAAATGATGCCTTAGGTATCGTTTGGGATCGAAACCGGGCGATCAACGCCCACACGCAATGGAAAAACGATTTTATTCTTCAAGGCTTGCTATGTCTGCCTCTTCGCTGAAAAGATACTCTTTCAGCTCCTTGGCAAAGTTCTCATCATGCTGCCTTATCCATTCCATGAGCATAGCTGCATGCTCTTTCTCTTCGTTGGCATTGTGTATCAGTATCTTCTTCAGGTTCTCGTCAGTGCAGGCATCTGCTCTCTGATTGTACCAGTCGACTGCTTCCAGCTCTTCCCTTAGTGAATCGATCGCTCTCGTCATATCCTGGGTCTTTGCTGATAACTTATTCCTGTCTTCGTGTATCATACTATCACCGATTTGAATATGAGTTTTCATAACATATACCTTTTGGGAGAAAGCTGGAATCTCTGAAGATACATTATATGAAACATAATGCTAAGAAAGATTGGCATTCTAATTTAAATGATCATATAAAGGAGAGGTTTGGGGTGTGGGAAGAAATTTAAACCTGTACGTTCAGTAATAGAAATTTAATTTATACGCAAAGATATTAAGTAGATTCATTTCATTTAGGTTAAATATTTTTGTTTACATCCACTATACTAAATATAAAGTGTTGCTCAATGAACAGTATTTTGCTTGTTAGGAGATGCTGCAAATGAAAAAAACGTTGCTTGACGTGATATTTGCTTCAGAGAAGAGAAAGGTTGTTCTCCTCTTGTTGAGGGATGGGGCAAAGGAAACGGAATACCTTCTCAAATGCTTGGATACTACTAGACAAGCACTACTTCCTCAGATGAAGGTACTTGAAAACCACTCTCTTATTTCCCACTATGCTGATACTTATGAGTTGACAACTATTGGAAAACTCATTGTTGAGGATATGAGTCCTTTACTATATAAAACTGAAGTTTTCGACAGTGACATTGATTACTGGGGAAGTCGTAATCTTGATTTCATCCCATCCTATCTCTTAAAAAAAATAGATCAGCTTAAGAACTGCGAAATAATAAATCCTTCTCTTACAGAATTATTTAATGTACACAAATCTCTTAACCCAAATTATGAAGTATCCCCTACTGTATATACAGTTACTACTATGCTCTACCCTAATTTTGATCCGATAGTCACAGAAATGCTTGAGAATAATGTTGATTTCCACTATATCGTTTCTCAAGAACTACTTAAACTGATAAGAACAGAATATCAAGAAGAGTTTTCAAAATTTATTAAGTACAAATCCTTCAACATGTATGTTTACAACAAAGAGATGAATTTTTTATACTTTACATTTGATAGTGTTCATTCTCTAATATGTGCGCTAAAAAATAATGGAGAGTTTGATAATAAGTTTATGTTATGTAGAGGTCAGAGTGTTGTCAACTGGGTAAAAGAGCTTTTTGATTACTACCTGAAAGATTCTACACCAATAACTGAAATTTAACTTCAGATCAAAAACCCATTTTTTCATAATAATTTAAGATATTGTAACCATAAGCGTTCAAAAATCGGAAGTAACTGTTTTTGCAATAGAACGGTGTTGCTTAATCCGGATTCTGGCGTGCAAAAAATTTGAAATGACCTTACAGAAAATTTCGCATGCGGGGGGTGGGATTCGAACCCACGAATTCCTACGAAACAGGGTCCTAAGCCCTGCGCCTTTGACCTGGCTGGGCAACCCCCGCACAAAAGGAATATGTTGTAAATAAGTACTTAACATATTAATATTGCGGAATCGGGCAAATATCAAGTCGTTTTCTGCAGGTTACTTGTAACTACACGACTTATTCTCCCCCTGTAGCTCCTTCAGTTCTTCGGCGAGCATGACCATCACTATGAAGAACATCAGGTAATCGGCTGCGGGGGTTGCGAGCCACACTCCTTTGAGCCCGAATACCATGGGCAATGTGAACAGAAGGGGTAGCAGGAAGATGAATATCTTGCCCAGGTGGATGAACAGGGCAGATCTTACCCGGTTTATGGACTGGAAGTAGGTGGCGTTCACAACCACCACACCCTGTACGATCAATGAAAGCACGAATATCCTCATGCCTCCCACAGTGACCTCAAGAAGAAGAGGATCACCCGGAGTGAAGAACTGCACCACTTTTTCAGGGAACAGGAAGAATACCAGAAATCCCAAAGCACCCACTGCTACACATGCAACCATTGCAAGTTTCAGGGTCCTGCACACTCTGTCATACAGACCAGCACCGTAATTGAACCCTATGATCGGCTGCACCCCCACTGCAATACCTTCGAACAGCATGTAGAATATGGAGAACGAATAACCCATTATCCCATAGGCTGATACGTCGGCATCAGAACCATATTGTAATAAAACGAAATTATGCGCAAAGAACAGTATGGACACCGACAGCTGCATGGCAAAGGAAGGCAGCCCTGCCTCCATTATTCTGTGCACGGTCTGTGGCTCGAACCTCAAATTCCTGAAACTGACCCGCAGACCTGCCTTGCTGCTAAAGAAATGCAGCATCAGACGAACCGCACTTACCGCGAAAGCTATTACCGTTGCAATAGCGGCCCCCGTGACGCCCATATCCATCCTCATGACAAATATATAGTCAAGCACCAGATTGGTCAATACGGAGACCACCATGATGTTCATGGCTATCATCGGATAGCCATCGTTCCTGACAAGAGGGTCAAGAGTGATGGTAAGCAGGAAGAACACAGAGCCAATGAGTACCACACGCAGATAATCGCCTGCCATGTCCTGTACAACTGCAGGCGCATCGAACAAACTTAAAAGCGGGTCGCCAAATGCAAGACCCGCTATTGTGATGACAGCAGCCACAACGAACACAAGAGGGAAAATATTGGCTACTATCTTCCCTGCCTTATACCTGTTGGACCTGCCAAGCTCAAGGGCCACCAGGCTGGAAGAGCCCATGCCCATCATCACAGCTACAGCAACAATGCACATCACCGCCGGAAAAGCCAGAGTGACGCCTGCAAGCCCCTGACTTCCCACACCATTGCCTATGAAATATCCATCGATTATGGTCTGCACACCAGCTACTATAATACCCATAATGGCCGGAAAAACAAATCTCTGGAAGAGCTTCCAGATGCTTTTCGAACGCAGTTCTTCTTCACTTACCATGTTTATCCTTTGAACAATTAACAGGCTATCTAACCAAACATCCAACTATTTAAAAGGTTGCACCAGGACATGACAGAGAAATGGTCTAAAAACCTTATCATACAGATCTGAACATTATAAGCGTTTTATCTTTCTCCGCCTTATGGTCTATCATTGCAGGAGGGTATCCAATATCCTTTGCTGGAATATGTTCCTCCAGAGCATGGATCTTCTCAGGACCCATGCCCCTTAGTTCAGGCACCCATTTTTTAATGTACTCACACTCAGGATCGAACTTCTGCTGCTGCAGCCAGGGATTGAATATCCTGAAATAAGGTGTAGCATCGGCACCTGTAGACGCTGCCCACTGCCAATTGCCATTGTTCACACATGGATCATAGTCCACAAGCTTTCGGGCAAAATATCGCTCGCCGCAGCGCCAGTCAATGTGCAGGTCCTTTACAAGGAAAGAAGCCACGATCATCCTTACCCTGTTGTGCATATAACCCGTGACATTAAGCTGCCTCATTCCAGCATCCACTATGGGAAAACCCGTTCTGCCTTCGCACCATGCCTTAAATCTTGCATGATCATTATCCCAAGGAAGCCCATCGAACTTTTCCCTGAAGGCTTGCCCGAATACCCGGGGATGCTCAGCAGCTAGCTGAATGAAGAAATCCCTCCAGTAAAGCTCGCTGATCAGAGTGTGGTCAGGTCCGAGCTGGTCCCTGAAAGAATGGTACACTTCCCGGATGGATACGGTCCCGAACCTGTTATGAGCCGACAGACCAGTAGTACCCATCCTGGAAGGAATGTTACGCATCCTGTCGTAGTCCATAAATCTGCTCAGATCGGACAGCACTTCCAGTGCATTGCTGCGCCCGCCGTGTACGAACAACTCAGGATTGTTGTGGTCGAATTCTGGAATGACATCAAGGGCATCCGGGACGTTTGAATTATAGAATTTGCCCTTTTCAACTGGCACTGGCACTTCCACCGGAAGCTTGCTGGCTGCCCTGAAGAACTGTGTGAACACCTGGTACACCTTCCCCTGCTGAGTCCTTACAGAACCTGGCACCTGCAGCGTTGCATCATGGAACTGATGGAACGTGGATCCATGCTCTGCGCACACCGTAGATATCGACCCATCTCTCCGAACACTGAACGGAGTATAGTCATGGTTCACAAAAACAGCATCTACCTTCTCTTCACCGATCAGCTTGACAATGATCTCATGCGGTAAGCCTGAAAACATATACAGCCTGCCGCCCAGTGCATTAAGTTGAGCTTCCAGGTCCTTGATAGACCCCAGCATGAATCGCAGGGCATTCTTACTGTATCTACCCTCCTGCAGCAATCTGGGATCAAAGATAAAACAAGGCAATACTGTGTGTGAAGAGTGAAGGGCCTGTATCAGTCCGGTATTATCATCAACACGCAGATCCCGCCTGAATATGAAAAGTGCTTTTTGATACATATCAATCTACCTCTATGGCTACCTCATTGTGACGCAGCATGGGAAGCACCCATGGCGGATCGTACTGCATCAAGAAGGCATTACCCTTCACAACAATACTTTCACGTTCTAAGATCTCAACAAGTTCATGCTTCTTCTGCATATACTTTCCTCTGTTGAGATGACCGGAAAAACGTATAGTTGCGATCTTACGAGGCTCTAACTCCCGGATAGTGATACGTTCATCCCTGGGATTCGGGACATTGTCCGCATAATAACCACTAGGAAGCACGAAAGACATCTGAAGTCCATTATCATTCAACACCGTTGTCACAGGTGTGGTCATACTTATCCTAATGCCTTCAGCGTTGCCCCCGAAAATGTAATTTGCAAGTATTGAGAAAGCAGTATTCTGATCCTTTGCATCAGTTGAAATAAGCGTTTGTTTTGGATATTGCCGTATTTCAACACCTTCTCCCAGAACCCTCAATACCGTATATTCGGCTGTCTCTGCGGATATGATATTTCCCCCTTTAATGTGCACAACTACAGGTATTCACTCCATCACAACAATACTATAGATATATCGGTGTTTGTACTTAAAGGACTGGAAAAAACAAAAAGGACATTTGCTTCGAAATAACAAAAAAAGTGATGCGCCAACCGGGATTCGAACCCGGGTTTAGGGCTTGGAAGGCCCCAGTCATAGCCGCTAGACCATCGGCGCTTAAGCAGCCTATACACGTCTTTTTATAATATAACATTTTCGCATCACCATTAAGGTTCGATACGAGCATAACATCAAGATCAAAGGCAAAAAACAAGTGCTTCTTCACTGTTAATGGACAGATCACAACTAAAAACTGAAAAACACTGTATATTCACAGTGAATAGCTTGTGCGCAGTTCTTTTATCATGTCGCGAAGTTCTGCAGCCCTCTCAAATTCCAGGTTCTTTGCAGCAAGATGCATCTCTGCTTCAAGATCAATGATCATACCGGCAACTTCTTTCTCCGACCTGTCCTCTGCCAGCACAAGAGCCTCCGGAACCACTGTATCGTCCACCTCTACAAGTTCACGCTGCAAGGCTTTCCTGATGGTTTGAGGGATGATCCCATGCTGTTCGTTGAATTCCATCTGCAGCTTGCGACGCCTGTTCGTTTCGTTCACAGCGCGCTCTATAGAGCCTGTGATATTGTCAGCGTACAATATGACCCGGCCTTCAGCGTTCCTCGATGCCCTGCCGATGGTCTGGATAAGAGACCTTTCAGATCGCAGGAACCCTTCTTTATCTGCATCCAAGATGGCAACCAGCGCAACCTCAGGGATGTCCAGCCCTTCACGGAGGAGGTTTATGCCCACAAGCACATCGAAATCACCCTTGCGAAGGCTGCGAATGATCTCAGTTCGTTGAATGGTATCGATATCCGAATGCATATAGCGCACCCTGACACCCAGCTCATGCAGGTAGTCAGTGAGTTCCTCAGCCATTCGTTTGGTAAGAGTGGTAACAAGTGTCCTGTAACCCTTTGCAGTCACCCTGGACACCTCCCCGATAAGGTCATCCACCTGATTCTCCACGGGGCGAATAGTTATCTGCGGATCCACAAGCCCGGTGGGACGAATGATCTGCTCCACCACGGACTTGCTCATCTCCACCTCGTATTCAGCGGGAGTGGCAGAAACGTAAATGACAGTATTGATATGCTTTGCAAATTCATCGTATTTGAGAGGCCTGTTGTCCAGAGCCGAAGGCAGCCTGAAACCGTATGTTACAAGTGATTCTTTTCTGGCCCTGTCTCCGTTGTACATACCTCTGATCTGAGGAATGGTAACATGGGACTCATCGATCACCATCAGATAGTCCTCAGGGAAGAAATCCAGGAGTGAAGAGGGTGGTTCTCCGGGTTTTCTGCCATCAAAATGCCGCGAATAGTTCTCTATACCGCTGCAATAGCCTAATTCTTTTATCATTTCCATATCGAACTTCGTTCTCTGCTCCAGACGCTGTGCTTCAAGCAGCTTGTTCTCAGCCCGCAGTCTGGCAAGCTGTTCCTGGAGTTCCTCCTCAATTTCTACAAGCGCCCTGTCTATGTATTCCTGAGGCATCACGAAATGCTTTGCAGGATATATTGCCAGGGTCTCCCCCTTGCCCAGCTCTTCCTGGACCTTGCCTGTGAGAGGCTCGAAATACGCTATTCTGTCGATCTCGTCTCCGAAAAGTTCTATCCTTATACCCCGCTTCTCCTGAGCCGGGAATATTTCTATAGTATCGCCCTTTGAGCGAAAGGTGCCCTGTGAAGGTTCTATATCATTGCGCTCATACTGGATATTGATAAGGTCCGCAAACAAAGCAGAACGATCTATTTCCTCCCCCACAGTGAGCATCACGGTCATAGCACGCCATTCCTGTGGCGAGCCCAGGCTGTATATACAGGAAACGCTTGAGACCACGATCACATCTCTGCGCTCCAGCAGGGACCTGGTGGCAGACAGGCGCAACCTTTCGATCTCGTCATTGATGGAAGCATCTTTTTCAATATATGTATCCGTAGTGGGAAGATAAGCTTCAGGCTGGTAATAGTCGTAGTAACTGACGAAGTATTCAACAGCATTGTTCGGAAAGAACTCTCTGAACTCAGAGAACAATTGTGCTGCAAGGGTCTTGTTATGCGCTATCACAAGAGTTGGCCTCTGCACGTTCTGGATCACGTTAGCTATTGTGAACGTCTTACCCGAACCTGTAACACCCAACAAGGTCTGGTGTTTCACTCCTTTGTCAATACCTTCAGTGAGCCTGGATATGGCCTCCGGCTGATCACCTTTCGGGGAATATTCAGACACTAATGTGAAAGGACGCATATTTTCGCTGTATCTTAGTACAGGAGTATAAAAGTATGCATGCTTAAAGTGTGATAAGGTTTTCACACTGGAACAGAACAGACAAAAGTGTCCACTAAAAAAACATGATCACATATTTTCAGTAAATATGTGGAAGCTTGTGAACAGATAAGATCGTATGACTCCGTCGATCCAATACATATAGAAGATTCACCTGAAAAGGAAAAAAGCCATGAGCATCAGAACTATGGCAAGCAGTATGAGGGTCTGCGCACTTTTACTGTCCGTACCAAGGATGATAGGTAGCGGGCCTAACATAATTATACCGGCGCCTCGCACCTCTGGCCTTGCGGATACACCTTCAGGACCCTTATGGACATGTTCACTGTCATCACTTGTCTGATACCGTGCAGTGGTATATCCTTGTTCACTACTGCCTTCAACTGAAGACATTGAAGTACCGATCAGGACCAGAATAGAACCGATGAACACAGACAATATCCCCATGGAGATCAGAACTTGCGCTATCATCACATTTTCCTCCGGATGAAAATGTATATGAGGAACATAAAGAACCCTATATGAAGCATAGAAGTGGTGATCTGGGGAGAAGAACCAAAAGCTATTGGGATCGGACCGATCAGTATAAGCCCACCCAAGCCTCCGGTGTCGCTGTCACTATGCATGGTGGAAAAGAAAAAACCTGCAAACAGCAGCATGACCCCTATGGATATCAGATAGTATCCGACCCTGATAATGTTTCTGGAGGATGCCATAAGAAATAGTAGAGTCTATAGTTAGATCATATTCTGGTGAGGAATGCCCTGATACGCCTGAAGGTCTGCAGGTTCATCAGAAATATACATGTATTCCCGCTGTGTTCTGTTACCTCTGCGCTCAAGAAGCCCCTTGCCGAACATGCGGGAAAGGTACGTAGACACAGTGCTGAGCTTTATAGGACCGTATATTTTCTCGTAGTGTTTCTGTACGTCCTGTGATGAGAACCAGATGCGCGGATATTCATATTTCAGGAACAGTTCCAGTCTTTCGTTGATAGTGAGCTTAGTATCTCCGACCCGTTCCTGGAAAGAAGGTGTTTTGCGTGCCGGAGGTGCCTGTTGTTCTTGCCTGCTGCCCAGTGGCTCGTGTGATGACTGTTGTGGCGTGTTATTCACTGGTATATACTGGTTCACAGGTGATGTATTAGGAGATTGGGATGGAGCCCCGTATTGAACCAGTGGAGGCTGGAAGTAGTTTAGATGAGCTGGAGGTACCATTTGCTGGTACTGCGGATACAGCGTATATGGATATGCCAAAGGTTGCTGTGGTGAGAAAAACTGCGGTGATACAGGTTGTATAACAGTTTGTGGTGCCATAAGAGGCATCTGGAATACCTGTGGAGATTGTTGATAAGGCTGTGAAACTGCCTGTGGTGAAGATTGTGAAGTAGTTTGTTGACAAGAAGAAGTGTCATAACTAGCTACAGAAGCAGAAGAAGGTCCTGACGCCTGGACTTTCTTCCCTGTGAACGACTCTATGAATGAGACCAGGCATTTTTGCCATTCATCCCCTGTAAATTCAACATTTACATGCGTCCCGTCTTCATCTGTTATTTCGAGCCGGACCTTCATTATTCTGCCTCTGTGCCTTGTGCATCCATTCATCCCCTCAGATCGATGGATCCACGAACCATATATCCCCTCAGACAATGGTTTTTAGCTTGATCGTTTGTACCCACAGAACACCAGATTGGTTTTCAGTGCTTACAATGATATACATATTACTAATAATATATAAATATTGTGCTATTGTGGGTGTGTTCAATTGTCTGCAACACAATTAAAGCATGAATAAAGCTTTATTTAGCTAAATAAGCTATAATTCATCCAATTAATTGTACCACATAAATAGATAATGTGAACTTGATAGATAAAGGTTTCTTTCCATTTTCCAGTGGAAACAAAGGGGTTGTCTTTTTACGTCTGAAAACTGTATTTATGCCCTGAAATTAACTTAATACATCACATTACAGATCATATTTACTATTTGCCCTTCACAATAGAACACGTCTGTGAAAGCAAAATGAAAAGGTTTGAAACACAATATCGAATTGTACTTCGGTCGGATTTATATCAAATGATGACCATAGGGGCGTCTTATGACGAACACGAGCGCAGATACTCCCGTTGACACCGGCTCATCCAGAAGCAAAGGCCGGACAGAATTTGAGAACCTTAATAAAGAAGATGTAAGGTCACTGCTCAACGAGATAGAACTGCTGAAAGTCAACAACGAGAACATGCGGGCAAAGCTGCTTGAAGCCAGCATGATGAACAACTCCTACATAGAAGAGATCAGCAAGCTCAAGAAACAGGTCGAGCACCTTACAACACCTCCTTTATTCATTGCCAGTGTCATGGAGATCGAAGACAATATGGTCCTGATAAGGCAGCATGGCAACAATCAGGAAGTAATGACAAAGATTCCTCCTGCCCTTTATGGAAAACTCGAACCCGGAATGAGAGTTAGCGTAAACGGAGCCTTTTCTATTATATCTATCATACGCAAAGGCACTGATATCAGAGCGCAGGTAATGGAACTTATCAATTCCCCGGGAATAGACTATGATATGATAGGAGGGCTGGATGAAGTCATCAAAGAAGTTATCGAGTCGGTCGAGCTTCCGCTGACAGAGCCTGAACTGTTCTCCAAAATCGGCATAGAGCCACCAAATGGTGTTCTACTGTATGGCGCACCGGGTACCGGGAAGACCTTGATAGCAAAAGCTGTCGCTTCCAGTGCCAAGGCGACGTTCATCCGCATGTCAGGTTCTGATCTCGTACAGAAGTTCATCGGCGAAGGGGCCAGGCTTGTCAAAGACGTATTCCAGCTTGCCCGCGACAAATCTCCTTCAATCCTTTTCATAGACGAGATCGATGCTGTGGGAGGTATGCGCACCCATGACGGAACGACCGGCTCAGCCGAAGTTAACCGCACTATGCTGCAACTGCTTGCGGAAATGGATGGGTTCGATGCTACAAAGAACGTGAAGGTTATCGCCGCAACGAACAGGATAGATCTTTTAGACCCGGCGCTCTTACGTCCCGGCAGATTTGATAGGGTAATAGAGATACCTCTGCCTGACATGGAGGCACGTGTGGAGATATTGAATATCCACACCCGCAAGATGAAACTTGCAAATGATATCGATTTTGACAAGCTTGCCAAAATTACTGCCGGGCTGAGCGGTGCTGACCTTCAGGTAATTACCAAGGAAGCAGGTATGTTCGTCCTGAGGCGCCGTGGAGAACAGGTCACCATGAAGGATATGATGGATGCCTACGAGAAAGTGGTCTCCGAAGAAGAAACAGCCACTCCGCAAGGTATGTTCGCATAAGACATACCTCATTTATCCAGAACGAAAAGTTAATATCCGTTAAGTGTATTGTGGATATGCTGTCAAAGCAAATACCGCAATGCTCCGATAGTGTAGCACGGCCAATCATGCAGGACTCTCACTCCTGCGACTGGGGTTCGAATCCCCATCGGAGCACTATTAATTTTTAAGAGGCTGTGGAAAGCAAATGAATCTGTTTTTGAATTAAAGTGTTGAAGTTAGAACTTTGGATCAGATCTTGTTGTGACCTATCCGCCGTAGTAACTTATTACAAAGCAAGAACCATTTTCCGCAAATATATGAAATAACGTGACAGTTAACATATATGCAATAGAGAAGCTGCATCTTTGAACAAACCTTAAGAAAGGTTCTTGCTACCGGGCAATTGAAGATCCATCTTTTCCAATAAAATATCAGTGACGGAGGAATTAGCCAGTAGCAAACTTTAAATACACATAGAAAATATATAATACTACTTCAATAAAAGGCACCGATGACAGATCCGGACTAAATGATCGAAAGAGTTTAAAAGAGGCTTCATGAACATTGGAAATAAGACGCTGGCAATCATCGGGATAACATCGATCCTTCTATTCCTTTTTATCAGCCTTATTGTTACCCAGATAGTGCAGAATAGTTTCAACCAGATAGAAGAAGATGAAGCAACCAAAAGCCTGGAAAGGGCAAAAAAGATACTTTTTTTAGAGGTCGCTAGGCTGGATATGCTTGCAAGCGACTGGGGCGAATGGGATAGTACATACTATTTTGTCAAAGGAAAATATCCTGATTATCCTGAAGTGAATCTTGGTACAGGATCACTTGAAAATCTCCATACAAATATGATGCTGTTCTTCAATTCATCAAATCAGCTACTTTATGGTGAGGCGGTTGACTTAGATACGGGCGGATCTGCAGAAGTATCTGCAGATCTGGTGGAGTATATTGCTTTACAGAATGAAGTCTTATCCTACTCCGTACCTGATGAAAGGGTATCAGGGATCATAAATTCTCCTGAAGGCCTCTTATTGGTCAGCTTTCAGCCAATTAAAAAAAATGACTATGATGGAACTATTGCTGGAACATTGGTCCTTGTGCGGTTTTTGAACCCCGCATTAATTGAAAAATTTGAAGATACTATAGACTTATCGATTGAAATGATTCCTTTCGATAAAGCAAGCACTTCAAATGCAAGCTATATTTCGACAAATAAACTGAGCAATGATTATTTGATCGCATCCGTTCTGTTGGACGATGTTTACGGAGAACCGGTCCTCTCATTAGATGTTGAAATACCAAGAGATGTTCATGATCTCGGCACTAGCACTGCCAAATATCTGTACTTTATCATACTCCTTATTGCATTGACCTATAGTATAGTGCTGGTCATAGCCATCGATAGATCAGTAATATCGCGTCTATCCAAACTGGATAACAGCATTAATGCCATTGCAGTTACCGGGAACAATTCATCTCGCATAAAGATAGATGGTAACGATGAGATCACCAATCTTGGTAATAATATAAATGAAATGTTGAGATCCCTCGAAAATAAAGAGAATCTATTTGAAGCAACCATCGAGTCAAATGGTGATGGGATCATTGTAGTTGATAACGACAAAAAAGTCATTGTCATGAATTCAAAATTTGCCGACATGCTCGACCTGCCACCGGATATGAGAACTGGTAAGGACTTATATACAATATTAGATCACACCCTCTCCAGAACAAACAATGCAGATGAACTGAACCTGAAAGTAAGATCCATATTAAATACCTCTGATTCCAACAGAGACATTTTGCATTTCAAAAACACATACTATTATGAATGGTATTCAAGCCCGTTCATCAAAAATGGAATAATCAATGGAAGGGTTTTTTGTTTACATGATATAACTGAGATGAAAGAAATAGAAGGATCACTGCGTGAGGCAAATGTTGTCGCTGAAACCTCTAATCGGACAAAGAGCGAGTTCCTTGCCAATATGAGCCATGAACTCAGAACACCGCTTAATTCAGTTATAGGCTTCTCAGAGGTTCTACTAGAAGGGAACAGTGGTTCTCTTAACGAGAAGCAGACACGATATCTGAAGAATATTTCGAAGAGCGGGAAGCATCTGTTAACTATAATCAATGATATCCTGGACATATCTAAAATTGAATCTGGAAATATGCACATACACAAGGAAAACATTTCTGTTAAAAATCTCCTTGAGGACATGTTTTCCAGCATGCAACCTCTGGCAGCTGAAAAAGAAATAGTGATGAAAGTTTCTTTTGGTCCTGACCTCGACTATATACAGGCGGATAAAGGAAAGATCAAACAAGTATTGTACAATCTTATCGGCAATGCGCTTAAGTTCACAGAACATGGTGGTTCTGTGACCATCAGTGCAAAAGTGAATGGAGACATGGCATACATATCTGTGGAAGACACTGGTATTGGGATCTCCAGAAAGGACCAGGAAAAACTATTCAAACCTTTCACTCAGATAGACTCATCCATATCCAGAAAATACGAGGGTACAGGTCTTGGACTTGCGCTTTCTAAGGAACTTGTTGCCCTCCATGGAGGTAAGATATGGGTTGAAAGTGAACCGGGCAAAGGCAGTACATTTACCTTCACGATCCCCATAAATGGATCTCAGCCAAGTGGCAACCTTGTTTAGAAAATAAGAGGAGTTACATCAATTTTTTTGCTATGTTCCGGCTTTAAGCCTATTCACCCCCTATGGAACTGCTGAAGAACCCGAGCAGTTCACTGTTAAGTGAAGTTCCATATATCTTGAACTTCCGGGATAATAACCTTAGACCAACTGGCTCTATGGTGAACCATTCGCTCATTGAAAAATCAGTATTGAATCGGTTATTGCTTTAGGGAAGTGAGGAGGTATGGAGTATACCTCCCCTATGGATTTAAACCCCAGTCCTGACAAAGATCTGGGATGAGGTATGAAAGCACATTCACATATATAAATAAACTCTTCAATAATTCCAAGAAAGCTTGTGTTATTCCATAAACAATTAAGATAATCGTTGGTTTGTTGCAATGGAGTGATGATCAAAAAACAAAGAAACTTGTGCTTAATTGGCTGGCCCTGTCTCATTATCAGGGATACCTATAAAAACCATTTGAGATCACAGCTCATTCTGGATGTATCTTCTGCTGGCAGTACGTTTTAATTTAACTGAGGAAAAAGATTATTATATTTAGTTATTTATAACTATTTATGAGTTCAATAATTCAGACCCCTCAGAGAAGGTTCACGAGATCTGAACATCAGTGATAGAACAGGAGCAGAAAAATGAATAAGCTTGAAAATGCCCCCATGAATGAATACGAGATCGCAACCTTTGCTCTTGGAGCATCCTGGAAAGTAGAGGCAGTATTTCGCAACAAGGCCAGAGGAATAATTGCTACTGCCACAGGGTATACGGGCGATGAAGTACAGTACCCCCGACTTGAAAGAGGAACAGAGAACAGAAAAGAGCTTGTAGAGGCTGTGCAGATAGTATTTGACCCAAAAATAGTTCCCTATGAAAAGTTACTGGAACTGTTCTGGGAATTACATGACCCGACATACGCATTGAGATCTGATGAAAATAGTGGTCATTCTGCATCCATCATATATTGTCATTCAGAAAAACAGAAAGAAAAGGCAATTATTTCCAGAAGGAGATTTGAAAGGTCTGAGAAATCCAAAGATCGAATTGACGTACATATCCTGCCGGCCACACATTTTTTCAAGCAAGAGAAGGAAACACCCAAAGCTAACCACAATAATGGAAAGGTAACGAACATTAACAAAAACTTTCCCAAAAAAAGCCTTCAACACCATGCACGGTAATACCCGTCTGCGCTCTGCACCTCTACCGGCAATCCGAACAACATTGATAGATTGGAAGAGGTCAGAATTTGCTCTTTTGGTCCGTCCATGAAGATCCTGCCATCTTTGAACAGGATCACCCTTTCTATTTCCGGAATTATGTCCTGAAGATTGTGTGTCACAAGGATCATGCTTTTTCCAGCACCGGCAATTCTGCGTATCAGTTCCCTGAACTTGTGAAGACTGTGCAGATCAAGACTATTGGCAGGTTCGTCCAGCACCAGTGCCAGAGGATCATGCACCAGCGCTCTTGCGATGAGGACCCTCCTTGCCTCGCCTGTGGACATATGAGAGATGGTTTGGTCTCGAAGATGGGATATCTCCAGCAGGTCCATTACTGCCTGAACTATGCACTTCATCTCATAGGTGACATGATGGTTAGCGTAAATACCAATACTGCTAAAGAAACCCGATAACACTGCCTCATAACCGCAAATATCCCGGGTATACTCCTGCTGCAGGTCGCCTGAGACTATGCCCAGCAAGCTTTGAAGGTCGGACACATCCCACCTTTCTTCCCCCATGATGCGGCATACAAGACCAGAAGAACTGGCCAGTGGCCTGTATTCTCGGGTAATGGTCTTGATGAGAGAGGATTTTCCAGAGCCATTGGGACCAATAATAGCAACGTTCTCACCTACATCTATCTGGAGGGAAAGAGAATCAAGGATCCTTCGCCCATCACGGGCAACGGTGACATTCCTGAAATCGATCAAAGGCTGCTGGCGGTTTCCTGAACGAATGGATGTATCCTGCATGATATAGCATATCTAAGGGAACCCTTGTATAAAAACAATATCCGTTCATGGATTTTCATATAGGGCCTGGTTCTTTTCACTTACCACCATATATAAATATGTAGCATATTATTGCATATCGATCACGCTTAAAGTAATAAGATAGCATATATTCCTCATACTATAGCGATCATTTCTGAAATGGAGCAATAGAACAAAACGAGTCACATGCAAGAAACATTAACAAAGACAACATGAGATCCACTACACCTATCATAGAGCTCAGGGGTCTGTCCTATTCCTACGGAAACAGCAAGGTAGAGGCACTTAAGGATATAAACCTGAAAATATACGCCGGAGAAAAAGTGGCCTTCCTGGGAGCCAACGGTGCTGGAAAGTCCACATTGTTCAAACACCTGAACGGTATCCTCAAACCAAACTTAGGAGAGGTGCTTGTCCATGAAGAGCCCATATCGAAAAAGAACATATCGAAGGTGCGCCAGACAGTAGGGATCGTCTTCCAGAATCCTGATGATCAGATCCTCGCGCCCACAGTGGAGCAGGACGTAGCATTTGGTCCTGTGAACATGGGCCTGTCCGAAAAAGAGGTTGATTCGAGGGTAAGGGAAGCCTTGGAACTTGTGAATATGGCGGGACTTGAGGACAGGTCCCCGCACCATCTTAGCGGCGGTCAGAAAAAACGTGTTGCTATCGCCGGTATCCTGGCTATGCGGCCAGAGGTCATAGTGCTGGACGAACCTACGGCAGGACTTGATCCCAGGGGAGCTGAAAACATAATGGCTGTCATTGAGAAGATGAACCGTGACCTGGGAATAACGATAATACTGTCAACTCACGATGTTGACATGGTACCGCTTTTTGCTGACAGGGTCTTTCTGATGCACCACGGCAGGATAGAAGCGCAGGGTACTACAAAAGAAATATTCAAACAACCGGGACTGCTGGAACATGTGCATCTGCGAATGCCCAGGATAGCAGGAGTGTTCGAACTGCTCAGGGCTGAAGGTCTTGATGTGGAAACAAAGGTCACAGCTGCGGATGCCAGGGATGAGATATTGAGGCTGTTGAACGCACCCAGGGAATGAGAGAAGGCAATTAAATGGAGATAACGCTTACAGATATTGAAAAAGAAGCGTATAAGGATAGTCCGGTGCATCGCCTTGACGGTCGTGTAAAACTCCTTGCAGTGATCATAATAATACTATTCACTGTAAGCCTGCCCCGGGTACACGACGAGAACCTGACACGCCTGGCCTTTGTGGAATTGTACCTCATTGTTCTAATGGCCCTGGCAAAACTGAATCCTGTGTATGTGATCGTCCGTTTCCTTGCAGTGCTGCCCTTCGGGCTGGGCATTATCGTGATCCAGCCTTTTGTGAGACAGCCTTTCTTTGATTCTTTTACGGAATATCCCCTTGATCTGCCACTGGGGCTTACAGTGACCTACGAAGGTCTGGACTTTGGCATAACACTGCTGGCAAAGTTCATTGTATGTGTAAGTGCCATAATACTGCTTTCTTCAACCACGAAGATGCACGATATCGTGGGAGCCGCAAGACAGCTGGGCATTCCAAAGGAAATAGCATTGCTGCTTACCATGATGGTCAGGTATCTGTTCCTGTTCTGGAGCGTGCTCAAACGTATCCGCACCGCTCAGAAGTGCCGTTTGTTCAACGTCTGGAATAAAAAGGTCCGCCGTATGTGGATACTGGAACAGATAGGATATACCATAAGTTCTATTTTTATAATGGCCTATGAACAGGGAGAAAGAACATACATAAGTATGCTGTGCCGGGGATATGGACAGAACGGTAATGTTCAAATACGCAAAAAAGACCTGAAGATGTCGGATATGCTGTTTTCAATTACCACGCTCTCAACACTTGTTGCATCCTATTTTGTCGGATAGGGAGAAATATAGTATAAAAAAGAAAGATTCTTTAGGATACCTATCAAAATCAGTATTTATGGGTTAGAACTGGAAATATATACTAACATCATGCAACACGATCTGTAATATTTTCTAAATTTTAAGCATTTTTCATCGTTGATGAGAAATACAAATAATCCTTTTGAGAAACTGTGTTAATTGTTCAGATCAGACTGTTTCAGAGATATGTATGCTATGTATACACTTGTGATCACTGCAATGACAATTAAAGCGATCAAGTAACGAATGAAAAAATCGTTCCAGTAAGCACCAATAGCAACGCCGATGGAGAGAAGTGCAAGTTTGAATATCCCTATTTGCCACCAGGTGAATGTATACGATTGGAATAGCTGCATGTATATTTCTTGTATACCATTGTTATATAAAATATTTGTCTCTATGGCTCTATAGAAAAACTGTACCTTAACTGAACCAAAAGAGCTCACAGAGAACACAGATAATAAGAACTGATACAAAGTAGCTTTTCTACAAATAAAAAAAGGAGAAAAATGGGTTCTGTAGAAATCTTCACGCTACAATCCCAACTATGGGCAGATGCAACCACAGAGTACACAGAGTTCACGGAGATGAATAAATATTGCCATCCTCTGTGTTCTCTGTGAACTCAGTGGTTAAAACATAATATGTATGTTTTCTACAAAGCCGAAAAATGAGAAACTTCACTTCTTGATGATCTTGCCCAGGCCATAACTTATACCCAGCACAAGCAGAGTGCCAGCAACAATAGCAGCTACCTCACCGGATTTGCCCATTCCCTCTATACCATAGTCAGGCATCGGGGAGGAGAACACTGATCCTGCTTCTTCCATCTCTGCAAGTTTTTCCTCGCTTACAACTCCTCCTGCAGCACTTTCCAGACCATCGGGGTCAGGAGATGCAAGGAAGGGAGCGAGTACAGCGAGTATAAGAGCTATAACTATGCCTGCATAAAGGAACTTCATGTTGGACCTGCCGCTGGCGGCTACATTGCTGCTCATGCTTTTACACCTCTTGCAAGTGACTTGTTCTCCAGGAGGTCAGGCCTTGAGCTTGCAATCGCGGTGATCGCAACAGCGGTGATGAGACCTTCGCCTATGAGCCCTATGATGAAATGATAGGTACCCATGGCAACCAGCCCTGGCACCAGGGGGAAAGTGCCTGCAAGGTACATCTGTACCGCACATGCAAGAGCCGACACCAGCAGACCAAGCCATGCGCCTACGAAAGCTGATATCTGAAGGCTGAGCCTGGACTTCATGAGGGCAGAGAACGTATAATAGCCTACGAACCCTGAGATGACACCCATATTGAGAATGTTAGCGCCCATGGTAGTAATGCCACCGTCAGCAAACACGAAACCCTGCACCAGCAGTACAAGGGTCAGCACAAGTACGCCAGCCCAGGGACTTGCGAATATGATCGCAACTAATGTGGCTCCCACCATATGGCCACTGGTACCCATACCTATAGGGATGTTCAGTGCCTGAATGGCAAATATGCCTGCGGCAAGGGCGGCAAGTATGGGAACTTTCGTGTCGTCCATTTCTTTTCCTGCCCACCTGATGGACATAAAGATAAAAGGCAGCGCTATTATCCAGTAGATGATAGCCTGAGAGAGAGGTATGAATGAATCAGGTATATGCATATTATTCCTCCAATAATATTAAAGTATGAATATTGATAATTTTCGTAACACTTTTGATTCATTATTTTGCTATATATAACTGATGGTAACAACTATACAAAAAATAATAGCAACAAAAATACACTATTAAAAAGAACAATAGAGAATCCCTATAAACCTCTTTTTTGATCTATCTACACAATTTTTTATCAACGCAAAGGCGGTAAGAAGCTAAGGCTCAAAGAAGAGAATAACAAGCTTTGCGTCTTTGAGTTAAAAATGATCCGTAATGACAAATGCCTGTGGATACAGATGATATGTATCCCTTTAGCAGGCAAGCATCCGTAGATCCCGGATATTGAAAGAAAAAAGAACATATGTCACTTTTCAGGTGCATAACGGATGGCTTCCACTATTTTAGCGGCTACCGAACTGACAGTATCCCTGTCGCCTATATCAATGCTCATATCAGCATATTTCTGATAGAGAGGGAACCTTTCGGCAAAAAGTTTCTCAAAGCTTCGGCCTTTTAGACCTACGATACCCCGCGAGTCCTGATTATTGATCTGCTGTTTGACCCTTGAGAGAGGAGTGTGCAGAAATATGATGATCGTCCGTTCTTTCAGGCGATCCATTGCCTTGTCGGAATATACTATGCTGCCCCCGGGAGATATGACAATCCCATCACCGATGCTAAGGCCAAGAACAACTTTCTCTTCCAGTTGTACCAGAGCTTCATCCCCTTTGGTATCTATAATATCCTGAAGAGGAAGCCCCGCCTTTTTCCTGACCAACTGATCGATGTCCACAAAGTCATATCCGAGTATCCGGGCAACTTCCCTGCCTATGGAAGTTTTTCCTGAACCTGGCATCCCGATCAATGTGATGTTCATGGTATCATACCTGCCAGATCAGTTGTTAAGGGCCTGTATGGGAGCAGGTATCTTTCCACCCCTTGAGATGAATTTTTCCGAACTGAAACGGTTAACTGGCATTACAGGCGCCCTTCCCAGAAGACCGCCGAACTCCACCTCATCACCTACTTTTTTACCGGGCACGGGTATAAGACGCACCGCTGTGGTCTTACAGTTGATCATGCCTATTGCCATTTCATCTGCTATGATGGCAGATATCGTAGAGACGGGAGTATCTCCCGGCACGGCTATCATGTCGAGACCTACGGAGCACACACTGGTCATGGCCTCAAGCTTCTCCAGGCTCAGGGAACCGTCCTGCACAGCCCGGATCATGCCAGCATCCTCGCTGACGGGAATGAAGGCACCGCTTAAGCCGCCTACAGAGGAGGAGGCCATAGAACCGCCTTTCTTAACCGCATCGTTCAGCATGGCAAGGGCTGCAGTGGTCCCGTGGGTACCGCATCTCTCAAGACCCATGGCCTCGAGTATCGCAGCCACACTGTCACCGACTGCAGGGGTGGGTGCCAAGGAAAGGTCCAGTACGCCGAACTGTGCATTGAGGCGGGACGATACTTCGCGCCCCACCTTTTCGCCCATGCGTGTGATCTTGAAAGCTGTTTTCTTGATGGTCTCCGAGATCTCGTTCAGCGTGGGGTCCTTGAGAGCCCGGACCGCGGCATTAACGACCCCAGGACCGCTGACACCTACATTGATCGCACAGTCGGCTTCGCCCACACCGTGGAACGCCCCCGCCATGAAGGGGTTGTCCTCGGGGGCGTTGGCAAATACAACGAGCTTGGCGCATCCTATACCACCCCGGTCTGCCGTAAGGGTGGCGGTCTGCTTGATCACATTGCCCATAAGGGCCACAGCATCCATGTTTATTCCGGCATTGGTGGTTGCTACGTTGACAGAAGAACAGACCTTCTCTGTGGTGGCGAGGGCCTGAGGGATGGAGCTGATGAGCCGCATATCACCTGGAGTGATGCCTTTGTGCACAAGGGCGCTGAAACCGCCGATGAAGTTCACACCGACCTTGGAGGCTGCTTTGTCCAGGGTCTCTGCGATGGACACATAATTATCGCATTTGCATGCCTCTGCCACGATAGCAATGGGGGTCACTGATATCCTTTTATTGACAATGGGCACACCGTAGAGGCGCGAGATTTCATCTGTGACCGGTACAAGGTCCTTTGCATAGGTGGTGATCTTTTCATAGATATTCGAGTTGAACTCATCTATGTCCGGATGACTGCAGTCCCGCAGGTTTATACCCATGGTGACCGTGCGGATATCGAGGCTTTCGGTGGTGACCATCTGGATGGTCTCAAGTATCTCTTCGGGATGGATGAGCATGCTTTCACCCTTCAGATCCTGTGCATGCAGGTGAAGGCATCTTCGTGCTGTACTTTGACCTCCACACCCAGCCGCCGGCCTTCTTCGGTCATGCTGTTCTGGAATGCGGACAGGTCGAAGGTCGCATCCTTTACCTCTGCCAGCATGATCATTGTGAAGAGGTCCTGCATGATGGTCTGACTGATGTCCACTATGTTCACGTTATGTTTGGCCATTACTGCAGTAATGCCGGCCACTATGCCTACTCGATCGATACCTATAACGGTAATAACAAAACGGCTTGAGCTCATGGTAATGCACCTGCACGACACAGGAAAATCAATGGATGTTCAACTACTGATTGGATTAAGTAGTTTGCGCAGATGTGCACATAAATGAGAGGTGGTAAAAGGTGATATTTTCACCTAACAAAATGCATTTATGGCATAAAATTCCATAATGATTGGTTTTAGAGTGGAATTCTGTTCCGTATGAAAACATTTTATTCGCATTATTGAAATTATATACAAATAAAATTATATTTACTTTATTCTTTATATACACGGTATCTTAGGCCCCGGATCATAACACAAAGTTTTTATATTGCAGAATTTATGATTATAATGATGATGAAAACATGCAATCGCATGTATAACTAAAACTCTATCAGGAAGATATAATGGTGAAAATCGTACACGCTCAGACCGTGCTGACAGAAGAAGAACTTGAAGCT
>NZ_MVQX01000058.1 GCF_002067275.1 Methanomethylovorans sp. PtaU1.Bin093 | reverse complement strand
CGCAATTTTGAAGCATTTGGAGGACAACATGTTCCAGGAGCGTACAGCATTGATATTGACGGTAATTTCCCAACCTTTGCAGGCTGGTTGCTTCCTCCGGATAAAGACATACTCCTGGTCTGCGAAGGATATGGGCAGGCTGTGGAGGCTTCTGTTCAGTTGCACAGAGTAGGATTAGATAGGGTTTATGGTTATTTGTCCGGTGGTATGTATGCATGGGTCACTGCCGGCTATCCCACGGCACACGTACCGCAGCTGTCTTCACATGAATTGAACCAGCGAGTTATACAAGGAGATACAACGATCCTTGTGGATGTCAGGGCATCAAGTGAATACGAAAATTTCCATATTCAGAACGCTATCAATATTCCCGTAGCTGAGCTGAGAGAGAGATATAAGGAACTTGATCCTGCAGACGAAACTGTCCTGATATGCGGAAGTGGACAGCGGTCCAGCATGGGTGCCAGTCTTCTGAAGCAAAAGGGTTTTGCTAAGATATTTAACGTAGCTGGTGGAATGAGGGGTTATGCAGCGGCCGGATTTGGTCCGGAATGCCCACTTTGTACTTTGCCGTGGGCATCTTTTGCCAGACGACCAGATACAACATTGACAGATAAATACCATGACGCATAATAATTTCTTTTCACTATATAATTTATAGAATAAATTGGTTTAACCATGCATTGTGCCCTAAAAATGGAGATAGTTTTATTTACAGATAAGTAAGTATCAATAATGACAATTCACTATGGGTGGTAGCATGCTAAAAAGAAAAATAACTTACATGATCATATCGTTGACCCTCATGTTCTCTCTTTCCCTTACCGTACTTGCAGCAGATGAGAGAACCCCGGGAATTGACAGCCGTGCCTATGCTAACAATGTTGTGGAAAAGAATTTAGGAGGAACGGCCAATATCAACAACCTTGATAGTTATATTATAGGCGTCGTAGATATGAATAAAATAGAACCGATGTCATTAGGCGGTGGATACGTAATAGTTGATATGGGTGCAAATGAGTTGATCCTTGATGAGGAAGGGGATGATCTGAGAGTATACGAAAAGGACCAGATATTCTACGGCAAGGATACTCCCGAAACATATGAGGTTTTTGTAAGCCAGGACCTGCAGACTTGGGAGTCCCTGGGAGAAGGGACAGGAACAGACGAATTCGACCTTGCTGACTCTGACCTTAACTGGGCGAGGTACGTGAAGATAGAAGACAGGGAAACAAGCACATCGGGAAGAGAGCCCGGATCAGATATAGATGCTGTTGAAGCCCTTCATTTCGGAGAAGAACCTAAGAGTGCTGTATCAGTGCCTTCAACGCCTGGATTTGCATTGGTTGCATCTGTCCTTGCATTCGTTGCACTTCTGTTCATAGAAAAGAAGAGATAAGGAAAAAAATATCCTTCTCTTCATTTTGTTTTCATTGCAGGCCTTTATGGGCCGTAAGAGAATCTGTTCTGACAGAGGATCGCTTTTATAAGATCAACGAAATCGATCATGCTGTCGACTGAAGAAACCAGAAGTATCAAAATAAGAAGCGCAATAAGGATCTCTACATAATCCAGAGTTGCATTCGCCAGTGGGTGAGATCCACCAGCCTTTCTGTTAAGGATGCTGGACATACCTATCCCGACCTACAGTTAATCTTATGTCGCTTCTCCCATAAAAGAGCTTTCACAGTTAAAATGAATTTTAAGTTATTGTCAGCGGACATCACAATAACGTCTTCATATTCTAGAACTGTTTGACTTTCAAGCATTGCTTTAAAGAGAACATCACTCCGAGAGAGCTTGCCTACTACCCTCCTTTGCCACTTGCTACTGCTATTCTCATGAAGCATCAGGCACTTTTATACCATTTTCATCCCGCAGAGGATGTGGACTTCAGTGGTGGTGATGGCCATGGCTATGATGGTGGTCATGATGGTCATGAGAACTGCATGCATTGTCCATGGTTGCCTTTTGTAATCTTCCTGTTTCCCATGCTTTCAGAGCATCCCAGATGGTACCCTGTGCTCCCACATATACTTCTATTCCATACTGCTCGAACAGAGCAACGGCTTTCCTTCCAAGACCCCCACAAAGCATAACATTGACCCCTTTTTGGGACATCAGTTCAGGAGGAAGTCCTACTCCGCCATTGTGCTCACTGGTATTGGGTATTACTGAAACCTCGCTGCTCTCTGTATCGTACATGATATAGTTCAAAACCTTTCCAAAATGCTGTCCTACCTGGTCTTCAAGGCCAGTTTTACCCATAGATGGTACACATATCTTCATATTTTCACCCTTTAAAGATCATTTGTTCCAAGGAATTTTTGTACAGCTTCCATAGCTTTCATATCAGGATATTTCACTATCCTTATGCCGCCAGTTTCCATTACTGATACGGCATCTGGGCCAGGGTTCCCGCAGATCAGCACGTCTGCTCCCTGGTCTGCAATATATTGTGCAGCCCGCACACCAGCACCCTGGGATTCAGCAGCGTAGGGGTTCTTCACAAATTCGTGCTGCATGGAGTCCGTATCTACGAACATAAAATATACGCATCTTCCAAAATGTGGATTTGTTTCCGCTTCAGGAACATTGTCCTTTGTAGTAACGCATATCTTCATTTTGCTCACGGCCTGCTTATAGTACGTCTTTTCAAGTATGTTCTCGATTGACAATTACTCTAATATGAGACAAAATATAAATAATTAACTCAAAAAGTTAATATAT
>NZ_MVQX01000057.1 GCF_002067275.1 Methanomethylovorans sp. PtaU1.Bin093 | reverse complement strand
TATTTGCAGCAATTACCTGCTCTTCATTGTTGTCGCCTGCAGAGCCTCTTGAAAGACATGTTTTTCGGGGTAAGACATTGACTATTATATAAGAATTAATCTCTTCCTGGTTAAGCAAAACAACAAAATCGCCCACTACCGGCTGTTTACCGATTCGTAAAAGTGCACCGGATAATCCGGCTTTGATGATGTTGCCTGAAATGAGAACTTCCCAGTTGGTTTTATGTCTTGACACAACCCTCCCGGCTATGTATGGATCTTTGTAGACAGAAAAAGCCGATTCAAGTTCTTCATCCCATCCCGGAATTGTTGCCTTGTCAGCAAAATCAGAATTTTTTGGAAGAGAATGCATGTACATAAAGAATTCTGTTCCTGCTAATCATAAATAATTTGTGGCAGAAGAATTTAAAACCCAATTTGAGATATGCCCGGTACCAAAAAAAATTTAATTTATTATCGGCATGTCCCTTTTTATGAGCAGATCTGCAATTTTTGAGATATTTGATGGCCTGCCGCGTCAGGGTCCGGGCAGTAATGAATGCACTGAAAAAGCCTTCAGGTCGATCCCTTCCATTCCGGGTGCCAGAATACTGGACATCGGCTGTGGCGTAGGAATGCAGACCCTGCATATTGCAAAGATATGCGGCAACTGCCACATAACGGCAACTGATATTTACCAGCCCTATCTTGACGATCTGATTCAGAAGGCTGCTGCAATGGGACTTGCAAACCGGATATCAACAGTATGTGCCTCTATGGACGATCTGCCTTTTGAAGATGGCGAGTTCGATATAATATGGTCAGAAGGTGCGATCTTTGTCATGGGTTTTGAAAAGGGACTTGCCTACTGGCAACGCTTCCTGAAGGACGGAGGGTTCATAGCGCTGACTGAAGCAGCCTGGTTTACCGATAAACCTTCGGCTGAAGTGCTGCAATTCTGGAAGGAATGTTATCCTGCCATAAAGACAATTCTCGGAAATGAGCAGATGATAGAGGCTGCAGGCTACAAGATCATCGACAGGTTCAAACTGCCGGCATCTGCCTGGTGGGATGATTATTATGCTCATTTTGAGAAAAGGCTTGATGAGATAGAAGGAAAGTTCAAAGGCGATACTGAAGCCGAATCTATAATTACTTTTTCGAGAAAGGAAATAGAGATATTCCAAAAATATAAGGATGAATATGGATATGTGTTCTTTATACTACAGAAAGGAGGATGAAGATACAACAAGGATCTTCAGGTAAAGTTCATGGGAAGTGGATGCTCACCCACGAAGAGCAGACGTTCATCAGCATAACAATGCAGAAATTGTGACCCATTACCAGGGTATCATCCAGGATATTGCAGCAAGAAAGAAGA
Source organism: Methanomethylovorans sp. PtaU1.Bin093 (assembly GCF_002067275.1). Taxonomy (GTDB): domain Archaea; phylum Halobacteriota; class Methanosarcinia; order Methanosarcinales; family Methanosarcinaceae; genus Methanomethylovorans. The sequence goes on along the minus strand of NZ_MVQX01000057.1, from coordinate 2,792 downwards.
GTGGAGAAGTGGATACTAAATTCCTGATGAACACTTTTAGAGATTATATTAAACGTGTCTAATTATTATTGACAATATATTCTTCATGGAACATCCTGACAACCAGCAGGAAATAAGATAGTAAAAGGGGTCCCACTATAAGGCCTATGAGGCCGAACAGATTGATGCCTATGATAATCCCCAGCAGGGATATCATGGGATGGATGGAACCAAGCTGTTTCTGGATGAACGGCCTTACGAAGTTATCCATGGTGCTTATGACGATCCCTGTGAACAGGATGCCGAGCGCAACAAAATAATCATGCTGCAACAGCTGGATAATGACCGCAGGGAACCATACAATGGTCGCACCTACCAGAGGGAGAAAAGAAAAGACCGCTGCTACCGTACCCCACAGTATCGCGCCCTGTATACCCATGAGAAGAAAAGCGATCGTAAGTATCCCGCCCTGTATTATGGCAATGATAAGAGATGAAACAAGAGTTGTCTTAACAACAACCCTGAACTCATCCAGTAATTTGTCAGAGTTTTCCCTGTTAAAGGGAATAGCTGAATAGAGGCTCTTCGCAAAATCCGAATCTTCTCCTGTCAGCAGGTAGTATAAAAGGAAGAACATTATAGTGAACTCTATAGCACGCTGCCCCAGGCTTTGCACTGCACTGAGCAATACCCCGCTGCCATAATTGGCAATGGAGGAAACAAGTTCCACAACCTTTGTCTTTATATCCAGGTTCACTGGCAACTGTTCAAGATGCAGGCCCTCCAGAAAAATACGCACAGATTCGGCATACACAGGAATAGCGCTTGCATACTCCAAGGCATTTTGTAATTCCATTGCTATAGTTGAGATAAGGAAATACATAGGCACCAATATAAGAAGGAAGGATAGAGCAATCGACAAAAGGGCCGAAAAGCCTTTTGGTAAATGCCCTCTTCTGACCATAAGATGATATACAGGACGCAGCAGGACGTAAAGTATGAAAGCTCCCAAAAATGCATTGGTATATGGCAACAGAGCATGGACCAGCACGACTGCAAGCGCGGCCAATAACAGAAGTGCCATGATCATTTTTATGGAGCGTTCCATAAAGGGCATTATGTTCGAATAGTATAAAATAGTAACAGTTAACCTGAAATAATTTGACTGATAATGATTGCAGTGAAATGGAAACACAGGAACGCAGAACCACTGCGGTCCTCATGAACGCGGCTTATAGGCCTTTTTCCTCAGTTTCGAGTACCTTTATAGTGATCTTCATGACAGAATCGGGATTCAGGGATATTGAATCTATGCCTTCCTTTACAAGGAACTCCGCAAATTCCGGATAATCGCTGGGTGCCTGACCACATAGTCCGCTGTGCTTCCCATTGCGCTTAGCTCCCTGTATAGCCATTGAGACCATTTTCATGACACCTGGATCCCTTTCATCGAAGGAGGAAGCAAGGATCTCAGAATCCCTGTCAACTCCCAGGGTAAGCTGGGTAAGATCATTGGAGCCTATGGAGAAACCATCGAAATACTTGCTGAACTCGTCCACGAGCAGGATATTGTTCGGTATCTCGCACATCACATAGACCTGCAGACCGTTCTCTCCTCTCTTAAGGCCATTCCTCTCCATTTCTGCGAGAACCTGTTCTGCTTCTTCCACCCGGCGGCAGAAGGGTATCATCAGGATGAGATTCTTTAGTCCCATCTCATCCCTTACTTTCTTCATGGCCTGGCATTCTAAGGCAAAGCCTTCGCGATACCTGTCATCATAGTATCGGGAAGCCCCTCTGAACCCTAGCATGGGATTGCTTTCTTCCATCTCGAAATATTTGCCACCCAGGAGGCTTGCGTATTCATTGGACTTGAGATCGCTCATGCGCACTACTACCGGTTTAGGATAGAAGGCCGCAGCTATGGTACCCACTCCCTGGGCCAGCTTTTCAACAAAGTGATCGGCCATGTTGACATAGCCCCTGGCCAGTTGTCTGATGAGGGAAAGAGTGTTTTCATCTTTTACTTTTTCAGGGTGCACCAGAGCCATGGGATGCACCTTGATATAGCTCGTGATTATGAACTCCAGCCGTGCCAGCCCGATACCGTCGTTCGGGATCATGGAAAGGGAAAAAGCCTCTTCAGGATTGCCAAGGTTCATCATAATTTCAGTACGGGGGCGTTTGAGGCCTTTAAGATCAACGGTTTCCACATGGAAAGGCAGGATGCCTGCATATACACGGCCTACATCCCCCTCTGCACAGCTTACAGTTGCTTCAGTGCCGTTGACCAGGTGTTCGGTTGCGTCCTCTGCACCCACCACTGCAGGGATGCCTAGCTCCCGGCTTACAATGGCTGCATGGCATGTCCTGCCACCTTTGTTGGTGACGATAGCAGCAGCTGTCTTCATGATCGGTTCCCAGTCAGGGGTCGTGGTATCGGCCACCAGGACCTCACCCGGGATAAACTGTGGCAGTTGCGAGACGTCAGTAATGACACGGGCTTTGCCGGCAGCTATCTTGCCTCCCACGCTCCTGCCTTCTACAAGTACCTGACCGCGCTCATCCAGATAATATGTTTCCAGGACATCCCGCGACCTGTGGGCCTGTACTGTTTCCGGCCTGGCCTGCACTATGAAGAGCTCGCCTGTTATGCCATCTTTGGCCCATTCTATATCCATGGGCATGGGCTTGCCTGCCTTGCGGGAATAATAATCCTCTATGGTGACTGCATACCTGGCCAGGGTCAATATTTCCTCGTCGTTTATGCAATACCGGCGCTTATCGGATTCGGTAACTTCCACATTACGGGT
>NZ_MVQX01000056.1 GCF_002067275.1 Methanomethylovorans sp. PtaU1.Bin093 | reverse complement strand
CCGATCATTGCATAATCCTGTTCACCGTAAAGAGTAGCATTTAGCATTTCTATGTTCCGGTTGAAAACTTCAGCCTGATATCTTTCTGCATCTGTGGACCCCTCATTTGTCACAAGCTTCTGCAACCTCATAGTTTCCGGCATAGGAGATGAAAATACAGCTTTGACTTCCCTGAAACCTGCGGATTCCAGCAGGAACCTTAAAGTTTCCGGATGAACGGGTTTGATATGGGTAAGATCAATATAGAAATTTGCAAAAGATGAGAAAGAAAGCGGATTCACGGTTTCTGCAATGATATAGAATCCATATTTCATCTTTTGGAAACATAGTTTCAGTAATCTGACAAGGTATGCAGGTTCCAGGTGCTCTACCACCTGGTCTATAAACACTCCATCCAGGCTGGCATCCTCTAACTTCTCAAGATGATCAAATGCATCCTCAAGTTCCACCTCGAGACCTTTTGAGCGACAGTAGTCCACCATGGTCTCATCGATATCTACTCCCTTGGAACCTATTCCGTGTTTACGCATGGTTTCAAGGAACTCTCCCCTTCCACAGCCAATATCGAGTACATTCTTACATCCTTCAAAATAACGGAGAAAGGCAGTCTGCCGTTGAGCAATATCCTCTCTGGCTCCCCGGAATCTATCTTCAAAAACAAAATAATTCACACCAGTGTCAAGCTGGGGCGGCTGTAACAGTTTCTCCGTCTGTGAGATCCCCTGTAAGTTCCGCTTATCAAGCATCTGGGCAAGCCATGCCTTTTTCTCAATATCAGTGTCCATTGCTGCAATAACTGAACGTATCATTGCTTCATTTTCTTTTTTCATTTCAGTTTTTAACATGGAAAGAGTATTGTTCATATCAGCTCTGAACTGATCGACCATTTCGCACAGTTTGCTGTTAATTATTATCTCATCATTTATCTGTTGCTTCAGAGCATGGAGCCTGTCCTCTATGTCGAATACTCGCTCATCAGTTTCCTTGAGTTCCTGTCTGATGGTTTTTGGTTCAAAAATATGCTGTTCTTTTGTTCCAAAACCGCCAATCGTATTTTCGATATTTGAAATACGGTAAGCTGCATTATTGAGAACTTTAGCCACATTTTGGTTGAAAGTTATCTGTTTAAAGACCATCGGGTCCACATATCTCCGGACTTCCCCATGTACTATCTCCCTGCCTTTGACGAGCGGTTTTCCCACAATGGGACGATGAGAGCTAATAACATAACTATTATTTTGAATATCAGAGTTAATGTTCAGATTGGTCAGTTCATCGGCAATTTCTCCCAAAGTCTTTTTTGGATCTGAGATCATCTGCCGGGCTGCCGCATCCAATTCAGGCGGATAGGTACCTTGCTCTTTTCGCTTACTGATATTCTCCCTTATCTTTCTCATGATTTCTTCAACATTCACTTCTTCATCATGTATCTCAAAAGTATCCATGTTATCCCCAACATTTTCATATTATCCATTTACAAGGCACATCGAATAGACCAGCATCCCTGCCTGTCGGGATCACATCAAAATGATATAGTTTATCATGCCAGTCATAGGGGTTATGTGTACGGCTATGTATGGCAACAGTTAACAGAAATCTTCCGGAGAGCATAGAAATGCTATCTATTTTCAGATCAATATGACCCTTACCTTCAATATGATCGATCGTTATGTCTCTCAATTCCGTATTGGTACCAAAAAGATTCTCTCCTTTTTCTGAATATAGAGCAATGCCAAAAATTGGGTCAAGTACCTTTTCGTGAGCATTATAAAGGATCCTTATGGTCATTACATCAAAGGAATTGAACCTGTTACTCAAATTACCGAATTTATCATAGAACTCGACATTTAATATCTCAACTTTCTGGTCACCCCATCGGGAGTTGTTGAGATAGGTCTGATCTTCGGCTAGGATGGCAGGATCACTATCAACTGCATTGTGGGTAGCTTCTGAAACGTTTTTTTCCTGCTCTCCATACACATATTTATCTATCACTTCAGCTGTGTTTCCTAAAGCTACTTGCTCTCCTTTGTGCAGCAGCAAGGTCCTGTCGCAGAACCTTCTGACAGAACCAAGGTCATGGGACACGAATACGATTGTTACGCCTTCTTTGCGGTAGTTGTTCAGGACATCCAGACATTTCTGCTGAAAGTCCATATCACCTACGGCAAGCACTTCATCCATCAGCAAAATTTCTGGATCTGTCTGGATGGCAGTGGAAAAAGCAAGTCTTACCTGCATTCCTGAAGAAAAGTTCTTTAATTTTGTATCCTTGAACCTCTCCAGTCCAGCAAATTCCAGTATATCATCTGTTCTTGATCTTATATCATGTTTTGACATGCCCATTATAGTGCCATAGGTCTTTATGTTCTCCACCGCTGTCATATCGGGCTGGAAACCTACTCCAAGTTCAAGGAAGGGCGTAACTTTCTTGCGGATATGTACCTCGCCTGAAGAAGGGTACAGGATCCCTGCTATTATTTTCAAAAGGGTACTTTTTCCACTTCCGTTCTCCCCAATGATCCCAAAGAACTCACCTTCCTCCACATCGAAGCTGATGTCCTTTAAAGCATCGAATACCTCATAGGATTCCGGCTTGAACACGCCTGTAAGTGCCTCGAAAAGCGTGGTTCGTTTTTCATGTGGAATGCGGAACGATTTTTCCAGTTTCTCCACTTCGATCACAGGCATTCAGATCTCCTCCGCAAACCGAGGTTCGATCCTGTTGAAAATAAAATATCCTGCAAATAGGAAAACTATTGCTGCAACAGCCATGAATATCAGATCATTCGTTTGCATGGGGGAAGAGTAGATTATTGTATCTCTTGCAGCGATTATCACCCTGGCGATCGGATTAAGAAGTGCGATGCTTCTCAGATCTGCAGGAAATACCTCGACCGTATACATTATGGGAGTTGCAAAATAGCCTGCCTGCAGCAGTACAGCCCAGATGAACTGCACATCGCGATAAAGTACATTAAGAGCCGCTAAAGCCAGGGACAGGCCAACAGACAGGACCAGAAGACAGATCAGTATGACTGGGGCCTGTAGTACGTAGATTGACAATGACACCTTGAAGTATATCATGAACAGCACAAAAACAATAGATTCAAAAACACTCATAAGCAATGCTGTCAGGCATGATGAGATCACAAAAATGTCCCTGGGAAAATATATCTTCTTAATGAGGCTTGGTTTTCCAACAATGGAATTCATTCCTATGCTGGTAGCTCTGCTAAGGAAATTCCAGATGATAATGCCCAATAAAAGGAAAAGCTGATAGTTCTCTATCTGCATTTTCATGAGATGTGAAAAAACATAATAAAGGACTGTTAGCATTAGCAGAGGTTCCAGGAGCGACCAGAAATATCCCAGAACAGAGTTCTTGTACCTCAGTTTGAACTCACTCCAAGCTAATTGCCATATCAGCTGTCTGTAAGCATACAGATTTGCAATATGTTTGACCGACATTTTCCATCCATTAGCAGCTTATAAGAATAATTCGCTATTTACTGCTTTATTTAAAAATCTGTCAATAGGTAATACTTTCATTATATAAAGTTTTGGTCTATGAACTCTAATAT
>NZ_MVQX01000055.1 GCF_002067275.1 Methanomethylovorans sp. PtaU1.Bin093 | reverse complement strand
TCCCACACGAGAGCTTGCAAATCAGGTTGCTGAAGAGATGAACAAGCTTTCAAGGTACAGAGAGATCAAGATATGCGCTATATTTGGAGGGCAGTCTATCGAAAGGCAAATGAAGGCCCTGAAAAAAGGTGTTCATATTGTCGTTGGTACACCCGGAAGAATAATGGACCACCTTGAGCGCAATACTCTGAAGCTTGATGCTGTAAAGATGGTTGTGCTGGATGAAGCCGATAAGATGTTGGATATGGGATTCAGAGAAGACATCGAAATTATTCTTGAAAAAGCTAATGATAAGAGACAAACGATCCTCTTTTCCGCGACCATGCCCAAACCCATTATTAAACTGACAACAAAATATCAGCGGGAACCATTGTTGATAAAGACCCAGCCGAAAAATGTTAATGTATCTCAGATCGAACAATTCTATCTTGAAACTAAAGGCAGGCCCAAGCATGAGATATTGTGCCGGGTAATGGACAGTTATGATATGAAATCATCTTTGGTGTTCTGCAACACTAAAAAAGGTGTGGATGAACTGGTAGTCAATCTCAGAAGAAAAGGATATCTGGTCGATGGATTACATGGTGACATGAGACAGAAGCAAAGGGATGATGTAATGTCCAGCTTCAAGAAAGGGGAGATCGAAACTCTTGTGGCTACGGATGTGGCTTCCAGGGGAATAGATGTGAAGAACATCGAAGCTGTGTTCAATTACGATATTCCGCAGGATACTGAATCCTATATTCACAGGATAGGCAGGACCGGAAGGGCCGGTAAAGAAGGGCGGGCCTTTACGTTTGCTGCTGGCAGGGAAATATACAGGATCAAGAACATACAAAAGCATACAAACACTGTGATCCGCTGCAAAGAACTGCCTTCTGCTGCATAAAGCATCTAACAGTTATTGGTATTGAAATGTCCCTTGTTGTGTATATCAAGGGATATTATAGTTCTTTTTAAGTTTGTAGAAATGTGTAAAAGCATTCATATCAGCCTTTCCACAATGGCAATGACAATTTCAAGGGCTATAAGAACTATAACTATCCACTCCAGGAAGTAGGAATGCTGGATACGGACCTCTGCGGAAAGCATGGAATAGTTGTCCCTGATCACTTCGATCTTGTGGCTAACGCTATCACTCCACTGGCTACTGCGTAGCATTTTTAATACAGAGGCATAGACTCTGGCATAATAAATGTCCTCTGTTACTTTGATAAGGTTGTTTACCTTTTCTGTAATTTCAGATATCTCGGTGTTGTTCTGCATCAGCTGTATCATGATCAATCTATACTGATGTCTTCTTTTAAACGGAGGAAGTTTATCTGCAAGCACGATGTCATCGTACATTTTCCAAATCTGGCGGCTCAGCTCCCTGTCGTAGTAGCGCAGTTCGAATACCTGCACATTCGCAAATTCAATGAGATCTAAAAGATCGGTGGGACTGTCCTGATTGCAGAGCAGGGCTGAACCCCAGGAAAGTATTGCAAGGTCTTCTTTGGTATAGCTCTGTGTACCTTTGAGGATCTCCTCTCTCATCTGAGCGGAAAAATCCCTTTTTTCACCTGCAAGCAGGGGCAATGGATCTATAGATCCGTCCATCCAGTCCATGAGATATATGGTATAGTCTTCAAAGAAATCCGGGTTCAACGCAAAGCCTCTTATGTGCGGCTTGAGCATCTCAGTGAGTGTCTTAAGGTGCGACAGAAAAAGATCGGAAAGACCTTCCTGTTCTGCAAAAAGCAGCGCAGTGTCTTCCAGGAGAGTAAAATCAGATTCTGGTCTTTCAAAAACTAAACAGAGACTTATTGCCCCTATATCAAAGATGCGGGCAAATACTGTGAATTCAAAGGTACTGCCCGCCTTTTCCACAGTGGAACGGCCCATCCTTATCAAAAGAGGCGGTACATCCATTATAATTGACTTTGGCTTTACACGCCGGAAACTTGTCCTGGCAATAAGGAAACTTTCCGAGAGTTCCTTTTCCAGCCAGTCCAGATCTATTTCCAGTCCTATATCATAGATCCTGTAAAACCGAAGTGCTATCAAGGGCCTTAATCTCCTGCAGAGAGCATTAAATTAATTACATGAGTGCATTTGTTACTATCTAGAATATGTTATCCACATAGATACAGGCATCGGTTAGAACGGGAAAAGAGTAATATTTTTTTATTCACACCTTGCAATAACAAAGCGATGACTTCCAGATATTTGTGCTGCTTAGACAGTATATACGTAATATTAAACATATGTGATCATTTATTAGTAGCGTATTCATTTAATATTTAATGTAGAAGTGATTAAATATAAGAAGGTCATATTTTTGTTTGCATTCCGGAATTGCTGCAATGCGGAAACAGAACCTCCTACGGAGCATGCACCAATAATGCACGAGAAAACAAAAAAACAAAGGATGAAATTGGGAACTCCAGTTCAGGGTGATATATGGGATCATCTGTGCCCTGAACTGGATACCACTATAAGCATAAGGAAAAGGGCTGAAGCACCGTATTCTGTTCGGTTATGCTTGTTGTGCTCATCGCATGATTTTTAGCAGCTTCCTTATATTACAGCCTTATATTATCAGACCCGAAACCAATACAAGGGCAACGATCATGAGCAAATAAGTGGCCAAAACAACAGCCACCCTCTTCACCCGATTTTTACTTTGCATACCTACCACAATTAAAACCACTATATATACATATATAAGTCTTTCTTATTTTGCTTAAAAGATCCATTTTGCAAATGGTATTTGGTCCTTTGTATCAGATCCGGATACATCTCCTTTGCTTATTCTTCAGGCAAGCATGCTTCTTTTTCATTTAATTCTGCGTAATCAATAAATAGTGTAAAGAACACTCATTTATTTTGAGTGGGAAAATAGCTACTTCATAGTGTAGCAGGCGGTGATCTTTGATAATGTTATCCAGAATACCAATCGTATTGGACAAGATAAAACAAAACGATCTGAATAAAGAGATCCTCAGAGCTGCTATTATTGCTGAAATGGATGCTATCAGCCTGTACGAGCAAATGGCAGACCTGACAGATAACGATGAAGTAAGAAGAGTACTGCTGGATGTGGCAAAAGAAGAGAAGACACATGTTGGGGAGTTCCAAGCATTGCTCCTTGAGCAAGATGAAGAGCAGATGACAGAATTAGAAGCTGGCAAAATGGAAGTGGAAGAAGAGCTGCGGAAATAAGGAGGAAGATCTTTGTTTTCAAAGGCACCAATAAACTTTGAAAGGAGCAGTAAGGAAGATATAGATAAGGAAATCCTGAGAAGCGCCATGATAGCCGAACTTGATGCGATAAACCTCTACGAAGAAATGGCCGCTCTTACGGATGATGAGAAACTCAGAAAGATCTTGCTTGACGTTGCCAACGAAGAGAAGATACACGTGGCCATGTTCGAAACTGTGCTTATGGAAGTGGACAGAGAGTATCTAAGAGTGATGGCAAAATATGCATTGGCGAGAGACAGATGAGAGAGAGGCGTATGATATTCTGAAGGGCATTGTAGGAGACATGGGCAGATGGAAGTATCCAACTTCTATATTTTATCTTCAAATAAGATAGTACAAACAGTGGAATAATGCACGCAGATAAATATTACGCCGAATTCAGATATTTAAAAACTACCTTGTTAAACATATCGTGCTGTTCAATAGAGCACACATGTCCGCAATTATCAATTATTTCCACCTGAGAATTGCGTATTTTCTTACTGTATTTTAAAGTGTCCTTTAAAAAAAGATAGTCTTCATTTCCTGAAACATACAGGACTTTAATATTATCATTTAACTCATTTAGCCAGCTTAAACTTTTTGTTGTTTGCGGAACAATATCCAGCCATTTACAAAACTCGTCATAACCTAATTTCTTCGCTTCATTCACAAAGATAGCCCGTGATTTCCTATGGTTCTTCTTAGGCATTATGATATAAGCAAAAAATCTATAAAGGACCATGTAATTGATGATCCCTTTAAAAGTTATTGCCAGGAAAAGCAAAAACCTTGTTTTCAAATTGAATTTGAGGATCCCCCCACCCATGATCAATGAATGGACTTTTTCCGGATATAGTACGGCAAATCGTAAGCATATCAATGAACTAAAGGAAAAGCCCAGGAAATGAGCTTGTTCAATTTTATAGTGATCTAATGTACTATTTATAAGCTTACAGACCTTATCCAGGTCCAGATCCTCATTTTCATTCCTCTTGTGCATTTCCAGCACAAGCAGGTTATAGTGTTTTGAAAAGAAATCTATTTGTTTTTTCCAGGTCCTTGCACTACCTCCAAAACCATGGACCATTATTATCCAGTGATCTGGATCGTTCCTGTAGTAAACTTCGGCATCAAATATCTTTTCTTCTGCCATCTGTTATTCCTTTCTTAAAAGTATGATACTTCATGAATCTGGGAAAGTTTTTCTGAACGTGCTCCGGCATTTTTCTGAACAGCTCCTCTGACATTCCTTCCCACTCTCTGGCCCTCTCAAAACTCTTCATTGCCAGAGCCTCAGCGGATTCCGGATTGGCCAGATGTGTCGACCTTGCCCCGCTGGCATTGACCACATCGATGATGGCCTGAGGATTATCGATCAACGGGCAGGGTCTCAATGGATTTTGTGAGAATGGCTGTGCATTTCTAAAGGCAGTGAAGAATTTAGACCTAAGGGCTTCTGCAAGCGATACCTCGTATATGTTCGAATCAGAATAATGACAGAATGCACAGGGCTCCACATCACCCTTGGCATTTATATGGACAAAACCAACACCTGCGCCGATACAACCGAAAGAGAGATGACCGTTGTTCCAGAAATCTATGATCACATAGTCATGTTTTATACAGTAATCCCTGATCCGTTCCTGTACGTATGCTCTTTGCTCTGCAGTGCATACCAAAGAAGTGTCCGCATTGCTCCCCACAGGGATATACTGGAACAGCCAGCCGAACCAGGCACCTTTTTGACGCATATGGTCGAGGAATTCATCACTGGCTATGGTCTTGTAGTTCTTTGAATGATAGCAGGAAGAAAAAGCAAATGCAATACCTCTGGACCTTAAAATATCCATAGCCTCGATCGCTTTATCATAAACACCCGTTCCTCTTCTGAAATCGGTTTCTTCTTTTGTTCCTTCAATACTTATGAAGACATTCAAATTACCCAGTGCAGCCATTTCGTCAGCAAACTTTTCATCGATCAAAGTTGCATTAGTGAATGCTCCGAATGTCATTTTACTATGTTCTTTGCATAATTTCAGAATATCGTCTTTCCGGAGTAAAGGTTCACCGCCTGTCATTAAACAGTCCATGATCCCTAACTTTTCAGCCTGGTACAATATGTCGTCAAACTTCTCGTAAGATATATTGTGACCGTTTTCATAATCGTGAGACCAGCACCCTTTACACTTCAGATTACAGTTGCTGGTCGGGTCTACCAGAAGGACCCTGGGGACAGAACATTTGTTTTTAAATCCATTATATAGCTCTTTCAGAGTAATGAAATTGCCCATGGTCAAATGCGTTGTGATCCCTTTTGCAAAAAAGAATTGCTTACTCCTGTAGATGTAAGCTTTATGATGTGGAAAAGGAGGTATTTCCTCTCTTTTTCCGTTGATCATCAAATATTTCAATTTCAACCCCCTTAGATCTTACTTTGCAGTTACGGATACTTTTTGTGGAATAACTCCATCAAATACGAACTCTCCCTCAGAATTAGATGTGAGGCTGGTTATTTCAAGCCCAGGGACAACCGTATAGATACGAGGGAAGTATTCTTCCATTGTGTTTACGCTGTCCTCTTCCAGATATTTATCCGGGAGTGATACAGCTCCTAAATTGAATTTTTCGGGATCTCCGCTTAGCTGATTGTTCGTAACGCTGATGCGCCCTTTACTATAAATGTTCAGTGTATCAGGCAGCGGAATGGGAACGTCGTCTGCAACATCTGAATATAGATCGGTCTTAAGTCTCTTTATGTCAGCTGTGCTCGATCCTTCCATGGTACCATCAGGCAGGACTTTTACCTGAAGGTCATCGAACCACCAGAACCCCGGGGCAAGCTCATTTAATAAAGCAGTAGCCTCCTCATTAGTTAAAGTGAATTCTTTTCTTTCATATTCTGAGAATTCAAAATTGTAATCATGGATCGATTTCTTTTCACCGTTGTCTTTATATTGTTCTTTATACTCTTCCAGTGCTTCTCCGGTCAAACCTTCGTATTCGACCTGAATACCGGTTTTTTCCAGAGCGCTGACGTAATCCTCATGAGTATATTCAACCCCCAGGTCTTTAGGTCCGAATAATGAAAAGCTTGCATAGACCCAGGATACACTAGCTAAGATCAATACAAATACTACTAAGAATATATATTTTATTTTTCCCTTTTCGCTGCCCATTGTATTACCGCCATTATCGTGCAATTATTATAATAGTCTATATTCTATTCTATTTAAAATAATACCCTAAATACAAATGGCGAAAGCCATCAATTCACCCATCAGATGCAACAATATTTATACAAAGTGTCGGTATTTTAATATAATTGCAAGATTTTTATTTTAGGATCAAAACCTAAATTATTAAATAAATCGATAGAATTACTGATCGGTATTGAGAAAATGGAAAAAAGATCATCTGTACAGAGAGATCCCAACCCTGCGTATACTACCCTTAAAGATTGGGTCTTAAAAGAAGCCATTCCCGTTTCCCTCGATCCGTCCGGAGCTTTCACCTCCCCCATTGACAAGATCATCGCCTCACTTGATGATGCGGTAGAGTTGGTAGGCTTTGGTGAAGCGCTCCACGGCGGCGAGGACATTCTGGTACTCCGCAACCTGTTATTCCAGCGCCTTGTGGAAAAGCATGGTTACAGCGCCATCGCCATCGAGAGCAGTTTCCCCAGAGCGCGTGTAGTGAATGAGTACATAGCTGGCCGAGGACCGGTGTCTTATGAAGAAATAAAGGAAGTAGGATTTAGTCACGGTTTCGGGAGCTTAGAGGCAAATCGTGAACTTGTGGAATGGATGCGGGAATACAACGCTGACCCTTCCCATCAAGTCAAGCTCCGGTTCTACGGTTTCGATAGCCCTACGGAAATGATGTACGCGGACAGCCCAAGGCAGGTCTTGCTTTTTGTACTGGACTACCTCACTTCGATAGATAGCATCAGCGGCAACTATCATAAAACCCGGATAGAACCGCTTCTGGGCAATGGTCCTGAGTGGGAGAACCCTGCCGCAGCCATGGACCCGACGTTGTCGGTGGGTCTGTCACCAAGTGCCACTGAGCTTAGAATCGAGACGGAAGATCTCATATCAGAACTAATGGAACGGCGTCCCGAATTGGTAGCTGAGAGCGATGAAAGTCAGTACCTGGGAGTAGTACAATATGCCATGCTGGCTCGGCAGTTGCTCAACTATCACGGTGTATTGGCCCGGGACTCCGAAAACCGGCTGGTCAGGCTTCTCGGCATCCGTGATGTAATGATGGCAGAAAATCTGCTGTATATAGTATCCCGTGAGCGATACAGAGGAAAAGTGTTGGCTTTTGCTCACAACAGCCATCTGCAGCGGGGAAAGGCCCACATGCAATTGGGTCCTCACGCATTAACATGGTGGCCGGCTGGATCCCATCTCAACGAGATGTTCGGTCCACGCTACGTAGTCATCGGTTCTGCAGTGGGTCTTTCTGACGATAATGGCATCATCCAGCCCGAACATGGCACTCTCGAAGCATTGCTGGGGGATTTGCCCGGACCGATTAGTTTCATCCCAACACACAAAGCCCACGGGCTTCCAGCTCCGGAGATCGCAGCTCTTCCGATCCGCTCTGGCAGCATGAAGAACCCGACCTACTTCGCACTAACTTCTCAATGTTTCACGGATTTTGACTGGCTGGCTTTCCTGCGTTCAACATCATATGCCAGAGGAGGGCCACCCCTACACCGATAGAACAAAAAAAGGTTGCTTTATAGCGTATAGATAAACATGTAAAAGCATAGATGCATCTTTTCATTCCCAGTCATGATGGAATTGCCAGGCAATACCGAACTTATCGGTCACCATGCCGTACAGTTTGCTCCAGAACGTTTCCTGAAGGTCCATTACCACAGTGCCTTCAGCTTTGAGTGCGTTGAACATTGACCTTATCCTATCCATATCCTTACTGATAATTACAAGGCCGATATTGTTCCCGAGGATAAAAGGCATACCTGGGGGAACATCTGAGAACATCACTGTGCTTCCCTCTATCTCCAGAGCAGTATGCATTACCAGATCCTTTGTTTCTTCCGTTATCGGAAAGTCCATATCTTCTGGTGCATCCCCGAATGACATGATCTCAGGTTTAGCTGCTCCAAAGACCTTTGTGTAATATTCCACAGCTTCCCGGCAGTTCCCATTAAAATTTATGTATGGCTGTACAGGCATTTTATTCACTCCCATCAATAAGATCGGATACATTGATAACTGGAACCTGCCCGATTAAATAATTTATCCGACACTTAAAACCAATGAAGCGAACCAAACGAGCTTTTTATATCAGACCCCTGCATTTAGTTCATATAGCTGCGAGCGAATCATTAACTAAGATCTCTTTGGGTGTATGAATGACAGTTTATCAGAATGTAAAGGCCGTCCTCAAAGAGCTTGGAAATACAAAGCTTGTCTGTGTCACCAAGACGATCGATGCACAAAGAATAAATGAGTCCATAAGGGCTGGAGCCACCATCATAGGAGAGAGCAAAGTTCAGGAATATGAGAGTAAATGTGATGATCTGCTACCCTGTGAAAAGCACTTCATAGGACATTTACAGTCAAAAAAGGTAAAAAAAGCCGTTCAGCTCTTTGATGTGATCCAGTCAGTAGATTCCCTGAAGCTGATACAGGACATCAATAAGAAAGCCTGGGAACTTGGCAAGGTACAGAAGATCTTCCTGCAGATCAATATCGGCAAAGAGCCCCAGAAATTCGGCTTTGCGGAAGATGAGATAGCACAGGTAATCACAGAGATCCATGGATTCAAAAATATTAATGTGGCGGGACTCATGTGTATCCCTCCTTTTGATTCCCCTGAGCAAACAAGGTCATGTTTCAAAAGGATGAAAGCCCTGTTCGATGAAATGCAGCAGACTTACCAGGAAAATGTCGATATTCAGGAACTTTCAATGGGTATGTCCAGCGACTACAGGATAGCCATCGAGGAAGGAGCTACCATGGTGAGGATCGGTTCTTCAATATTCGGAGATAGAAAATACTGAAAAAGCCCTGTACTTTGAAAAACCACAAGGACTCTGAAAAAGATCATCCAGGCATAGACAGGGGACTTCATATAGAGATAGGACTGAACAGTTTTCAGAAAACATAAAGCAGAGGTTTATAAAGGATTACCGTTTTTCTTGACAGCTCCACTACAGTGAGGCTGTATAAACTCATCTACTAAAATGCTTAATGAATAATTGTTTATTCTTTTATCCGTATATGAGTCTCTGTCCATTAAGCCCACCGTTTTTCACCGACTAACCTTCGGTTAAGGCTTATTATAGAACTGATACTATATAAAAATATTCATAATAATATATGTAACAGTAAATAAAATTATATGGCGATTCTGTATTAAATTATCTTGCTACAAGTATGAAGTTTGATACAGATAGTTCATATTATTGTCCGAGAAGATGGACTACATCAAAAAAACACATGCTTTTTGTATAAGCTTTCATGGACCTGCAGTAACAGGCCACGTAACGAAAAGATCGCTCATATGATAGAATTACTTTCACCTTGCTAAGCCTATCTTCTTAAACGTGCAGGATCTAGATCATTGTGTACACTGGCGTTAAGGTGTACATCTCTAAGCAGGGGCATCCGTACAACATGCTCCTGCTGACCCCTTCTGAAAAATGCTCCGTTAGTTGTAGTTGTAGATGATGTATCCAGCAAGAATATACCTGGATACATCAACCAAAAAAATTAAGTAATATCTTAAAGCAGCAACTTTTTAGTGACCGATGCGGAAAATGTCTCATTGACCATTTTCACTGGATGCTTGCATAGCCCTCATAAGATTCATGTTTCTGAACATCTGCAGAGAATGTATCCGTCAGAACACGATCTTCTTTATGCCTTGCTAAAGCAAAGCCCATGAAAGACAATCCAATTCCCAGATAAGAATGCTCAGCAATGATCGATCCAATTGCTGCTGCAAGGAATAATGACCAGTATTTTTCAAACATACTACGAAATCACCGTTATGATATATAAACAAAATTTTAATTAACAATCGTTTGAATATTTTATAATGATTGATAATTAGCATATACTTTATACAAAAACATGCGCAACGGATCAGAGCGGAAGCGCATCTCCGATATCTGCAGATGCACTATCGTTAACTGAGAGGCTTGCAGAGATAATGTTTTTAAAAGTTAAGACTCAAATACCTTTGAAGTTCCCAATAAGTATATGACAGGTGGCACCAAAAAGGAACTAGTGGGTTGCAGCAAAGCTGATTTCGGCCAGATAATCTCAAATATCTATGAATTCTGGGGCAGTGACAGAACATTGCATTTGCATCATACCATGCTGATCTATGAATTCGGACATTGCCCAGGAATTAAAGCCATAATGTTGTTCTGGATTATAATGGCCCTGGGGAGCATCGGGTTGTTTTTATGAAACATATATGAAAAAGGATATTAACAAAATCTGAGGTGCAATGCATCCAATAAATATCGATAAGTCCTTGATAGCCCCATGTGGTATGAACTGCGGGATCTGCATGGCTTACCTGCGAAATAAGAACAAATGCAACGGGTGTAGGGCAATAAACACATGGAACCCGAAAACAAGAGTAGAATGCAAGATAAAAAACTGCCAATCACTGAATGCACATGGATTGGAGTACTGTTATCAATGCAATCAATATCCCTGTACGCTGATCAAACACATTGATAAGAGATACAGAGCCCGATACAATATGAGCATGATCCAAAATCTAAACGCCATAAAAGACAATGGGATTGAAGAGTTCATAAAAGCGGAAAATGAGAAATGGAAATGCAAAAGTTGTGGCGGAGTAATTAACGTGCACAAAGATATTTGCAGTACTTGTGGGAAACAGAGAAACACTGAATCAGGATAACAGGTAAAGGCAGAGAACCTCCGTTCATCCTGCGTTCCAGCCCGGGCCAATACTTTACATATCAAAGACTCTGCCGCAAGGGTTTCTGGCCTGAAGTGGGTGGGTTCTGGACGGTTGCCCGAAAACACACATTGTATCGTCTGCAGGATAAAGAACTGTGAAGCACTGAAGAAAACATCTGCTAACTACTGTTTTTCCTGTAAAGGGTTTCCCTGTGCAAGACTTAAACAGCTTGATAAACGATACAAGACAAAGTACGGGATGAGCATGATCGATAACCTGAAAAGGATAAAGGAAACCGGGATAGATAATTTTATGGTTATCGAAAATGAAAAATGGACCTGTGAAAAATGTGGGGATATAATCTGTGTGCATACATGGAAATGCACTAAATGCGGATATCAGGTGAAATTACCATGATACATGATATGGAGGTTAATAGTGGTCTTATTAGTTCAACAAGATATGCTAGGATTATCCGTCATTTCCTATGGCATCAACAGGACAAGCGCCTAATGCATCTTCACAAAGGTCCTTTTCCTCATCAGTTTCAGGCTGCTTGAAAACATACGCCTGTGGCCTATCATCATCCATTTTGAAATGATCCGGAGCCGTGTCCACACATAATTCACATGCTATACATTCTTCATCTACATAATACGGGCCCGGAACATTTTCAGCAACTTTAATGGTTTTGTCTGCTATATTTCACTCCCCCTTGAATGAATGATTGATTTACATTTGAATTGCATAGTATTTAAGGCAAATACAGTAAAAAACGCTGTATTTCAAATGTGATGCCATAATTCAGATGAATGAGATGACGGCTGCAAGCTTCAACATCATTTGGTTTTCTCATTTTCCTCGATCCGTGCCTTTACGAGCTTTTTTACAAGGGCCGCAGGAAGCGGTTTATTGACCGGAAAGCGGATAGTACCCTTGGCGATATCGTAGGACTTCAGTTCGTCCTTGTACATCTCCATGACAGCAGGGCTCATAACATAAAAGCTGCAGTGATTAGGAAATGCCGCGAAGGCTACGAGGGGACCTTTGTACTTGAAGGTAGGTATCTGGTAACTAATGCCCTCAGTTGCATCAGGAACTATTGCCTGGATGAGCTTACGAAGCTTCAGAAGTGTGGCACGCGCGTCTTGTGGAACTGTGGCAAGGTAATCATCCACAGTCTCATGTTTTGCAAGAGATCTTGTCATATATCCTTAGTTCTTTTATATTCATTTATCTCAGGCTTTCAGCGAGCTTGTCAAAGGATTCGTTCCAGCCCTGTGCTGTCGCATCCTTCATTGCACCTGAAGGGAGACCTGCATGTAGCAGGGTCATCTTTGTTTGGCCATCATGCTCTTCAAAAGTTATAGTGATCCGTAATTCTAACGGGAAATCGTCTCCCATGTCGTAATACGTTGCCGGGACAACATTACCGTCCTCATCAGCAAAGGAATCGGTGCATACGATCTTCGCCGGAGGGACGAGCTCCAGGTACACGCCAGTGCTCCAGAAGTCTTCGCCATCAGGTGAGAGCATGCAGAAAAGATATGAACCACCTATGCGCAGGTCTATCTTGCAGATAGGCGATGTGAAACCTTGTGGTCCCCACCAGCGCATCACTCGCTCAGGCTCTGTCCATTCCTTCCATAAAAGGTCACGTGGAGCATCAAAGACGCATGTGATGGTTAATTCATTTTCATCTGCCTTTGCCATCTGGTAACCCTCCCTTGATCTATTTTTAGTGTTGTCCCTTTATTTTCCGGCAGTCCTTTCCTCAAATAGAGATCAAATCCAATAGCATAGAGTTTACACTCTCCCGACCGGTCCGGAATAAAAATTAGAAAATCCCAGTGAGCTCAGTCCAGTGAGAGCGCTTCGACCGGGCATACGTCTATGCACTGTCCGCAATCAACGCATAAGTC
>NZ_MVQX01000054.1 GCF_002067275.1 Methanomethylovorans sp. PtaU1.Bin093 | reverse complement strand
TAGTCGAACACCGATAGCAGTGACCTCTGGCAGGATCAACCAGAATTGTTGATCACACACATAGGTTTAAAATTTGGAAGTCTATATCGGAATTGTTCAGGAAATTCACTGAGAATTTCTTGCACGCATAACATTCGTTTAATTCCTTTCGATAATGATACACTACCGACCAGAATTAACCGAACTGCCAAATCCAACGTCAGACAAGAAATAACTCCTGTCTCCACTTACGATAAGGCGGTGATTATCACGCACAACAGTTGTCGTGCGGGAATCACCTTAATGACCGTCTTCGTATATATACCTTGCGAAACAGGGCAGGCACACGACAAACGGACATTACGGCCGAATTCACCACCATACTCGAGATTATAATTATACGCTTTCAACGTATATATAGTTTCTTGTTGACCCGTATTCTATAAATGAATATAGAAGAGAATCGATGTCGCGAGAACAGCTACATCCCCGCGAGGGAGCATACAAAGAACGTGATTGTATATAAAGATATCATGCCTATAAAATAAGATATGTTTTAACCCTCCTAATGAAAACATGATTGATCAGAAAACAAACCAAACGCCATATGTTCGCAAACTTTAACAATACGCAATGTATAGCAAATACACTTATTCTAAGCAATCATATCACTATCAGAGTAAAAAAAGAAATTCAAAGAGGAATCAAACTGTCACCTAATAACAGCGATTTCGAAAACCCGGAAAGCAGCGTAACCAGAGTGCGTACACCCCGAAAGGACCAAGGAGAGGTATTAGCCATAGTAGAGAACATGCTTGGTGCTAATCGAGTGAAACTCAGGTGTATGGATGGCGTTGTAAGAATGGGAAGGATCCCAGGCTCTATGAAGAAAAAAACATGGATAAGGGAAGGAGACATAGTCATAGCTGTACCTTGGGATTTTCAGGACACAAAAGCAGATGTAATATGGAAATATACTCGTCCGCAGGTTAACTGGCTTGAGCGCAAAGGATTTTTAAAGAGCCGATGAAAATATGAAGAAAGTAATAGAGGACAAAATCAAAACCATGGATACGCTGGTTGATAGCGGAAGGATCAAACAAAAAGATAGTGAAAAGATCAAAGTCACAGAAAATGTTTTTGATGAAGCGACATTAAAAGCAATATACACCCTATCAAGCAAAGGCATAATAGAAGCTTTAGGAGGCTCCATAAGCACAGGCAAAGAAGCGAATGTATTTTTAGCAGATGGCAAAGACCATAGCCTTGCAGTAAAAATATACCGCATCAATAGCAGCACTTTCAACTCAATGGAAGATTATATAATGGGAGACCCTCGCTTCAGAGATGTAAGACATACAAAAAAGGATATCGTTTTTGCCTGGACAAAAAAAGAATACCGTAATCTGCTAAGGGCCAGCGAAGTTGGAATAAAGGTCCCAAAGCCAGTCATAACTGAAAGGAATATACTTGTGATGGAATTTGCCGGAAAAGATGAAAAGCCATACCCCCTTTTAAAAGATGTGCGACTGGAAGAAACAACTGCCAAAAAAGTATTTGATATGCTCATTGACTACATCAAAAGGCTCTATATGGATGCAGAACTTATACACGCAGACCTTAGTGAATATAATGTACTGATTGAAACAGAATTAATGGAACCAATATTAATAGACATGGGACAATCAGTTACTCTTGAACATCCAAAGGCGGACCAGTTTCTGCATAGGGACATACAGAACATTGTCCGCTATTTTAAGAAATATGGCATCATATCCAATGAAAATGACATCTATACATTCGTGACAAAAGAAAAGAAGGAGCATGATCATGACTCACATCAAAGTACCACATGACAGAATAGGAGCAATAATAGGTCCAAAAGGCCAGGTCAAAAACCTTATTGAACAATTATCAACAGCTACCATTGAAATAGACAGTGAAAACGGCACTGTGGAGATTATACCTGGAGAAGACCCAATCCAGTCCTTGAGAGCACTTGATGTGATCCATGCTATAGCCAGAGGATTTAATCCGGAAAAGGCTATGGCATTGATGGATGACGAAATGATGATGCTTGAGACCATTGATCTGTCAAACTCTGCTGGTACGCCCCAAGAGATGATACGCCTTAAAGGTCGGATCATTGGAAAAGCTGGCAAGACCAGAGAAATCATGGAAAGTATGATAGGAGTTAAGATTTCCGTCTATGGTAAAACCGTAAGCATTCTGGGCACTCCCGAGCAGAATCAAATAATAAGAACTGCCATTGAGATGTTGATAGGTGGTGCTACACATGGACAAGTATATGGTTTACTTGAAAAGAAAAAACAAATGCTAATACGATCCCAGCTATAGATACCTACAAATACATTGTGTGAGGGCAGATATGAGAGGGTATGTTAATAGTTCTGAAATAAAACAGATTGTAGTGTTCGGGCTGGTCATACTTCCAATGGCTGTTCTCTTTTATGAGAACAAGTTGAACATAGGACACATAACTTCTGTTCCCCTTTTTCTAATGCTTCTCTTAATGCTTATAACGAGGAATATCGAAATACCTATAGCTAGCATACGTACAAGAAAACCTGAACTTCTTTCTCAGCATGCGTTCGTGCTGGAAAAGATATACAGTGTACCTGTATCAGAAGAACTCATAACCCCAAAAGAAAGAGTCTTCGACACAAAATTAACCATAAACTTTGGGGGAGTGATCATACCCCTTCTGGCAATAATCTACCTCCTAGTAACAGGACCCATCACAACATCTTTGGAGATAGCCCTGATAATCACAGTTATAGCCTTTCTCTCATCAGAGATAATTGATGGGGTTGGAATAGAAGTGCCTGATTACATTGGACTTGTATCTTTGCCTCTGACACTTCTGCTTTCTACAGGTAGTGCAGAAAGCGTGATATTCATTTCAAGCATAATAGGGATAATTGCAGGGTGTGTGGCATCCTTACTTACTTTAGATCGAGAACAAAATGGAAGTGCCTATATAAGCATAGGAGGCGTGGGAAGTTTCAGAGCAATTTATATAATGGCATTGATCGCAAGCCTCCTGTCATACTATACCTAAATCCCTTTCTGTACGACGCTGATCCATTTTGTCCTGCAGGATCTTTTGAGGGAGATTCAATGCACGGTATTTAGCAATACCTGTAGCTGTAAACCTGAAGGGCTGAGGGGTATGATCTATACGAGTGGCCCTCATTTTCTGTATTGCCATGACAGGCATTGGAGTAGTATCAATATCATTTGTCTGGATAAAATCAAGGAAAACAATGCCATCACCCAAGAAATCGTAATCATCGAACTGCTTTTTCTCAATACCATGAGTTTTTTCAGTGACTAGCAATGAAGTTATCTTATCCTTTTTAAGTAACCTATGCAAAGCACGCCATGAAGTGGACCTTCTGAACTCATCGGGAGCTGTAAATACGTTCAGAGAATCAAATACAACCCTATCAGGTTTGTGAGATTCTATGATCTCAATCATCTCTTCAGAAGTGAGCATGGATATACCGAAAACTTCCAAATAACCATCATCAATATATTTGCCTATATCCCAACCAAATCTCATGAAATGTTGAACTAGCTGCTGAGCCCTTTCTTCAAATGAAAAGAAAATACATCTTTCACCATTCTTTGCGCCTTCCATCAGGAACTGCATGCAGAAAGTTGTCTTGCCTGTTCCTGGAGGACCTGTCACTACAATTGAAAAACCCTTTGGGAAACCCCCTTCCAAGAATTCGTCCAGCCCTGGAACTCCAGTAGGTACCCTTTTGAGTAATCTATCAATATTCTGTGTATCAAGTTTAGCTTTGAATCGACTATTATCCAGATTAAGTAAAGCTTTCTCTAAGACTACATTTTTGGCGCCCAGGTCCTTCTCATATCTTTCAAGGACCTTGATGGCATCGCCGCTTAGAGTAGTATGAATAGCGAACTTGGATTTCATCACAACACCATGAACATAATATGGTATTATATATTTAAAAGGTTATGGTTCTGTGGACATAAATTTCTCAAAAATGTCCATCAATGTTCATGGCCTTCCCCTGTCCCGGCAAGAAATTACCTCTTCCATAGGAAGCCGATATCTCCCCGTCCCATATAATATCACCCCTTGATATCGTAATCTCGGGGAAGATAGCCTCAATACCTTCAAAAGGAGTCCACCCTATCTTTCCATGCAAATGATCACCTTTTATAGAAGTAACTTTTTTTGTGTCCACAATAATAAGGTCAGCATCAAAACCTGCTTCTAACCTGCCTTTAGAATGCCTGTCCAGACCAAATATCCGGGCTGGAGCAGCACTTGTAGCATCTATCATGCGCCCCAGAGGAAGAAGATTCTTCTTAACTGCCATTAGCATCAGAGGCATTAGGGTTTCCACCCCAGGAACCCCCGATGGAGCTGACTTAATATCTACGTCTTTTTCACTTTCACAGTGAGGAGCATGATCTGAAGCAACAATATCCACAGTGCCATCATTCAATGAGTTCAGAAGGAACTTGACACTTCTTCTGTCCCTAAGAGGAGGGTTCATTTTACCATAACAGCCCAATCTTTCCCAATCCCGGGTGGAAAGGAAAAGATGATGAGGAGTAACCTCACATGTGATAGGTGATAGACCTTTTTGCCGTGCAATATACCTGTCTCTGCCTAGCACACCTACTGACTCAAAAGCACTAACATGGCAGATATGACCTCTTGTGCCAGTATTCCGAAGGATCTCCACTACTTTTTGCACTGCAGTAGCCTCGCATATATTAGGCCTTGCCTTTGAATGTGAAGAAGGCGACATGTCATTTTTTAATAACGCTTCACATTCCAGACGGATTTTATCGTCTTCTGCATGGATGACAGAAAGTGCTCCTAATTCATTCAATATTCTCAAAGCCCTTTCAAGGGTGACCTCATCGATATTGAGCCCCCCGGTGGATTCGGCCATAAAGATCTCACCAAATGCTGTCACTCCTTCCTCCCATAACTCATTCAGTTTTTCAAGATTATTTGTGACTCCTCCGTGAATACCAAAATCTACAATGGATTTACGGGAAGCAAGCTTAAGTTTTTCTTCAAAGGACTTTTTATCGACTGTAGGAGGAAGAGTGTTGGGGTGATCTATCACCGTTGTGATACCACCTGCAGCAGCTGCACACGAACCGGTATACCAGTCCTCTTTTTGAGTAAGCCCCGGATCTCTGAAATGCACATGGACATCAATTCCCGCTGGCAGAACCAGAGAACCCTGTGCATCAATTACCTCACCAGCTATTACATCCGCCTCTTTTGCTATCCTGCTGATCTTTCCTTCATCTATTACTATTTCTGCAGGTTGTAGATAATTACCATAGAATATCTTGGCATTCTTTATGAGTAGATCTGGCATACTTATCAGTATTTCAATAACCCTATTTCCCACTTTTGTTACTCATAAGGAATTGATCGCTTGAACGCTAAATTGACCGTCCTGAAAATTAAAACGAATATAGAACATTAGGATCACGGAAACTATATAGATATTATACTAGAAATGGAACTCAATAGAAAGTATAGAGCAATATATTGTATTTACAGAATACTTATCTACACATATAGTGTGTTCAAATTGGAAAATCCAAACAAAGAGGAGAAGAATCATGTTCAAAAGAACAAAACTTTACAAAACATTTATCCTCATAACTGTGTTCCTTGTTGTAGGGTTCACGTTTGCAGGAATTGGCTGTGTGGATAAGAGCACAGAAGATGCATCAAATGTTTCAGAAGGAACAGGTGTCAAACAAAGCATCATTGTAAAAGGCTCTGATACAGTACTCCCCTTATCCCAGGCAGAAGCTGAAGATTTTATGCTCAAGAATGCTGACAAGAGTATAACAGTAATTGGTGGAGGCTCAGGGGTGGGAATAGCTGCTCTTATTGATGGTGAAGTAGAAATAGCCATGGCTTCCAGGTCAATGAAAGACTCAGAAATAGAGGAAGCAAAGCAAAAAGGCATCAATCCGGTAGAAACTACAATTGGATGGGATGGAATTGCAGTTGTTGTAAATCCAGAAAACCCTGTCAGCCAATTGACCTTCACACAGCTAAAAGCTATCTACGATGGAAATATAAGTAACTGGAAAGACGTTGGTGGAGAGGATCGGAAAATTACCGTGATCAGCCGAGATAGTAGCTCAGGTACATATGAATACTTCAAGGAAGAAGTCCTTCTAAAAAGCGAATACCGCCAAGATGCACTTGTTCAACCTGCAACCGGGGCCATCGTTCAGGAAGTAGCACAAAACAAAGGGGCTATTGGATACATTGGGTATGCATACGTAGACAACAGTGTGAAGGCGCTTGCCCTTGATGGAGGAGAAGGAATATTCGTGCCTGCAACCCAAGAAAAGATCCTTAGTGGAGAATACCCATTGGCAAGGCAGCTATTTTACTATACTAACGGCGAACCACACGGACTTGTAAAAGAATTTGTGGATTATGTGATGAGTGCCGAGGGGCAATCAATAGTTTCTGAGGTCGGATACTTCCCTGCTATCCAGTAAGATCAAGAAAAAGGATCTGAAATGACAACTGGACATTATAGAGAGAAGGTGATAGAATCATTGCTGTACCTCTCAGGAGTTACAGCAGTGATCATCCTTTTTCTCATCTGTATCTTTTTATTTAAAGATGGGCTTGCCCTATTCCAGAAATACCCATTAGTAGAGTTCCTTACAGGTACAAAGTGGTACCCTACATCAGAACCACATCAGTTCGGATTGCTGCCTTTACTATTCGGCTCAATGATAGTTACATTTGGAGCTATTGTTTTATCAGTACCTCTCGGAATTGTAGTGGCTATATACATTTCAGAGCTTGCAGGGGCAAAAGAAGCAGAAGTTCTTAAACCTCTAATAGAGATCCTTGCCGGTATTCCCTCAGTTGTTTATGGATTCTTTGGCCTTGTAGTCCTTGTCCCGCTGCTTCAGAATACTTTTGATCTTCCCACCGGACAAAATGCGCTTGCTGGTTCTATAATGTTGGGAATAATGGCATTGCCTACGATCATATCCATTTCAGAAGATGCGATCAGCTCAGTACCTCGTGCTATAAAAGAGGGATCACTCGCTCTTGGTTCTACAGAGTGGCAAACAATCAATAAAGTGATCATTCCTGCTGCCCTGTCAGGAATATCAGCTGCTGTAATGCTTGGCATAGGAAGAGCCATTGGGGAAACAATGACAGTACTGATGGTTACAGGTAACACTGCAGTTATACCAGGGTTCCCAGAGGGACTTTTTGCACCAGTGAGAACAATGACAGCCACTGTTGCGTTGGAAATGGGTGAAGTACCCCAAGGAAGTGAGCATTTCTATGCGCTCTTCGCTATAGGCTCTGTACTATTTATAACAACTTTTATCACAAACATTATTGCCGAATATATAAAAAGAAAGTATAGATTTAACCTGGGGTCAGGGCAATGACAAAAAAAGCGCAAAGAGATCAAAAGATTGCATTTACTGCGCTCAGGATTAGTGCTGTACTCGTAGCAATTATAGTAGTGATCATACTTCTGCAAATAACCATAAATGGATATAGTATCCTCAGCATCGATTTTCTCACAGAGATGCCCAGGAACAGAATGACAGAAGGAGGTATATATCCTGCGATACTCGGAACAATTTATCTGATAATCGGATCGATGGGAGTTGCTTTACCGCTAGGAATATTAGCAGCAATATATCTGAACGAGTATGCACAACCAGGCAGAACCAAATGGATCATAGAAATGGCTATCATCAACCTTGCAGGAACGCCATCCGTTGTATTTGGCCTTTTCGGACTTGCGATGTTTGTGAAGTACCTGGGATATGGCGCCTCATTGATCGCTTCAGCGTTGACCCTTGCACTAATGGCTCTGCCGATCATAATCAGAGCAAGCCAGGAAGCCCTCATCACTGTACCTGAGGAGTACCGTTATGCTTCACTGGCACTTGGGGTCACTAAATGGCAGACTATCAGACAGGTCGTACTCCCTCCTGCTATCCCAGGGATGATAACAGGCACTATCCTTGCAGTGGGTAGAGTTGCAGGAGAGACAGCACCTATATTGTTAACAGGAGCTGCATATTTTCTTCCAAGACTCCCAGATTCAATATATTCCCAATTCATGGCACTTCCTTATCATTTATATGTAATTGCCACTGCTGGTACTAATATCGCTCAAACAAGGCCTATACAATATGGTACTGCACTGGTACTGCTGACCATAGTCCTTAGTTTCAACATGATAGCTGTCATGATACGGAGACATTATAGAAGAAAACTCAGAAATTAATAAAGAGGTAAGCAGATGTCAGGATCTAATAACGGAAACCAGACCGAGATAGAAGTAAGAGGACTTAATCTATGGTATGGAGATAAGCAGGCACTTCGCGATATTTCTATCGATATACCTAAGAACAGTGTGACAGCCTTCATAGGCCCTTCTGGATGTGGGAAATCCACTTTTTTGAGATGTATAAACAGGATGAACGATCTTGTTAAAAATTGCAGAATAGATGGACTGATCAAGATAGATAATAAAGATATCTATGCCAAAGATGTGGATGTTGTAGAACTTAGAAAAAGAGTGGGCATGGTCTTTCAAAAACCAAATCCTTTCCCCATGTCCATCCATGATAACATTGCGTATGGACCCAAGATCCATGGTGCTGCTAAAAAAGATATCTATGGCATAGTAGAAGAGGCACTCAAGTCAGGAGCGCTGTGGGAAGAAGTTGCCGATAGGCTGACAACATCTGCCCTGGATCTGAGCGGGGGACAACAACAGAGACTTTGTATCGCAAGAACACTGGCCGTTAAACCGGAAGTAATATTGTTTGATGAACCCTGCAGTGCACTTGACCCGATATCCACTTCCAAGATCGAAGAGCTTATAATGGAACTCAAACAAAAATATACCATAGTGATAGTCACACATAATATGCAGCAAGCTGCACGGATATCAGATTACACTGCTTTCTTCCTCCTAGGGGATCTGATAGAATATGGTAAAACGGATCAGATATTTGAAAATCCGAGAATGAAGCAGACGGAAGATTACATAACGGGAAGGTTTGGGTGAAGACATGTCAAGAGAAAAATACCAGAGAAACCTGGAGATATTAAAAGCTAACACAATAGAAATGGCTGTAACCTCACTGGACATGGTCAAAAAAGCTACTTTATCTCTCAAAAAACTGGACAAAGCACTTGCCGAGGAAACTATTTCAATGGACGATATCGTAGACGAGCACGAGATGATGATAGATAAATGTGTATCAGATCTTATAACTCTTCAGCAACCCATGGCTGGAGATATGAGACTTATAACTTCATGCCTTACAATGGCTATTGATCTGGAGAGATTAAGTGACCTTGCCAGTAACATTGCATGGGTGACTTTAGAGGTGGAAGGAGAAATTGCCGATATAGAGCCACTACTGTCAAGAATATCCGCTATGGGAAGTATAGCGGAGAAAATGCTGGAGGACACAATCGTAGCTTTTCAGAATTCAGATGCCGAGCTTGCTAAAAGAATTGCAGAAGAAGATGACAAATTAGACAAACTTTTCTTTGAAAATGAGAAACAATACATCGAGATAATGAACAATAACAACACCATTATCAGTGATGCTTCACACCTGTTGTTTGTCCTGAGATACATGGAACGTATCGGCGACCATGTATGCAATTTATGTCAAAGTATAGTGTATATGGCAACAGCCGAAAGAGTAAAGCTGAACTGATCAGAAATCAAAGAGGGAACTTTGGGAACCGCTGTTTGGCGATTGCCCCTCGTGATCCGATTTCCTCGACACTGACCCCCCTATCTTTTTTTCAGAGGGACCTGCTGTAAAATCTGACAGGCCTGTCTGTTTCGAATCATAGTCAAGGTTTGAAAGGTCTACACCGAATACTCCCAGGATCCTCTCCACCGGCGGAAGGATCTGTTTCTTGATATAATAGTCAACATCAAGAGGTACATTATTCTCGCGGACATATTCCGGGTCTTCTGCACGGTTCACGAATAGATCTTTACCTGCAGTGATGACAAAAGGTATGCGTTCACCCACAGGTGGAAGAGAACCGGTTCTCTGTTCCATCTTCTCAGCAACGGTAATATGAGGCTGTTTGTTCTTATAGTGTTCACGCCTTTTTGAGTACATGCGCGTCATGATCAGATCATCTATGATATCCTTGTCCTTTGTGACATCAAGGTTACGTATAGAATCTACTACTTTTCTCACATGCATCACTGCTGCCTCTACTTCACCTTCCTTAAGCACTAGTTCGAGTACTCTGTTCAGGGTCTTGGATGTAAGTTCACACCAGTCCCTGCGGACTGTTTCCATGCCTTTGACCTTTATACCATCTTTCCATCCATCACCAGACCGCTCAAATACCCAGATAGCATACCTTTTCTTTGCTATGAAAAGAGCACGTTTTGCTATGGACTCGAACTCCAGTTCCATTGGATCTGGCAAGGAAGCCGAAACTATGCCTGAGATCTTCTTACCTACAAGCTCTGCATCTTCAAGTGATATCTCATTTTTTCCTGTGCATTGCACAAAGACACTATCAGTATCCCCATAAACCACGGAGAGGAAAACATCCTTGTTCAGAGGACCAGGTGATATCTCACTTTTCAGATAGGAATTACCATCCTTGAGGTAGATGGTACGTATAGTATCCTCTATAAGTGAACGTGTGGTGATAATATTCTCCCTTCCAAAACTCGTGACGGCATTTGCAAGGGTAAGACTGTACAGACGTGCACGGGTATATCCTGCATAGCCATAAAAGCTATTCAGCAATATTTTCAGAGCAAACTGGGTGGCATCGAGAGCCCTATATTCATCCTCATTGGATATACCTTTCATGCGTTTCTTTGTCTCTATCCTTCGGTTGAGCAGATTTTCCAGGATAGTGGGCATGATCCCTTTTGAAACATTTGCTGTTACAAATCTCCCACCAGAGGGTGGAGTAATGGTTTCGCCTTCCCCAGGAATATCTTTCTCAACAACCGTTGTATAGCAAAGATTGTGAGCCATCATTATAGTGGGATAGAGAGACTTGTAGTCGAGTATCACTACGTTCTCAAGAAGGCCTTTTTTAGGCTCCAGCACTTCACCTCCTTTCAAGCCCTCGCTGTTCTTGTTCCTGGCATAGACAAGATTATCATCGGGTTTGGGAGGTATCACACGATCCCTAATGCGGCATTCACGCAGCAGAAGGTTCTCTACCATAGATGTCTGACCTCCATCAATGACTTCCTGTAAAAGGGAACCGCTTACTCTGGAGATGGCTATGTACCTGTCAAGTAACTGGAGTTTCATAACCAGCTCCATGGCAAGTTCGGAGTCGCGCCTTGCATAATCTATGAACTTGAGAAGTTTTTCGCCTTCATCATTCCAGTGGTCTTCC
Source organism: Methanomethylovorans sp. PtaU1.Bin093 (assembly GCF_002067275.1). Classification (GTDB taxonomy): domain Archaea; phylum Halobacteriota; class Methanosarcinia; order Methanosarcinales; family Methanosarcinaceae; genus Methanomethylovorans. Next base: position 121,713 of record NZ_MVQX01000054.1, on the reverse strand, counting down.
ATTTCTGAGGGTGCCACGTCAAGCTTTTCCCTGTCCAGCAGTTCTTTGGCTACATTGCGTAAGGTATACCTCTTTAAACTGAACTGGCTGCGGATGAGAGGGAGGACATCGACCACAACCCTTCCTGCCAGTGAGATAAGGGTCATTGTTCCTATCTTCCGGTAACTCATTGGTCTCCCGTCGCGCCCTGAACCAGAGTCTATAGTAGTTCCAGAGTCTGCAAGGAACTTGATCCGGTCACTAATGTAAGGAATGTCGAAATCGTTGATGTTGTAACCAATTAGTATATCGGGATCATAGTCCCTTAAAATCTCAAAGAACCGCTTGAACATGAACTCTTCGTTCTGTAGCGACTCTACATCAGAACCCGCACCTGATACAGGCTTTGCCACAAGCACTATAGTATTGTGCCCTTTGTAGGCTGGGGCAAATGTAAGACTGATCATGATCACAGGAGATTCGTCCGGAGAGGGCATGGAGCCGCCTATTGGCAGGCATTCGATATCAAAGGAAAGGAACTTAAGAGGAGCATTAGGAAGCTTATCCACCTCTACAGGCTGCCTGTCCGAGCAGACTATGTCACAATATATCTTACCCCCTGGATGGGCTTCCTGAGAGGGGGAAACTGAGACCCAGCCCATGCCATGCAGTCCCCTGTCTATCAAAAAGCGGTTCCTGAAAAGTATATCGGTCTCGTATACCTCTTTTACTCCGGAGATCTGCAGTATTTCGTCGCGGATCTCAGGAACATGCCTTGGCTCATAGGTCGTGACCTGTATCATAGGCTTTTTGAACTTCTGATACCCCACTGGCTCAAACCGCTGAACGATCTCGACATTCTTGACCACGTCAAAACGTTCCTTTATGAGCTTGCAGATCAGGTCAAGCTCACCGGAAGCATTCACATAAAAATAAGGTTCAAATCCCGGCACATAACAGCAGGTACTTTTACCGTCCTCAGCTCTGCCGAAGAGGCGCACAACAGGAACAGTACCTTCGGTTACATAGTCCGCATCCAGGATCTGAAAGTTCATGAGGCTATGTACCTGCTGACAGCATATATGTTTTGCGCGATGGCAGAGGGAGAGAATTGAGAAAAAATTGAATAAAAGAATTGAAGTAACTTGCAGAATACATGAAAAATGTGCTGACGAAAATGATGAATTGAATTTAAAATTAGTGCCCGGAGCGTGACTCGAACACGCGACCTCCAGATATCTCAGGAGATATGGACGCACTCGTTAATTTTCCCTATGAGTCTGGCGCCCCAACCGACTAGGCTATCCGGGCATAGCGTAGCATCTAGAAGGGTATTTTCATATTAAAGCGTATCGATTGGAATCGCATATAAAAAAAGAAATTGTACATGACGCTGTCAGTACCCTATTGCCTTTGCAAAATCAAGCCCTACAGCAGGATCTTCAGAGTTCCCTTCAATGATGAAGACAAAGTTCTCGTTATTCCAGAAATACTTGTATCTTGGAACGTTTTTACCCCCATCAACAGAATAACTCAAAACCTGTGTAGCTTCATGTCCATTGAATTCAACCTGCTGGAAAGTCTCATTGTTTGAGAGTACTTTAAAGGTGGTCTTATAATTAGTAAGGAAAGATTCTGCAGATACAGCATCTGAAAATTTTACTGCTGTAACATGATACTGCACACGTGCACTCTCATTAGCTTGGTAGCTACCAATAGCAGCCTCTACGACATTTTCAACATTTGAAAATTCACCATTCAACGTTTCCGAAGGTGGCATGATATCGATGAATGAATAACCTGAAGGAATATTCTTAAGTACCACAAGTTCAGAAACATTTTCCATTGGGGCAACCTGGCCACTTGAGGGAGTAGTAATGTTCTCATTCCCTTTGAAGATGCAGCCTGAGAAACCCATGAACAATACTACAAATATCAACACTAAACTTAACTGTTTCTTCATGGTATTACCTCGGGATGTAATAGTCCGATAATAGAAGCTTCATTAATTATTAAACTGATGTCCGATCAACGAGGATATAGACACCTATAGGAAATTCATAAAAAAAGAGATATAAGAAGGGTTTAATCCCTTCTCATTTTAGCTTACTTAGTTCCTTCTGACAAGGTATGCAACTGCCAGGAGACCAGCAACTGCGAAGATTGCCTCAAAGCCTGGAGTGTCCTCAGTTGGTGGTGTGGTTGGAGTCTCGTTGACACCTGGAGTGGTTGGAGTCTCGTTAACACCTGGAGTGGTTGGAGTTGTTGGCTCGGTTGGAGTGGTTGGAGTTGTTGGCTCGGTTGGCTCGGTTGGAGTTGTTGGCTCGGTTGGCTCAGTTACATTGCCGCCTATGACATACTCAGCGTATGGGTAGTAGCGGAGTTCATTTGCATCTGCAACCTTGAAGAACATGTTGCCAGCGATCTTGATTTCCTTATTCTTGGACAGTGTAAGGTCATCCTTGTTTGTCAGTGTAAGGAAGTCGTCACCGATTGTTGTGACCTCGAGTGCATCGAAGGTATCGTCAGTCTCGATCTCCATTGGTTCGTTGGAGATGAGCCACAGACCCTCGATAACTGCAAGGCTGTCGACCTGACCCTGGAACACTTCGTTGACGTGGGCTCTCATGATGACTACATCATCCTCGCCGCCTACATCATCCTCTTCGTAGTCCCAGGTGCTGTTCGCAACATCAGTACCAGTTACTGTAATGACCTGGTCATCAAGGTATTCGCCGTCCTTGCTCAGCTCGAGCCAGACCTTGTCGCCCTCGACATCGATCTGCTTTGGTGTAAGCGTGTAGCCCTCGCCAAGGTCAAGCGTCTGACCGACCCTCAGAGTGTACTTGTCATTACTGTCAAGCAGGAGCTTGGAGAGTACATCTGGCTGATCGTTGACTGGTACATACTCTTCTGCGAGGAAGCCCATCTTTGGATAGGTTCCAACCCATCCATCATACTCGTAGTCTACGTTCTGGATAGTGGTAGTGTATACAAGATCATCCTGTGAGATTGACCTGGTACCGGTCACAGTGACATCCATTTCTTCAGATGCCAGGTTTGAATCCAGGTCATAGTAGAAGCCTGCGAATGAGCTGTAATCCCAGTTAGCGCTGCCTGTTGCAACTGAACCCCTTACCTGATAGGTTCCTGGTGCGGTGATCTCCTTATAGAAGTAGAAAACCAGATCGTTTGAATCAGCGGTCTTGATCTTCAGATCACCTGCAAGGACAATATCCTTGTTCTTGGTAAGAGCTATGGAATTCTTGTTTGTCAGTGTAAGGAAATCGCTGCCTATTGTAGTAACCTCGAGTGCATCGAATGTGTCATCAGTCTCGATCTCCATTGGTTCGTTGGAGATGAGCCACAGACCCTCGATAACTGCAAGGCTGTCGACCTGACCCTGGAATACTTCGTTAACGTGGGCTCTCATGATGACTACATCATCCTCGCCGCCTACATCGTCCTCTTCGTAGTTCCAGGTGCTGTTCTCGACATCAGTACCAGTTACTGTAATGACCTGGTCATCAAGGTATTCGCCGTCCTTGCTCAGCTCGAGCCAGACTTTGTCACCTTCGACATCTATCTGCTTTGGTGTGAGCGTGTAGCCCTCGCCAAGGTCAAGACTTTGACCGACCCTCAGAGTGTACTTGTCATCACTGTCAAGCAGGAGCTTGGACAGAACGTCAGGCTGGTTGTTGACTGGCACATATTCCTGTGCAAGGAAGCCCATCTTGGGGAATTCCCCATTCCAGCCATCATATGCATAACCGATCTGCTGGATGGTTGTTTCGTAAATAAGTCCATCCTCTTGGATGGTCCTTCCGCTAGCCTTTGTATTATCGATTCTCAGGCTCTCGGAACCAATGTCGTCGTCGATATCATAATAGAATCCTGCGAATTCAGTATAGTCAAAATTCACAGGGATTGTGCTTAAACTGCTGCCGCTGAACACCGGGCTTCTTATCTCCACGGTGTTTACAGAAGTTGCTGCACTGGCCGCTGAGACGAATACTGCCATCAGCATAAGTGTAGCAATTGTTACTGCTGCGAATTTACTCATTATTTTCCTCCGTTAGTTTGTATATCTAAGAGTGAGGATCATTGGATTAGAACGCTTATGCGCCCTCAGACCTTCATCAGGGGAACGCCATGTTCGCCCATTGACGAAGTTCTCATCATCACCCTCTTAATCCCGTCATATTGGATTACAAGAGCCTATTAGATAATTTCCCTTTTAAATCTTTTGTGGTCTCAAAGAGGTTATTTTTCACGTAGCAATGACAAGTATCGATGTATTTAACGGGAAATGTCGAACTCCATCATATGTACCCTCTAAAAGAACGACATGCAAGAAAGTGCATTTAATAGATCGTCGAATAGATTAAAATGTAATTATGCTATAGCTCATTATCATGATTATTACCTCAATACATTTATATCTTCTCAGATATATTATAAATACCAAGGATTAATACAAAACGAGGCGAAACACAAGATGTTTGATGGCGCTATATCTGAAGAGATCAAGATGGAAGAGGGGCCCAACAGAGTGAGAACCGGCATACCGGGTTTTGATGAACTCTGTGGCGGAGGGCTCATAAGGGACAGAACATATCTGGTTTCAGGGACATCCGGAGCCGGAAAGACAAATTTCTCCATCCAGTTCATCTATAATGGTATTACTAAATACGGTGAGAACGGGATTATAGTAGCGACAGAGGAGAGACCAGAGCAGATAAGAGAGAACGTACTGAAGTTTGGATGGAACCTTGAGGAATTGGAAGAAGAGAACAAACTTGCTATAATAGATGCCTGTTCTACAAAGATCGGTATACCTTCTCAGGAGAAATATGTGGATATCCGGCCTTTTGATATTCGTTCCCTGATGGACCAGATCATTACCACCCAGGAAGAGATCAATGCGCAAAGAGCACTTGTAGATTCTACGACATCCATAAGCTTCTACCTGCAAGATCATGCAAAGATCCGTGTGGAATTACTCAAGCTCAGTACCACCCTGGAAGTAATTGGGCTCACTTCCATGATGACCTGTGAAGTAATTGACGAATCAAGTCCCTCAAGGTTCGGAGTTGAGAACTTCGTTACCGATGGAACCATTGTGTTGTATTATAAGAGGCATGAGAATGTCCGCATGCGCAGTCTGGAAATATATAAGATGCGTGGATCGGACCACAGTAAAAAGATACACCCGTATGAGATCACACCTGATGGTTTTGTGATCCATCCACATGAAGAAGTTTATTCAATGTTCTGAAGTTAAATTTCAGGATAAGTTTCTTCGTTACCGCACTCAACACACTTGTAGATAACTAATTGTCTTCCGAAATTGTCCTGTCTTTTAATGGCAGGATACCTCCATCTATTCATCTTTCCTTCACACAGTCGACATCTGTAAAGCATTATATCACCTGAAGTTCCGTCAGAAACTCCATTAATATAATGCTTTTTTTATATATAGTACTAACCCAGGCCAAAAGAGGAAAGTGTTAAACCTACACAAGGTCTAACAGCAAAACTTCTCCAGTCTGGACGGCACTCTCTGTAACATCGATCTGTTTTGAAGACCTGCTCTTCTCACCAATGATAGTGTACGGCAAAATAGCATATGTTGAAGAAGTGCCATCCTGAGTTGGGTAAGCTAGGACCAGGTTATAAGTACCATTCTCATCAGCGACTGCAGAATTGTAATAATCAAATTGCCTATCTCTGTTGCTGACAAGAGTGGTTGCACCATAAACCTTTTCGCCGGGTTGGGCCTTGCCTGTTATTGACACCCCTTGAACATACTCGAAAACCTTAACATATTTAACTTCGGGATCCTTGGTAACGGTTGTATTGGATTCGTATAACAACCGATAATTTCCGGAGCCACTGCCATCATAAACATGGAGCTTGACAAGCATGGAATTTTTGAACTTCTCATTCTCTACCTTTTTTGTTACCGTAGATGAGCCTTTAGTGAGGGTTTCTTCATCAAAGAAACTATTATAGTCTTCACCAGCAAGTTTAGCAATACTAAAGAATTTACCCTTGACCATTGAGATATCTGTCAGTATATATTTTACATTCCTCTCGTCAAGTATATCTGAGGCTTCTGTTCCATTCTGTGACAGGAAAAAGACAGCTGTTTCCTTCACAGCCGGTTGGAAGTTATTGGTGACCACTGGCCTTTGGGATCTGTAAATGATCCAATTACCAAAGTCCCACCAGCTTAGCACCCCATATTCAGGAGTCTGGAATGGGTCATTATAGTAAGAGGTCACAGGAGTGTGATCCTTGACCCAGTCCAGTGTTTCCTGCCAGTCAGAAGGCATAACAGATGGATTTGACACTGCAGCCACAGATATCAAAACACCGGGTAGTAACAACATTCCAAGTATCAACAGCAATGGCATCTTGCCAGGGTTTGTCTGAACCTTTTTGCGCTTCCCCCCATGCTCTTTGACTGCTTCTGGCATCAACCATGAGTGCAGCTGCCCCATAAAATAACCTGAGAGAACTGCTACATTGATAGATAACAGATACATAAAGCGTCTTTGAGATAGAGCCAGGAAAAAGACAATGACCGACCATACAACAAAAAAGGCGATAGTGGGTTTTTTTGATGGAAACCCCTGTCGCAAGATCAGCAGAAGAGATGCAAGGGCTGACAGGAAGAACAGACCAAAGCCACGCCATACAGAACTCAAAGTGAAATCTCCGTACTGATCCCAAAACAGAGGTAAAGCTTCATTGATAGTACTGATGGTTTCATCAAATCCTAACAGGTAACCAATGCCTGAAACGATGTTTGAGAAGAAGGTAGGCATCATTGACTTGGTGCCGATGATAACAGCGGCAATTAGGACAAGGATGACCAATAGATAATGCCACCATTGACCCCTGTTACCTATAACGTGAGCTACAACCCAGCACATCAATGTAAAACAGAGCATTGAAAATATGTATAGCACATGGAACCAGGAAACAAAAGCTGCACTTAACTCATATCCTTCCCTTACTATGATCGCCACAAAAGGTATAACAAACACAAGAGCAGCCAGATACATTATGCACGAACTGGACAACAGGTACCCTGAGTTCCTTTTAACTTTAAGATCAAGAGCCAGTTGCACTGGCACATATAATGCAAAAAGACCTATGAATATAGGTGAGCCCGTCCATGTGAGCACAGAAACAGCAAGTGTGATACCTGCCCCTATAGCATAGATCGCTGAACGGGATCCAATACATGCCATAAGATCGCTTTTTGTTAATTTCCTGCAGACATCAGGATCTGCACCTTCTTTAAGGGAGAAAATAAACAATGTAAAAGCTGTAGTTGATAATAATATCTCAGCAACGTGATGATCTGTGGCCCCGAACATAGAGACCATAAGATGAATGGGCATTACTGCAAACACAACTATACTGTAAAGACCAACCCTGCGGCCGAAAAGAGCTGAAGCTGCAAAATACAAAGGCACCAAGGAAAGAGTTCCGATAACAACTGGAAAAAGTGCAGCGACCAGTTCAATTGTACTATCACTCGGACTACCCAACCCAACTACCAAAGCCACCAGAGATATTAGCAGATCGTATAGAGGGGGCCAACTGATATCAAATCCCAATGGATAGTTGATGTATGAATCAGACAGGATATATCCCGGAAAATGTTGTGTAGTATAGAGAATATTTCGCATGTGATAATAGGAGTCATAACTAACAAAAGTTACCCTGCCATCCGACAAGAGAAAAGATAATGGGAACAAACGTATAAGCGATGCAAAAAGCATCACTAACAATATTTTAGTCCTGACAGAGAGAGAATCGATCGTACTCATCCTTTCATCCCTTTGATTCACGTTGATTAATTATTGAAACATATATATTTCACGGGTTCAGCATTGCCCGCATTTTCTGAAGCATTACAGATACATCAAATTCCTTAGCTCTATAGATACATGCTTCCCGATATCGTTGAGGATCTGAAGACACTTCTTTGATAGCCTTAATAATAGAGGATACTTCTGGCTCCACTAACAAACCTGTAACTCCATCTAACACAGTTTCAAGGTATCCCCCTTCTTTTACCGCAACCGTTGGTTTGCCGGATGCCATGGCTTCTACAGGTGTCATACCAAAATCTTCATCAAGTGCTGTTGTAATATGCCCTTTACACGTAGCATATAATTCAAGTAGTTTTTCCTCTGAAACACTACCCATCAATATAACATTTTCTGGAAGTCCGGTCATCAGACTGGCTGCATATCCCGATGCATGATCCCCTGTCGCATAGCCTCCCACGATGATCAATTTTAGATCCGGCATTTCCCTGAAAGCGTTTATCTGCAGTTCTACCCTCTTTTCAGGATACAGCCTGTTCACAGAAAGCCAGAAATCCCCATATTCTTTATACTCGAACCTTGAAGTATCGACCGGTGGATAGATAATAACTGAATCCCTGCAAAAATACTTTTGTATCCGTTTTTGAGTATTCATGGAATTTGTCACGATCCTAGATACATGGGTAAGATAGTACTCCGAGATCTTTCTGTGTATACGTACCCAGATGACAAATGGCAGTGAATAGAACACAGACTGATTTTTACGATATACTTCATAAAGATCATAAAAGGCTCTTGTTGGAGTATGACAATAGTAAACATTTGGTTTGTGCTTTTTCGCTGCAAAGAATGCCCAATTGCCTGAAAAGATAAAGAAATCATAGTTTTTGGAAAAATCACACCTTGCAAACTTAAAAGAAGCAACTATCTGTTTGAGAGGCGGTACTTTCAATGTTTTTCCAAGACTTATGATGTTGACGTTCTCAAAGCCCATTTTAGTTACGGAATCCATATCCACATCTGTGGTAATTACATCTGCTCCTAGTCCTTCTGCAAGTGTGAGAACCAGTTTTTCCCCCCCACCGATCGCTCCGATGTAATCATGAAATATAGCGACTTTCATTCGATGCCTCACAAATATTTTTCAAATTTAGATAAAGCCTCATTCCAATCATAACCTTCAGATTTCTGAAAAGCAGCCTTCGACATATTTTTACGACATTGGGCATCCTCAATAATTTTTCCCACTGCCTGAGCAATCTCTCTCTCATCTAAAGCTACAACAAATCCATCAAGTCCATCTTCAACCAACCCTTGTGCTGCATTATACTTCTCCTTTACAGTTATTACGGGAATCCCACATGCAAATGCCTCTATTACGACCATCCCAAAACCCTCCCTCGAAGAAGGAAGTACGAAAACCTTTGAAGCTTTTATTTTTCCGATAAGAGAACTATAATCCTGAAAACCTACAAATTCAACATTTGTGTAAATCCCTATTCTGTTTGAGAGATCCACAAGTTCTGTTTTCTCCGGGCCATCTCCCACGATGCAGCAAATGAGGCCAGGATAATCTATTTTTAGAAGAGACACGGCTCTAAGTAGAAAATCGACATTTTTATCTTTGATAAGCCTCCCGGCAAAAATTACATCATAAAATTTCTCATCTATTCCCTCCGGGAGATTACCACCTTCTGCCTGTATTTCGGATATCGCTTGGAGATCAATACCATTTGGGATAACAGATATCTTTTCCTCAGAAACCCCCAGCTCTTCGAGCCTTTGTTTAGTCCATTCCGAAACTGCAATATTATTTCCAGATATTTTTGATACTGCCTTTTCGATCATTTTTCCAAAAAAACCTGCTTTGCCCATGTAGTAGTACCAGTAATCACCCCAGACCTCATGCCAGGTGTATACTACATGGCCTTTATTTAAAATAGAAACAAGCCTTACTGTAAAACATGAAAAATAAGGAAATACACTTACATCAATAAGATCGAATTTCTCACGTCTTAGATGTGAGAACAGTTTTATGGAATAGACCAGTGCTGCACTGATGGACCTTCTTCCTTCCACATAGAGCTCCCTTGATTTGCAGACACCATGTAGGAACATGCCATCGTGTTCAATAACATCTGCCCCTTCCCACCATTTGATCCCAAAGAGGTGCACTTCATGCCCTTTTGCTATGAAACGAATGCCCAGTTCATATATTCTCTTTTCAGCCCCACCTTTCACCCATGGATAAACTGCATCATATACAAAGGCGATCCTCATAATGTCACCTATCGGTGTCCATTCCAAGCATAAGCACGCTCAGAAATATGGCTGTAAAGATCATTTGCAAACCTATGGAACCAAATACCATGGCAAATACTGCTGTTTGGATCTGAAAAAGAGAACCATAGCCTGAACTTACCCATGAGAAAACCACTTTTAAGCCAATGAATATGCCTGCGAGCAAAAAAACCATGCCTGCAAATAGTTCCTCTTCAAGTGAATGATAGTCCATGATCTTTTTTATGAAAGAACTCTCCTTCACATATAACCCATTTATGTATCCATAGGCACCCAGATAAAGGCCAGTTGCAAAAAGCTGACTACCTATCACTGTCAGCATACTTGCCAATATGAATGAATGAAGCCTGGTCTCAGCCACATTGCCCATACGTGGCAACGTGAACAATAAGGCTGCCCCTACTAAAAAAACAAACGTACCAGGCACCAGCAGGAAAGAAACTGGGCGGTAGAGCATCATGAACCTAATATGCCTCCAGCCATCGTGTAAGGACCTGAGCTTGGAAGGGGAATCCCTTAAATCATATGAGATTGGAACTTCCTTTATACGCAGGCCTTTATCTGCGGCTTCGATGACCATCTCTGAAGCTAACTCCATGCCATGGCTCTTAAGGTTCATCTTTTCAAGGGCCTCTCGTGTAAAAGCCCGCATTCCACAGTGAGCATCTGAAATACTTGTGCCAAAGAGAACATTTAACAGCCATGTGAGGAAGGGATTACCTATATATTGGTGCAACCATGGCATTGCTCCTTTTTTTATGTTACCTCGTAACCTGCTGCCGATTACGAAATCTGCCTCTCCGTTCATAAGGATATCGAAGAACATGGGCAATTCATTGAGATCATAAGTGTTATCTGCATCTGCTATGGCTATATAGTCCCCAGTTGCCCTTGCAAGCCCCTTAAGATATGCATTCCCATAGCCTTTTACTGAAGGTATGACCACTGCACCCATAGATCTGGCTATTTCTGCAGTTCGATCCGTGGAATTGTCCACCACGATGATCTCACCTTCAAGACCCCTGGTCTCGAAAAAGGACATAGCTTTCAGTATGCATGTCCTTATAGTGGATTCCTCGTTCATGGAGGGCATTACAATGGAAACCATTGGCATGCATTCTCATATTACTTACCATTACATATATTTATCATATCATCGAGCTATAAAATGGGATTTTTATTCAGCTGTTTATATTTAGAACTATGAAATTATTAAGAAGATATAAGTATTAGTCTATACGTATTGGTATACAGAATGGATGAGCTGAAAGAACTTTTATTTGGTATCCGGGGAGTTGACGAGATCATCGGCACTCTGAAATCGCCATCAACTATATTATTAGCGGGAACTACAGGTGTAGGCAAGACAAGCTTTTGCCTGCAGATCCTTTCCCATGCTGCAAAAAATGGCGAAAAAACATTATATATACCATTCACAACAGAATCTCCTGAAAAACTGAAGATGTATTATTCCAGAATGAACTTCTTTGATGATCGGATCCATATTCATCCCATAAACCGTTCCATATCTGAAAAAGATCCTTTAAGCACGTTGATAGATATTGGAAATATAGTAGGATCTACAAAACCAGATAGAGTAGTCCTTGACCCTGTAACACCTCTTGGTTTTGGGTTCATAGAACCTGAGAAACGAAGGTTCTTCTATACACTTGATTCCATGATTCAGGAATGGAAAGCACTTGTGGTCCTGACAGGGGAAATGCTTAAGGAAGAACTGCATGACTCAGTTGTGAGCCACCTTGTTGATGGCATAATATACCTTTCAAGAGAAGACAATGGTTTAAGAACAGGTAACTTTCTGGAGGTTTTAAAACTCAGGGGAATAGATCCTCAAAAGAATACGGAGAGTATATACCGAAAATATCGCTACACTATGAGTTCTGAAGGATTCAGCATGATATCTTCCTCTCATAACAAAGAATCTGCGAATACTTTACCCGAGAAGATAAGTTCCGGGGTCCCGGGATTAGATAGAATATTAGAAGGAGGATTGTTCAGCAACAGCAGTACTTTGGTCACTGGCAAACCAGGAACCGGAAAAACCACTTTTGGCCTGCAATTCATCTCAGAAGGACTGAATAGAAAAGAACCTTGTGTCATAGTCAGCTTTGAATGTTTGCACAATTCACTGGTCAATGAAGCAAAAAAGCATGGATGGGAAATGGAGCAACATATTGATGACGGGGAATTGAAGGTCATATCTGCAGACCCTGACAGCATGTGGCCCGAGGAGCACGAAACCCTGATAAAGGAATATATTATGGGAATGAATGCCAAAAGATTGTTCTTTGACGGTATATTCAATCTTGAAATGATGCTGCCTGACCAGTTACAATTAAGGGGATACCTTTATTCACTGCTCAAGTACCTGAAGAAGAGAAATGTCGCATCAGTATTCACCACACCTAGATCTTCCAGTACCATTACGGAAAATACGAGAATGGATGCAGAATTCCTGATGGACAACATCATCATACTAAGGAATTCAGAAGGAGGAAGAAGATATATGTGCGTTTCAAAGAGCAAGGGCACTCAGCACAGGCTCAATCCGACTGAATACGCGATCACGGAAAAGGGTATCAAAATAAGATCTGATACCCTATTGTAAAAACAAAACTAGATTTATATGTTCTTTTATATGTTCTGGATCGTCCGCTCTACTGTTATACCCAGTTCTGTCAGCCTGTAATTATCTCCCTGCCTCTCCAGGAGTTCCTTTTCCATCATTTCTTCAATGATCTTGTCCACAGATGGACGGAAAACATGCATTGTCTTTGCTATGCGGTCTGCATCCATCTCTTTTTTTGATCCGAGAACAGACAGCAACTTCTTCCTATTATTATTACCAGTAACAAATCCGATAAGTTCTTCCATTGTTCAACCCCTTTTTTATTTTTGGCACCCTAGGCTTTAGTACGTTTACTTTTATGTAGATATTCTGATTTAAACTAATCCTATCATTTTTAATGTCAAGGAGGGAATAGGTTTATTAGTACATACACATTATTAGTCCTTGGCAGGCTAGTCCGGATAGTCCGGCGTCATCTATAACCCGAAATCGCCGATATGCGGGGGACGAAGCCGATGGAAGATGTCTGGATCATCCTCAAACCTGAGGTTTCAACTGAGAAACTCCGTCCTGCTTGGATGATGTTGATTTAAGGGCTTGTTGGAGAACATGTTCTTATATCTTGATCGTGGGGACCAGTTCAGGCCCGGAAGGGAGCAGACCAACCATGAACAACCGTCGCTTGCAGGGTTGCGGGGTGGAGGCGAGACTGCAGATCATTTGCGTATGTGAATGACAGCGACCTGAGGCGTGCTTGCCACTTTATGGAAAAGCGTTAAATACATAGATAACATTAGGAACGGAAGTTGGGGAAAGCTTTCATTTTTCATGACGAGATAGCCAAGCCCGGTATGGCGCAGGATTGCTAATCCTGTGGTGCTACGCACTTCGGGGGTTCGAATCCCCCTCTCGTCGCTTAATTTTATGACATATACCTTATGGATGAGAATATGGCAGAAAAAAAGGTCATTCTTCCTATGGTCCGAAAAGAAAGAAAGACAATATCTAATGCCCCTTCTACAGGATGTGGCGGATGCGGCTCAAAGAGTTGTAAAGGAGGAGGAATGGGTATTTATCCTGGATCAGAAAAAGAGGTGGTATATAGAAATATCTTTTTATACACTATTATGGGCCTTATAATATTCATTACTGCCTATCTGATCGTACATTTGTTAAACCTGTTCATCGGCTGAAGGCTCTGAAGCCATTGTAGGATGATAGATATAACGCTTTACATCACCGCATTTTAGACAGGTTATCGCCATATATCTTCCTTTGAGACGTATCCTGCAATTATTACCAGGAACAAGATAACTTTCGCATTTTTTACAATATCGTACCTTCAACTCCCGAGGAAACCTCACAAGATAACGCATTCCGATCTTTCTTGCAAGTGAAACATATGCATCGCTTCTGGCTGAGTTCGAACTGTACTCAGCATCTGCCAATTCAAAGAGCCTTTGAATACGTTCCATGGCCAGATCCTTTGCAAGGTTCTTACCTTTTTTTTTAAAACGGGACATATTATACCTTAGAGATCTTCTGGAAACAACAATTCTACATGAGGAGCTTTTCTAGATACGTTTTCTCTGAAAGTCCGTATATCAGCAGCTCTATTAGTATCCGGAATGTCCGTGCATTCATAGTATACAGGAATGAAGATTTGGGGAGAGATCATGATCACGGCTTCTGCGGCTTGTTCTGCATTCATAGTACAGTCACCGATCGGAAACATAACAATATCCGCTGAAATTGACTGCATTTCAGGGATCAAACCTGTAAAACCTGCATAATATATTCTTTTACCACCAATGGTTATGACATATCCAACACCCACTTCTGTGGGACCGGAATCACCCGGCTTATAAGATGGCACTACCTCTATGGAGATACCTTTGATGCAGAGATCATCGATCAGGTAATCACCTGCTTCAACACGTCGCGCATCACCTCTGAATTGAAGGTTCATATTTTCCGGTAACAGCGTGGTAGTGTTGCTGTTCCTTACAATACGTATGGAGTCCGGATCAAAGCTTCGAGGATGCTCGCTGGTAAGAAGGATGATATCTGCCATATCTTCAAGAGGAAGATTGCCTGGTAAACCATATGGGTCCAAATATATAGTTACATTTTCCCCACGAAGCCTGAAACAAGCATTCCCGAGCCAAGTGATCTCTACACCGTCTATGATCTTGCTATTCACATTCATACCTTCACCAATGAGTAATGACAAAGGTGTTTTAGTACCTATTAATATGTCGGCTGGCACAGTGGGAATAGCTGCCGGATAAATCAATGTTTATTCGATGCACCCCCTTTGGCTGTTATAAATGTAGATATAAGCTGTAAACAGGAGGAACAAGAAAGCTACTGGTATGGCCCTGAAAGAACTGCTCCAAACTGCAAAAGAACCTAATATGTTAAATGCTGAACACAATAGGAGAAGATAACCAGATGTGTGTACACTGAGAGTTTTCAAAAGATCCTCCCTGAAAAGCTCATTGATAGATACTACCGCACAGATCAATGCCCCGAAAAACCAGGAGATAGTACGAAAAGAAGGAGCAAAGCCACCATAAGACAACATCGATAACTGCTCCACTACATTAACAAGAAGGGTACCATAGGCCATGTCAAAATTAGCATAGAAAAATGAGAATTTGATGCCCCAACCTGTACTATAGAAATAGAACTCCCATGGAACAATGATGCAGATGATAGGCATGATCTTTCTAAGAAGAACAAGTTCTGAAGGGTTTATGGGTAGGTGGTTCATGAATTAAAATAATACATTTAAATATATATTAATTTGCTTGTGCTGAACAAATGTATATATACAAACCTAATTTCTATATATCCTATAAATCTTACAAAAAAGAGGGATGGCCATAGAGATCAGAAAAGTGCAACAAACTGGTGGTTCAACCTATATAGTTTCATTGCCAAAACAATGGGCAGACAAAGTGGGTATAAGGACTGGAAGCCGCCTCTCACTTTCACCACAACCTGACGGTAAGCTCGTGATAGACCCTATCCAGGATACTCCGCCAATAAGGAAGACACAGCTTGATGTCACTGATCGCATGGGCGAGATCCTGATAAGAGATATTATAGCAGCCTATCTCGTAGGTGCAGACATAATAGAAATAAAATCAGAGAAAATGCTGGCTGAACAGAAGAACATCATAAGAGAGATGTGTTATAAACTGATAGGACCAGAAATAATAGAGGAAACCGGAAAAAAAGTTGTTATAAAGGATCTGCTCAATCCTAACGAGATATCGATCAAAAAAAGTGTTAGAAGGATGTTCCTGTTATCAAACTCCATGCAAAAAGATGCTATCAGAGCACTTAAGACCAATGACAAAGACCTGGCACTTGACGTTATACAAAGGGATGATGATGTCGACAGGCTATTCCTTCTGACAGCAAAACAATTCCGCGCAGTGCTCAAAGGTACCAAGCTTCCAGACACTTCTGAAACATCAATAGACGAATACCATGACCTTCGCATGGCAGCAGGGCCGCTTGAGCGTATTGCAGACCATGCACAGAAGATAGCAAATATGGCGATGCATATGAACTATGCGATTCCGGACAATATAATGGAAATGATAGAAAAAGCTAGTGAGGCAAACCGTCAGATAGTTGAAGATGCCGTGGAATCCCTGTACAACCATGATGCTGAACTTGCCAATAAAGTTATAGAAAGAGAACATGCCCTCAAACCAAAAATAAATAGGCTTGACCAGTACATTTTGAAGATAGAATCCCATGAAGCAATAGTGGCATTGGGTATTGTAATGGACAGTATAGAGAGGACAGGGGATTACGGAGCTAACATCGCTGAGATAGCTATCAACTCTGCAATGTCTGCCACACATGGATAAGAAATAGGAAAAGAGATAGAAGTATACATAACTATTATAAATCAAAGGATTATTATAGAAAAATAACATTTCACGTTTCATGAGCTGGATTTCCAGGAGGGAATAAATGGGCGTAATTACATCATTCAAGCAGAACTTCTCTGATTTTTTTAAAAAGCTCTTTAGAAAAAAGAACGCACGCATAGGCATCTATGGTCCGCCTAATGCAGGAAAGACTACACTTGCAAATCGTATTCTGCGCGACTGGACAGGTGATGCAATGGGTTCTGTATCCCACATAGCACATGAGACCCGTCGTGCAAGACGTCGCGAAGGTGTGACAATTAAAGCAAACGGACATTCTATAACCCTCGACATAATTGACACACCTGGTCTTGCTACAAAAATAGATTTTCATGAGTTTATGGAGCATGGAATGGAAGAGAATGAAGCAAAAAGGAGGGCAAAAGAAGCAACTGAAGGGGTCATTGAAGCTGTCAAATGGCTTGACAATCTTGATGGAGTGATACTTGTAATGGATGCTACTGAAGATCCATACACACAGGTTAACGTCACAGTCATAGGCAACATGGAAGCAAGGAAGTTACCTCTTTTGATAGCTGCCAATAAGATCGATCTTCCTGAATCGTCACCTTCCACTATTAGAGATGCTTTCCCTCAGCACCCCATGGTAGCTATATCTGCGCTTGAAGGAAAGAATATAGATACACTATATGAAGAGATTGCAAAAAGGTTTGGGTGATGAAAATGCAGGGAATCCAGATGGACCTCATATCCGAAGAAAAACTTGCTGAGATGGCTCCTGTTGAAAAGGTAAGATTCATTATCGATGAGGTTAGAAGCGGCAAGATCCTTGTTCTGGAAAAAGGTCTTACACCCGAAGAAGAGGCAAGCCTCATAGAGATGACCATGACCCTGATCGATCCAGACGGGTTCTCAGGAATAGAGATGGAGAGTTACCCCTCAAAAGATGATACTTCAATATTTGGAAAAATACTTAAGAAACACACTGTTCGCACAAGGCTTACAGTTGTGGGGCCTGCAGACCAGCTTAAAACCCTGAAAAAGGATAGAAATATGATAAGTGCACTCCTATCAGCTCATAAATGAGTGTGATACCATGTGCAGACTGTGAGTAAGATGGAACCTGCTGACTATACTGGGGTAATAATATCGCCTACTCAATACCTTTGCACCATGGAGATGGGTAGAGATGACGTTAATGTGGTGTGTAGCTATGGAAAAATATCAGTATGGTTTGGCAGAACCGTGCCTGCAACAGTAATATGGAAAGTTCTCACCTGTATATCCAATGTTGACAAGTTAGCAGTTCATGAAAAGGAGATAACTTGTAGCTTTGATGATATCACTCTGTACGAAAGCTATGGGTTTGTACTGATATCTTATGCTAAGTTCAAGAGAGGTTACAGGGCAACATTTAATGTTCCTTTCTTAAGCAATAATGCCCTTATATACTTGGCAGATTCCATATTTAAAGAACTTAGGGAAAAAAATGTGCTCATCGATATATACTGGACTGGTGATTATGCAAATATTATGAGATTGTATCAGGAGCTGGGCACTATCGAGCAATGGAAACTGAAAAATATAACCTATAAGGATGAGAGCAGGAGCACATCAAATTTCTAAGCGCGAAGGCAAGTGAGACAATGATACAAAAAAGATTAGAAGTAACCGAATGCAAGTATTTGATTTCATCAATGGAGCTGATGGCAAAACACCTTCAAAAGGTAGTTGCTGAACTTGATAGTAAAAGCATCAAAGAAATGCTTGAGCATATTATTAATGCACGAGCAGTATTTGTAATGGGGGCTGGAAGATCGGGACTTGTTGGAAGGGCTTTTGCCATGAGGCTTATGCACCTGGGATTCACAGCTTATGTAGTAGGAGAGTCAACAACACCTGCTGTGACAAAAGAAGATGCAGTCGTTGCTATATCCGGCTCTGGACAGACACGTTCTGTGGCAAACCTGGGAATGATCACAAAGGAGATAGGCGCTAAACTCATAACCATCACTTCTAACGAGGATTCCGGATTAGGGAAAATATCCGATACCGTGGTAAAGATTGCGGGAAGAACAAAAGAAGATGCAGGTGAATATGTTGAAAGGCATCTTAGAGGAGAGTACACATATCTTACACCACTTGGCACATCTTTTGAAACGTCTGCAACTGTTTTTCTTGATGGTGTGATAGCAGAACTGATCAATATCACAGGTGCTTCTGAGGAGGACCTCAAATCAAGGCATAATAAATTGGAATAAAGGATGATAAGATATGTCCGGGTCAAAGTTTGCTGACAGGGTCCTCGGTATGAATATATCGGGGATCAGGAAGATGTTCGAAGCTGCGGGTTCAGATGCAATAAATCTTGGACTTGGACAGCCTGATTTTGATACACCACAACACATCAAGCAGGCAGCTATCGATGCCATAAACTCGGGATTCACCGCATATACAGCTGGCCCTGGAATTATAGAACTTCGAGAGGTATTGAGCAGGAAGTTCAAAAAAGAAAATTCCTTTGAAGTTGATCCTTCAGAGATCATTATCACTTCCGGAGCCTCAGAAGCTCTTGAACTTGCCATTGCCTCTCTTGTGGACCCTGGCGATGAAGTGATGATAGCAGATCCTGGATTTGTTTCCTATAATGCCTTGGTTAACATGATGGGGGGTAAAGTATCCAGTATCCCTCTGGACGATGAACTTACCATCCGCCCTGAAACGATTATCGAAAAACTTAGCCCGAAAACAAAGGCAATGATAATCAATTCTCCTGCGAACCCCACCGGTGCAGTACAAAGCAAGAAGGACATGAAGACCTTTGCAGAGATAGCAGACGATAAAAATATTACCATCATCTCTGATGAAGTTTATGAGCATTTTATCTACGAAGGAGAACATGTTAGTCCTGCCCAATTTACAGATAATGTGATAACTGTAAACGCTGTTTCCAAAACCTATGCAATGACCGGATGGAGAATAGGATATGTGGCAGCCAAGGAAGAATATGTGGAACAGATGCTAAAAGTTCACCAGTACGTGCAGGCATGTGCAAATTCCATTGCACAGAAAGCAGCTTTTGCAGCCATATCCGGACCCCAGGATTCAGTGGCACTTATGAGAGAAGAGTTCCTGAGGCGCAGAAACGTATTGATGGACGGACTACGATCCATGGGACTTAAATGCGTGGTTCCAAAAGGAGCTTTTTATGCATTCCCTGAAGTGGATGATTGCACTAAAGTAGCCGGTGATCTCATAGCCAATGGAGTGGTTGTGGTGCCAGGCACCGCTTTTGGAGAAGGAGGCGATGGACATATAAGGATATCCTATGCATCATCCATGCCGAGCATCCACAAAGCATTGGAAATAATGGAAAAAGTGATCACTTAAGTTTGAACGCTGATCCTATCATTCTTTTTTTCTTTGATCATTTCCACAAGGGTAGATAGTACTTCTTCGATGCCTTCTCCCGTAGCTGTGGACATGGACATGTCTGTAACATCGAGATCCTGGAAATGAGGAAGATCAGATTTATTAGATACAACAAGTATCGGCAGATCGAATTGACTTCTGACTTCCTGCAACAGATTTTTTTGCTCCTCAATGGTATAACCACAATTCTCACTTGCATCAATAAGAAAAAGCACCACTGCATCCAGATGTTTTAAAGCAGTGATCGCCTGCAGTTCAATATCGTTCCTCTCGGACATTGGCCTATCAAGAAGACCAGGTGTATCAATGACCTGATATCTTTGATCATCTCGAGAAAAGTGGCCTATGGATACCCCTTTAGTAGTAAATGGATAAGAAGCAACCTCTGGAGTTGCTTTCGTTGCTGCTGTTACAAAACTGGACTTACCAGTATTAGGATAACCCGCCACAACGATGGTTGGCTCTTCATGGACATCCGGGAGTTTGCGCAGGATATTACGGGCTTCATTTAAGAGTAAAAGGTCTTTACTTATGGAATCCATCAATGATCCTATGCGTCCGAAACATTGTTTGCGTAAGTTTTCCGGCGTAGGGCTACCACGCATCCGACCTACATATTCCCTGGTGAGATCATGTATCTTTTCACTTGTCCACGCGACTCTGGAAAGGGAAGTACGTAATCTGTCCACCCCTACAAGTATATCTGCCAATTCATAATAAAAACCAGACAGCTCATCAAAGTTCGGGAATTTTTTGCTGATATTGGCCAGATTATCGGTCAATATATTAGCTGAGGTTAGCAGCATAGATTCCTGGGACTCAAGGAAGCTTGCCCTGCTACTTGATTTTTTCCCAGTTGCTGCCCTTACACCTCTTCTGAAGGCTTTATCTATTAGTTCATCAGAAGTACGGATAGTAGGAATCTTTTCGAATATCATTGTTTCTTTACCTGTATGACGTTCAAGGTATATGACGTATATAATTGTTGTTCTGCGGGGAGAATATAATTAACATTGATAAAAAATACTCAATTATATATATATGGGTGGAGTACTATATTTTAATTTTACAAGAGGCGAATGGTGATCACATGGAGCTCACACCTATCCAAAAAGACATACTTATTGCTTTGATCAACCTCCAGAGGGAAAAGGACCGCGCTATAAAAGGTGAAGAAATAGCAGAAATAATCAACAGGAATCCGGGCACGGTCAGAAACCAGATGCAATCCTTGAAAGTGCTTGAACTTGTGGAGGGTGTACCTGGTCCCAAAGGTGGCTATAAAGCAACCGGAGAGGCTTACGAGGCATTAAATGTCACTGCTATGGAGAATGAAGCGATGGTGCCCATCTACAGGAATGGAGAAGTGGTAGAAGGGGCAACTGTAGCAGAGATCAGTTTTACCACCGTACGTCACCCGGACCTTTGTCATGGAATGATAAAGGTGCTTGGCAACATAAGAACTTTTGAACAGGGGGACCTTGTACAGATGGGACCAACTCCGGTCAATAGACTTATAGTGCGGGGAGAGATAGTGGGAAGGGACGATACCGAGAACACACTTGTGTTTTCAATAAATGAGATGATATCTCTGCCTAAAAAGCCCGTGAGATACTATTCCAGCAAGAACTTCATCGCAGTTAATTTGAATACCAGTATAAAAGATGCTGCTGCGATGCTCTCACAGAGTAATATACATGGTGCTCCCGTAGAAGACAATGGGAGCATAGTAGGAGTAATTACCTTTAAGGACATTGGGCAAGCCCTTGCAAAGGGAAGCATGGATGCAAAAGTTAAAGACATAATGGCAATGGATCTGGTAACTATTGATTCAGAAGCTTCCCTGATAGATGCCGTTAAGCTGTTCAATGCCCATGGTGTGGGATTCATTATAGTAACCTATGATGGCGTTCCAAAAAGCGTCCTTTCAAAGACAGATGTACTGCATGAACTTGCAGTATACTGATATAGATGATAGCACAGAGAAGAAAGGGTCATAAAGGTTGTAAATAGAGATCATTTTCTTCTCTTTCTCATTTCCTGGGCAATGTCCTCCAGAGAGATATCAAGTGCAGCAAACATAACCAACAAGTGGAATATGAGATCTGACGATTCGGATACGATCTGGCCTTTTTCTTTTTCTTTAACTGCTAAGATCGTTTCAATCGCCTCTTCTCCGACCTTCTCAAGTATCTTATTGATGCCTTTCCTATGATTGAGCAAGGAACAGACATACGAGCCTTCCACAGGATTCGACTTGCGGTCATAGATAACATCATAAACTTCATTAAGGACAGACAGATCAGCATCGGACATAGTTCACCTCAGAACAAAGAACACGAAGCAAATGCAATGAAGCGGTCTTTATCTAAAGAGTTTTCCCTGTTGATCAAAAAGAGAATTTAATGTGAAGACGTTGGAATATATCCATCCAATATGACGGGTATTGGTAGAACCAACGTCTTAGCCAAATTATCACTGAAGAAATGTATTTATCTCTTTTGGTCTCATTGCTTCAGATCTTCCTCGGATCAGTGATCTCACCTGTAAGAGCTGATGCGGCAGCAGTTGCTGGAGAGCTCAGGTAGACAAATGAAGCCGGGC
The DNA here is from genome assembly GCF_002067275.1 of Methanomethylovorans sp. PtaU1.Bin093. Lineage (GTDB taxonomy): Archaea > Halobacteriota > Methanosarcinia > Methanosarcinales > Methanosarcinaceae > Methanomethylovorans. Next base: position 99,043 of record NZ_MVQX01000054.1, on the reverse strand, counting down.
TTCCTTCCCTGCCCTTGAAGTTACGGTTGGATGTTGCAAGCCCTACCTCCCCATCGCCCAGCAATCCAAAAGAGCCCCCCATACATGGACCACAGCACGGAGCCTCCACAATGGCGCCTGCCTCCATGAACTGCTCTACATAACCAGCTTTGAGGACTTTCAGGTATTCTGTCCTGGAAGCAGGAATGATAAGCAGTCTGACGCCTTTGGCAACAGGCTCATCACCCATGATCTTTGCTACTATTTCAATATCTTCAAATCTACCGTTAGTACAGGAACCCACAAATATCTGATCAAGTTTCGTACCTTCCACTTCTGTAACCGGCTTCACGTTGTCAACGTTGTGGGGACAGGCCACCTGTGGTTCGAGCTTAGAGATATCATATTTCCTGATCTCAGTATATTTTGCACCTTCATCGGGTTTCCAGTATGGGTCAAATTTATAATCTGGAATGCGCTGCTCAAGGTAAGCTGCAGTTATTTCATCGGCTTCTATTATACCGGCCTTTCCACCCATCTCTATAGCCATATTGGAAATGGTCATCCTCTCAGAGATCGACATATTGTGGATAGTCGATCCGGCATACTCTGCAGCCTGGTAACGTGCTCCTTCCACACCTACATCCCCAATAAGGTGCAGAATGAGGTCTTTAGAATAGACCATTTTTGGCAACTTGCCTTCCACTTCGAACCTGATGGTCTCGGGCACTTTGAACCACAACTTGCCCGTAGCAAAGACCGCTGCCATGTCCGTTGAGCCTATACCGGTGGAAAAAGCACCGATTGCCCCATATGCGCATGTATGAGAATCCGAACCAACTACAAGATCCCCGGGCCTTACATGTCCTTTTTCGGGCATGATCTGATGGCATATACCTTCATACACATCATAGTTCAGTATACCTTGCTCCTGGGAGAACCTCCTAAGTTTTATGTGGTTTGCTGCGGCATTTAGAGAATCTGCCGGCACCTGATGATCAAAAATGATCACTATCTTGCTGGGGTCCCACACTTTTTTCTCTTGCTTACTTGCCATGATCTCGTAAAAACCATCTATTGCAAGAGGACCCGTGATATCATGCGTCATTGCACGATCGATATTTGCAAGTACGAATTCCCCAGCCTTCACGGCTTTTCCTGATGCTTTAGAGAAGATCTTCTCAGCAATAGTCATTGGATAGTTGATGTTCTCAGACATGGTGATCAACATTCTAATTTTTCATTATAAATAAAGCGATCTATATGGGACTCACATACGCTCACGTCTGCGATGGGTCCCTTCACTGTCATGCACTATATAGAATACATGCCCCTTTTTGAACCTTTCCAGAGAATAGTCAATATTTGTGCCCACATGCTCAAAATGTTCGTAGTGCTGATATACCAGAATACGCTCTTCAAGTTCACGTATATACCTATCGAGCACCAGCCTTGCAAGTTTCAGACTATCAGCATAGGATATGTCTGACCCCAAACCCTTACATTCTGAGGTATGAAGCTTGCAATCTTCCATGTAAAAAGGATATGTCTGACATAGGGCAGGCCGGAGATCATAGATCAAGCACCTGGAGGATAGATCTGCAGCTTCAAGAAAAATGCAATCGCCATTTTTTTTACGCCTGAGCATCCAGCCAAAACTGTGAATATTTCCATCACTATCAGTGAATGGGACCAGATCTGAGAGATCAGAATTTCCTTTTAGAGCATTCTCAACTTCATCCGGGACAAAAGGCAATGAAAATTCTGTAGCAGATAAAACACTGTATTTAGATATACGCAAAATATCCTGCTGCAGGAGCATTACGCGGTTATCGCTATGATCACCTCTGCAACAGCTCCCGCATTGAGTGCATGAGAATCCTATTTCTCTTAGCATTGAGGCAACATATCCAACTTTCAGTTCGGTTGCCCGATACAGTTCCTTTCTGGCACCTTGGATAAGAAGATCTCTGTATTGCTCTGAAAATGGCATTGAGATTCTATAGCTATAATATGAGTAATCAAGATATCGGGCTAATTAAAGTGTATAGTTGAATAACTAATATATAATATATGAAAACATAAATATAAAGAATAGATTATGATATAAAATAGATAACATACAAAATAGTTATTCATAAATTGAACAAGACTTCAAGGGAAGAGATGTTGATCAAATCGACGGCGACGAAAAATCCCGATCAATATCTATTCATACAAATATGAAATGATAGTATCTACATGTTCATACATATTCATACATAAGCACACTGCATTTAGAATAAAATAAGTTTGCATGAATAAGTATGAAAAAGTAAGAAACATATCAGCTAACTGTTCTATGGACACATCTGATAGGTACAATGAAAGTATATAGTAATATTTGCGTAACAACAAATGACTACAATGGACAACGACAAAAAAATAAAGAAAAGAAGGTAGAACAAGAAAGAAATTGAGTTTCAACAGACTATTTCTTGTTCGATTCCTCCACACCTACAGCGTTAAGGAACCTTTTAACAACCGATTCGTTAACAAGCTTAAGCAAAGTCTGCCTGTCTTTTGCAACACTGAACACACCTAGAGGGATCTGTGCAGCTGCAGCATTGGAATGACCACCAGCGGAACCTTCACCAAATGCCTTTTTCATAACATCCCCCAGATTCACACGTATATCGTTGCTTCTGCCTGAAATGAAAATAGTGTCCTCCGATACACCAAAGACGAGAGTGGTTGATATTCCTTCAAGGTTCAGCAGATAATCTGCTGCCTGGGGCAATGTATCCCTGTCCCTGATACTGCCAACATTCGAAATGAGATAACCGCTATATACCTGCCTGTTTAAAATGGCCTCACCCAACACATCAAGGGTTTCTGTGGACATGGAAGGACGCTCAAGCTGATCAAGGATGTCATGCTCCGAAAGAGGATACAGATATGATGCTGCAGAAAGATCGGAAGAATCTGTATTCCTTTTAAAGTCCAGGGTATCGGTTCGAATACCATATAGCAAAGCAGTTGCAAGTTTCTTGTCAATGTCTATATTCAATTCCTGAAGATATTTTGTAAGAATTGTTGCCGAAGCACCCACGTTCGGACGTATATCTATGAACTCTGCATCGATATGTGCATCGCCAACCTGATGGTGGTCAAAGACAGCACCTAAATGGATACCAGGCTGCAATTTATTATTTGAACCCGGGACTGCACAGTCTACAAGAGCGATCTTATCGTAATTTGAGATATCGCGATCTTCCATCTTGAAAAGATCTATACCCAACAAATTCACAAATGCCTTGTTCTCCTGATGACCTATCTCCCCACTGTAGAGAATGTCTGAAACCACATCAAAACTCTTGGCGATCTCCTGAAGAGCAAGAGCACCGGAGATCGAATCAGGGTCCGGATTATTGTGCACGACTATTGCAAGGGTCTTGCCCCTCAGCCCATTGAACCACTGCACAAGTTTGTTCCCTCTTAACATGGACTCGGCTCTTTCCAAAGACCTTGCAAGGGATTTTGCCACAACTTTAGGAGGAATTATCACAAGATCGGCCCCAAGTGTTTCCATTTCCTGCATATTGATGGCATCCGAGGCCCGTGCTACACAATAAACATCTGGTGAAACTTTTTTCCTTATATTCGCCAGCGCAGCTTTATTAGCCAGTGGATCAGAACTCAGGATCATTATAGCTGCTAGGTTTTTTGTGTTGATCTTTTCCAAAACCACAGGGTCACTGATGTCACCTACAATAGCATCATAGGCTTCTTCCCTTAAGGTTTCAACCTTTTGAGGATCCTTATCTACAATAAATAGTTCTTTATCACGTTCCTTGAGCTCTTTTACAAGAGCGAAACCTAAACTACCGCTGCCTAGGACCAGATAAAGCGGTTTTATCTTAGACTTGTCCATGGCATTCATCTCTTTGGTGCTGGCGTTAATAGAACGACCTCCATAATCTTCGTCCCAGTCAAACCATGATCTTCGGTCAATTACTGGATTCGGGAAATATCAATGAATAAATAGAATGTAAAACAATGGATTAAAAGATAACTATGGATTCTATTAACTGGGAAGAAATGAAAGCTATTGATGCAAATTGCTCTCAGCTTGGTCTTTTACCCATCCAGCTCATGGAAAACGCAGGTTCTTCGGTATCAAAAGAGATAAGTAGTCGTTTTTCCGGAGGAAAAATATTGCTGATCGCGGGCAGAGGGAATAACGGAGGCGATGCTTTTGTGGCCGCACGCCACCTTTGCCAGTTCCCACAGTTCCAGGTAGAGGTCATACTTTTAGGAAATGCAGCCTCCATACGCACTGAAGAAGCAAGGAAGAACTTTCTGCTGCTTAGACATTGTAACATCAACAGCATAAACGAAATAACATATCCTGGAGATGAGAAACTATCCAGATCGATCAATAATGCCGAAATCATAGTTGATGGAATACTTGGAACTGGTGTGACAGGCAATATTAAAGAACCAGAAGCTTCGGCAATAGAACTTATAAATTCTTCAGGAAAATATGTGATATCAATTGACGTGCCTTCAGGGACAATGGACACAAAGAGCGAAGTGCCAAAATGTGTCAAAGCGGACCTGACAATAACTTTCCATAAAATGAAAGAAGAATTGAACAGGCTTCCAGCATCCCATTACACCGGCGAAGTAAAGGTAGAAGGCATAGGTATTTGTTCCCATGCTGAAAGATTTATAGGTATAGGGAACCTGAGAAACCTGAATATAAGGAAGCCTGATTCCCATAAGGGACAAGCTGGCAGAATCCTCATAATAGGAGGAGGGGCTTATTCGGGAGCTCCGGCCCTGGCGGCCCTCGCAGCGCTCAGAACAGGAGCTGACATCGTAACAGTGGCAGCCCCATCCAATGTGGCCAGCACCATTGCATCATTCTCTCCTGATCTTATTGTACGTTGTCTATCAGGTCAAAGATTGTGCATTGATGATCTACCCCTGATCACAGAACTTGCTTGCAAGCACGATGTAATTGTTATGGGCATGGGGCTTGGGAATGAGGACGGAGTGGAAAAAACTGCACGCAGGATAATCCCTTTATGCAAAAAAATAGTACTTGACGCAGATGCATTGCCTGCTTTCGAGGAGGCAAAAGGCATTGCTTCCGAAATAGTGATCACACCCCATGCCAGAGAGTTTTCAAGGATAAGGAAAGTTGAAACTTCAGTGGACATGAACAAGAGGATAGAAGAAGTAATGACATTTTCTAAAGAAAAAAATGTAGTTACTCTTCTCAAAGGAAAAGTGGATATTATTTCCGATGGAAAGAAAGTCATGCTTAATCGGACCGGTAATGCAGGAATGAGCGTGGGTGGTACAGGAGATGTGCTTGCGGGTATCACAGGTGCACTTTTAGCCGCCAACTCACCAATCAAAGCTGCCGCCTGTGCAGCTTATATAAATGGAGCTGCAGGAGACCTTGCATTCAATGATAAAGGATATGGGTTACTAGCTACAGATATAATCGAAAGGATAACTGATGTGATGAGGGAGTGAGTTTATGACAAAAGATGAGAATAGGAAGATCAGCGTTGATATTGAGAGAAAAAATGTCAGAATAATAATTACCCACGTAGAAGACGAGGAAATACTCAAGTTGACAGTTGATGAAGCTAAAGATCTCATAAAAAAATTAGAGAATACAATTGAGGACTATCGGCAAAGGCAAAACCTGCGCATAGACTGAATTGATGGTGGTTCCCTTGGAGAAAAAATTAAGCCATCTGAAAGATGACAGAGCCATAATGGTGGATATCAGTAGCAAAGATATTGTTGACAGGCGTGCAACAGCCGTCGGAGAGATCTTACTCTCCGACCGAACTATAGAGAGAATTAAAAATGGCACAATAGAAAAGGGTAATGTATTGGCAACTGCCAGGACAGCAGCTATACTTGGTGTAAAAAGAACTGCTGAAATGATACCGATGTGCCATCAGATACCTATAACAAGTGTCGATGTAAACTTTTCATTCCGGGAAGGAGCAATAGTTGCCACTGTAGAGGTCCGGTCCGTTGGCAGAACTGGAGTAGAAATGGAAGCACTAACAGGTGTTTCTATTGCACTCCTAACAGTGTGGGACATGGTTAAATCTGCAGAAAAAGATGACACGGGTAATTATCCCAACACTTCCATAAAGAACATAAGTGTGCTCGAAAAGATAAAGGGAACCAAAACTAATTAACATAAGACATAGTAGAGTAGAAAAATCATATCTGAGATCAAGTAAACAATTTCATGAGGTACTTAAATTGAAAATAATAGGAGGGCCAGCATCACAGGCGCTTGCTACCCGTGTGGCAAGAGAGATGAACATTGAACCAACTCTTTGTGAGTTCAACCGTTTTCCCGATGGGGAGATCTATACCCGCATAATGGAAGAGCCTATGGACGAAGTGACCATTATACAGAGCACTGCGACAGATTCTGACCTCATGGCACTGCTGCTTATGATAGATGCCTGTGAAAATGCACAGGTAGTAAATGTGGTTATTCCCTATATGGGATATGCACGCCAGGATAGGAAGTTCAAATCCGGAGAGCCCATCAGTGCAAGAGCTGTAGCTAGAAGCGTATCTGCCGACAGAATATTTACTGTAAATATCCACAAGCCAAGTATACTGGATTATTTCAGTTCTGATGCTTTTGACCTGGATGCATCAGATGTCATTGGAAAACATATCAGCTCTCTCCATCTGAAAGATCCGTTGATAGTTGCTCCTGATATAGGCGCCATGAGCCTGGCCGAAAATACTGCAAATGGAGTGGGTATTCAGTACGATCATCTTGAAAAGACCAGGCTCTCTGGGGACACCGTGACCATCAAAACGAAGAATATGGATGTCTGTGGCAGGGATGTTGTCCTGGTAGACGATATGATCGCCACAGGCGGTACGATGGCAGAATCTATAAAACTCCTCAAGAGCCAGGGGGCAAGCGATGTGTACCTTGCATGCGTACATCCAGTGCTGGCAAAGAATGCGGTGTTGCGCCTATTTAATGCAGGTGTGCGTGATATCATAGCTACGGATACACTGGAGAAAGCGCAGAGCTCGGTGAGCGTTGCGCCCCTTATTGCTGCTTCCATAAAGAATTTCTAACCTCAATTATCATCGGCGATCATTATGGGAATACCTGCGAAGTGTCCACTTGATGGAAAATCAAATTGCAAAGGAAAACAATGTCATCTCCATCATGTGGATTGGCGCACCAAAGAAGCTAATTGCATTATTGGATACGGAAGTTCCCACAAAAAGACCCTTTCTGAAAGAGTGGTCCTGGATACATACATAGAGAATACGAAAATAAAATTAGGAAGAGATATAGGCATCCCAGAGATGCCTGAAAAAGGATCCGAAAATGATCCTAAGAACATTGCAGCAGATGTGCAGACAAGCGAACCTTTTGAGAAGGTAACTGTAAGCAACAAGAATACAACTGTTATAGAAACACAAGATAAGTTCAAAAAAGAACGAGAATAATAAAAAAAATGATGGATACAAACTTCTAAAGGAAAGGACTTTGGAGATGATCTTTCTCTGTTACCTTCAGAAATGGAAGAAAGTGACCTTAAAGAGATATATAGGATACTTCTGGAAGAATTCGGACCCCAGAAGTGGTGGCCCGCAGAAACGCGCTTTGAGGTAATTGTAGGGGCTTTTCTGACCCAGCAGACAAAATGGTCCAACGTAGAAAGGGCCATAGGCAACCTCAGGCAGGCAGGACTGCTTGAACCATATGATCTTGCCAAAGCAGATATCATCGAACTGGAAGAAATGATAAGATGCTGTGGATTCTATCGACAGAAGGCCGCCAGGCTGAGAAATGCAGCACAGTTCCTGATAGAGAACGATATGTACGAACTGTTCAACCTTCCTATTGACCAGTTACGTAAAATATTGTTATCTCTGAATGGCGTTGGTAATGAAACTGCAGATAGCATCCTACTGTATGCTGCTGATAAACCTAAATTTGTTATAGATGCGTACACTACACGCATTATGAGCTGCATAGGCGTGGAAGGCAATTATGGAAAGCTACAGAAATTATTTGAAAGTGCACTCCCACAGGACGTCACCATGTTCAAAGAGTACCATGCACTTATCGTTGAATATGGGAAATCATATTGTGGAAAAAAACGCTGTGAGGAATGTATACTGATAAAGGGCCACAGGAAAGGAACAATGCATGGAAAAGAGCAAGTATGAAAAGATATACGAATTGCTGGAGGACATAACGGACATAGGGCCTGTGGCAAAGACGTTCGGCATCCATCCGGGTATTGCATATACGATATTATCCCAAAAAACAGTTTCTAAGGTCAAATCAAATTTCGGCAATTTGAAAAGAAGTGGACCGGCACAACTGGAACAATGGAACAGAGGGAAAACGATACTCGATATGTCCAAAACTAAAAAGATACCTGCCACGTTGATGGCTTCCCTGATACTGAAAGAACTGGACATACCTAAAAAAATGGCTTTTAATTCCCCGGCCAGACTTCAAAACAGACGTTTAAGCCAAGAGATCATAGAGGCCCTGGATAAAGATCATTTTTTTTCTCCACGTGCACACGATCTCCAGCTGGAAAAAGGCAGACTTGGAGAGGAGATCATCTCCCGGTGGCTAAAGGCTCATAAAATAGATTTCCTGACCGAGGAACAATTAAGAGAGCAGAATATGACCAAGACCCCAGACTTCCTTTTGCCTGAACCTATAACAATAGATAACATGAAAATATCCTGGATAGAGAGCAAGGCAATGTTCGGGGATGAGCAGGAACACAAACACTACACGAAAAAACAGTTTTCCCATTACGAACAGATGTCCGGCCGTGGATTAGTAGTATATTGGTATGGGTTCCTGGACACGCTTGAAAGCAATGGACATATAATAAAATGCTACCTGTTCTTTGAAGAATTCGAAAAAGAGGTCACTGAGCTTCTGAACTTTGGAGTTCACCAGTGAATACAAGCACAGCTTGGGTAGCATTTGCGTCTGTTTCATCGGCTTCCGGATGATCACCTTCATCATAAAGAACCGGAGCAAATGCAATGGCACCATGAGTGCCCAGCATTTCAATAAGAGAGGCAAGTTCATCACCTGCTGGGTCGCGCATCCGATACAGCATGAATATATCCCTCATAACTGAAAGACTGTTCCTTTCTCCTTTAGGTGTGATACGAGTCATTGAGGAAAAGAGCATATACTACTAATTAACTCTTTCGATTCGTACTTGTGCGAACATTTTTTCTTATGTGAGAAGAAAAATACCTTCACACCACAGCTCTAAAATAATAGTATATAATTTCATAATGCATCATTATTATGAATTTGGTGAACTAATATGGCAGAGATAACGCATTGGGCAGATGTCATGGCAGAGGAGATCCTTGAAAGCGGAAAAAAGCATTTGGTAGCAACTGGCATCACTCCCTCAGGACATATCCACATCGGGAACATGAGAGAAGTGGTTACGGCAGACGCAACTTACCGTGCTCTGCTGGATCAGGGAGCAGATGCAGAAATTATCTATGTTGCGGACACTTACGATCCTCTGAGGAAAGTATATCCTTTCCTGGACGAAAGCTTTGCACCTCATGTGGGAAAGCCTATTTCAGAAATTCCCTGCCCATGCGGTGAATGTACCAGTTATGCTGAACATTTTCTCAAACCGTTCTACAAAGCCCTGGATCGCTTAGGCATCCATCCTAAAATATACCGGGCTGATGAGATGTATAAAAAGGGAATGTATGTGGAAAGCATCAAAACAGCTCTCCTCAACAGAGAAAAAATAGCACGTATCCTGCAGGAACACTCTGGAAAAGAGGTCACAGCTGACTGGAGTCCTTTTAATCCGATCTGTAGCAAATGCGGCCGGCTTACGACCACTAAAGTCACTGGATTTGATATTGAAGCAGAGACAGTTAATTATGCTTGCTCCTGCGGAGATTGCGGAACCGTATCAATGACAGGAGGAGGGAAACTTACGTGGCGGGTGGACTGGCCTGCCCGCTGGGGTGTGCTGGGAGTTACAGTTGAGCCTTTCGGGAAGGACCATGCTTCCAAAGGTGGGTCCTACGATACTGGCAAAGCCATAAGTGAGGAAATATATGGATACAAAGCACCCTATCCGGTAGTATATGAATGGATCATGCTGGGTACAAAAGGCGCAATGTCTTCCTCAAGCGGAGTGGTAGTAGCAATTTCCGATATGCTGGAAGTCCTCCCACCCGAAATATTGAGATACTTGATCATAAGAACAAAACCTGAGAAGCATATTCGCTTTGATCCTTCCCTGCCCCTGCTCAACCTGGTAGACGAATACGAAAAGCTGAGTGCTAACACGGAAGGATCCGGCTATGATAAGCGACTGAAAGAACTGTCACATGCAGCAGGTATCTGCCACACTGACATCCCGTTCAAGCATATGATCACTATTTACCAGGTAGCTCACGGTGATCTTGACAGAGTGATGAAGATAGTGGAGAGATCGGGATACAGCACGAAAAATGAGAAATGTATACTGGAACTTGCAGAGAACGTCGGAAAGTGGCTTGAAATGTATGCTCCTGACATGGTGAAGTTCAGCGTGAAGGAAGAAATGCCGGTACAGGCTGCAACCTTGAACGATATACAGAGAGCTTTCCTCCAGGCATTATCCGAGGAGATAGATGCTGCAAAGGAATTGAGCGGGGAAGATTACCACAACCTTGTCTATTCCTCCCAGGATAAGAGTTCTTCCCTTAATGCCAGGATGGCCCGTATAATGGGGATTGGTGCTGATGAACTGGAAGTGAGAACAACTGAGATGTTCAAAGCCATCTATCTGGCCGTGCTGGGACAGCAATCGGGCCCAAAGGCAGGATGGTTCCTATCATCAATGGAAAAGGACTTCCTTGCAAAGAGATTCAGTGAAGCTGCAAGTTACAGGCCATGAAGAATTGATAGAGAAAGAAGATATTCTTGCGTGGGAGAAGGAGTACAGGCATTTGCAATGGGGCTGTGCCGGCTCCATATCCTATATAACAGAACTGCTTCCTCCTGGAAGCGAAGTACTGGATGTGGGGTGCGGATGTGGAAGACATCTATTTCCACTATCTGCCTGCTACAGCACAACAGGTATGGATATTTCATCCGGGGCTTTGCACAGAGCTAGGGAGTACCTGAAAAAGCAGGATAGAAAAGCTGATTATGCTACTGCAAGTCTTACACACTTGCCCTTTAAGGGGGAAACTTTTGATGCCGTGATCTGTCTGGGAGTAGTGCAGCATCTCACTGAAGCAGGGAGATATGCTGCAGTCAGCGAGATAAGAAGAGTTTTAAGATGCAATGGGTTGGTATTCCTAGAGGTCTTTGGTTCTCAGGATATGAGATATGGGGGAGAGGAAGTAGAAGAACACAGTTTTATGCGCCAGAATGGAATCCTTTACCACTACTTCACTCCCGAAGAAATAAGGACACTTTTCAAAGGATTCGAATTCCTTGAATTTAAAGACAATCTGCTGGAAAAGAACTACAGAGGAAAGAAATATATCCGGCACATGATCAGTGCCGTTATGCGCGTATGATCAGAAGAAGATGCCCACGTAATGCAGCAGGATCACAAGGATGGCACCAACGACACCTGCAATGGCACAGGTAAGGACCACTACCCATGAGTAAGCTATTCCCAGCCCGAGAACAGTGTTGGCTATAACAAGTACCAGCAATCCCATGATAGTATTGACCACCATGTTCTTTACAGTCTTCAGGACTTTATAAAGCAGGTATGCAATTACTATTGCAGCCAGAACGATTATGATCTCTGTAGCCATGTAGGCAATATATAGCAGAATAAATATTTAACAATTATCCCTATATTTCTGCCTGCAGCGAAATAAGGAAGGTCAACACTTTGGCATCAAGTTCCTCCAGTGTGGAATACTGCCACAGGACAACATGGGGATTACCTAGGACCATAGCCGACACATTTGATCCGGACCTGTAAAGGCACAATACCGGAACATGCCTTTGGACTGCACTGCATATCTCATAGCCAACGCCTGTAGAAGGAAGACTTACCTCTGCAATAAGGCATGAACTGTGCTCTAAGAGAGCCATATCCCTGGCAAAGATCTCCTGCTCTGTCATGGCAGATTCCCCATTCTCAAGCTGGGGGTCGGCTACATGCTCGCTAAGTACTTCATGCCCTTTAGAAACAATAAATGAGCAAAGATATTGATAAACTGACAAAAGTTCTCTTCCACCCCGGATAGAGCCTGAAAGGAATACCTTCATAATACGCCTCTGAAATAATGTCCTTTAGTGTATTTGTCAGATACGTCCCTACAGGAAAGATGGGAGATGCCCTGCTCGGAAATACATTGATCTATACATTTTTTGTATGCAGCTACTACTAACCGCACTTTCTGCGCATCCATATACCTTGCGTCTATCCTGAATCTGAGTATATCTGCTTTGATAAAGCTGGAAATATCATCCAGCAAACATAATTCCCTGGAATTGAAAATGTGGGTCCTGCAGTTTTCATCCATAAATAACGGAAATTCAAAACCTTTCTCATCCTTGATTGCAAACTGATCATCCCTGCAGGGCATACAGCATGCATCATTTTCCCCACCCAGCAAACTTCCAACGATGCAATTCTCCATAACCATGAGCTTGAGATCTCCATGAACCATGCATTCCACAGTTCCATATCTGCTCAGTGATGAAACCTGCTCCAACGTAAGTTCCGGAGATAAGGTAACAACTTCAGCACCTGCACTATAGAAAAATGAAAATGATATGTGGTTGAATACGTTCAGAGAATAGTCTATAATAATATTACAACCCAACTGTTGAACTGCTCTGAGAATACCAAGGTTGCCAGCAAGCACCCCACAGAAACCAATTTTCAGTGCCTCCCAAATAAGTAAATACAATTCATCCATTTCCTTATCCCAGACAATAGATGGTGTTGTAAGATATATCCTGCAGCCTGCCCTAGATGTAATATCATATGCTTCTTTAAGTGTGTCTTTCGTATGGCTGCGGAAGTCCTCATCTCCAAAGTAGATTATATCTGCACCTTCATCTACTGCACACAATAAGCCATCCAGAGTATTCACACTGACAGACAGCAAAGGTTTTCCTGTTTTTTCCTCACGGTAAGGAGGAGGTGAAAAAATAAATTCTTCAAATGTACGTTTCCATTTTCTGGTCCTTGTCTTTTCCATTTCCTGAACGGCACTGTTACGGATATTGTTCAGTTCCTTGATAGGAATGAAAATATCGGGGTCTGACCTGAATTCCAGTGAGACCGGATAGAAAACAGTAGCCCCAAGCTTTAAGAGCTGTTTTTCAATATCTCTTTTAGTTGTCGGGCTTTTCTGGGATGTCTGGACAATATATTCTGAAGCCATCCTTACCACATTGTTATCGCTGTCCTCCAAAGACATTTCCAGATGTTTGCCTTTTACAGCAGTAAGTTTAAGCCTCACCGGCACTTTGCGTACAGGCGTTTGAGAAGTGAAAGACCTTTCCATATACTTAAGAAGTGAGATATCTGAAGTCCTGTATACCTGCGTACCTGCAGATACAGGGTTGGAAAGAAGCAGATCTACAACCATGCCTTTACCAGCAGAAGTGATCGGCCTGCCCTCACAGAATATCCTGGTCACATTCTCACCCGTTCCTTCGGATGAAAAACCAATCCCATCACCAACATTCAGAGAGCCTGATAATTTAAGGCTTGCATAACCTCCCCTAGAACGACCAATTACAGTCCCCACCAGAACCCCTCGGTTATAAGGCACGTCGTGGTCCATTAGCTCAAGACGTGGTTTTCCCGAAAGATATGCATGGGTGAAACCTCTATTAAAAAGCTGTTCAAGTGTTATCAGTTCTTCCTCGGATACGAAATAACCTGCGGGATCTGTTGCATACCGCTCCAGAAGCCGCCTATAGATACTTACCACACCTGCCACATATTCAGGACGTTTCATCCTTCCTTCGATCTTAAGGGATGAAACACCCGCTTCTATGATTTGGGGCAGGATCTCAGCAGTATTAAGATCCTTTGGACTTAGCAGGAAATTACCCCTAACATTGACCTCTTGTCCATTCTTCTTCAGAGAATACTGCTTGCGACAGGGCTGTGCACAGTACCCTCTGTTACCGCTTCTTCCGCCTATCATGCTGCTGAACAGACATTGTCCGGAGTAACAGATACATAGGGCACCATGAATGAATACCTCAAGCTCTGCCTGCGTATGATCACGGATGGAACGGATGGCTCCAAGTGAAAGTTCTCTTGCGAGCACGATCCTTTTTACACCCAGTTCTTCAAGTAGACGTATACTTTCAGTGTTATGTACTGTCATCTGCGTACTTGCATGTACAGGAAGTTCCGGAAGAAATTCACGTAAAAATGATAGCAAGCCAATGTCCTGCACTATTACGGCATCTGCTCCATATGCGGCAATGCTCTGCAGTGTCCTGGCAGCCTCAGCAAATTCAGCATCTTTTATAAGAGTATTCACTGTAACATATACCTTCACACCCCTGAGGTGAGCATGATCGATAGCTTGCTCCAGCTCATCGATAGAAAAATTAGAAGCATAAGCTCTGGCACTGAGCTTCTTAACACCCAGATACACAGCGTCTGCACCGTTTTCCACAGCTGCCTTAAGAGATAGCATATCACCGGCAGGGGCCAGCAGTTCAGGGATATGGGACATTAGGCGTTCTGATGATGTCACGATATATAAAAGATGGCCGGAATACCTTGAAGTTTTCGGCCAATGTTCGGGAATATATATCCAAGGAAGTCTATGCCTTCTTTTTCAGCAGGTAGTATTTTATCACATATAAACAGAAAACTACCATTGCAAGATTAAACACAGCCCTGATGATGGGAATATATTCAGACTCGAACCATGTGTAGATTACCTGATTTACCGAGCCGACGAACTGGAGAGAAGAAATTGCAAGCAAGAGGACTACTAATACAAATAGACCACCCCTGAAATAGTCCTCCATTGTTGGTTCTTTTTTCTCTTTCGCCTTTACTGGTACAGGAGATTGCACCTGCCCCATATTTCCGGTTTCTTTTAGTTCACCACTCATACAGATCTCCTCCTGAATATGAACAATGCCGCAATTAGAGATATTATTGCAAGGACTGAACCAAATCCTGGTGTACCCATTTCTGGTTCTTCATAAGGTGTTTCATATGCAGGTGTTTCGCCTGGCATTACTGGTTCCTCTACTACAAAATCGCTTGTTACGATGTCCTTAGACTCAACTGTCATGTTCTTATCGATGACCTTTTGAGGATTCAACTGGACGTAATCTTCTCCACGCTTCACAAGGACATTATCCTTCCAGACGAGGATCTCTACAACATAATTGTAGTTATCAGGCACTGTAAGGTTTACACTTCTTACAACTGTTTCTTCCGGACCTATTAGCCCAGTGGTGGTCCAGACCTTGTCCGCTATAAGGCGTGCATCCATTTCGCGGGCTTTCACCAGCATCTTGTAGTCTTGACTCACATTAGAACCTGAATTTGTAATATAAACATCAGATTCGATCACAACGTTGTTGCCTACGACCTTCCGAACCAGGAAATCTATACTATCTATACCTATACCTATTTCCTGTACGTCAGTCTTCAATTTTTCAAGCCCACTCAAATATATCTCCGCCGTGGATTTTGTTTTATTGCCATCAGACAGCACAAACTCCACCCTGTATGTGCCTTCTCTAGGCAATCTGATAGATTGAGAAACTGAAGATGTTTCACCTTCTTTTATGGGTCCTACCTCTATAGCTTTCTTTGACTTCAAAAAGTCCGTATTACTATCAAATACCTTCAATTGCAGTGAAGTATCATTTTTTTGAACTCCGCTTGTATGAAGAATATAAGTCGTCACGTTGATATCTACAAAAGAACTTGTCACTTTGTCTACGGACAATTCAGTATCCGTTATTATAATATTCGACTCTTTTTCGAAATTCTTGATACAGCCACTAGAATAGATTGTTAATGTCAGCAGGAAAATGGCTACACAATATATCCTGATATTGTTGACCATAACGCACCCCCTTTACACATAGATAATTCTGTGTTAGATCTATTTAAATTGTTCTGAAATGTGAAAAAGTAGATTAGTGATCTGATCAACGGTCATAGATCAAAGTTGAAAAGATAGGTGCTCAAAACATATTTTAAAATGATTAATAAAGTAAGGACACAAAAAAGAGTGGAGGGTATTAAAAAAGAATATGGTACTCAAAAAATACACAAAGAGTTAAATAGAGAGACAATAGTCATTAATTTATCCAAAGGAGCATCGAATCGCATGCACACTGGAAAAGAAAGAAGTGAAACCGCTGTAAAAGTGACTGCAAATGGGATGATAGTAAACATCATCCTGACCATTTTTAAGTTCATTGCTGGAATTTTAGGGAACAGTGCAGCAATGATAGCAGATGCGGTCCACTCCTTTTCTGACTTTGTAACTGATATTGTGGTGATAGTAGGGCTAAAAGCTGCAGGGAAACCTGCCGATCATAACCACCAGTATGGCCACGGCAAGATAGAAACACTATGCGCGGCTTTTGTGGGCATTGTACTTTTTATCATAGGCTTGGAGATATTTCTGAGTGGCCTGGGAAAGATACATGTTGTAATTAATGGCGGAAACCTGCAACAACCAGGACTTATAGCCTTTATTGCTGCGGTGGTTTCTATCGTTACAAAGGAATTGCTGTACAGATATACCTTAAATTATGCCAGAAAGATAAAAAGTGATGCTATGGAAGCAAACGCATGGCATCATCGGTCAGACGCATTCTCTTCTGTGGGAACAATGCTAGGTATCGGCGGTGCAATAGCCTTGGGGGGCAAATGGGTAGTCCTTGACCCGATAGCAGCAATCGTATTGAGCTTTTTCATATTCAAAGTGGCACTGGAGATCACTTACAGGAATGCCAATGAACTTACGGAAGCTGCTCTTGAAAAAGAGATCATTGAAGATATACAGCATGTCATTGTTTCTACCGAAGGCGTTAAAGACTTCCACAAGCTCAAAACAAGAAAGATAGGCAATAATATTGCCACTGATGTCCACATACAGGTAGATAAGGGACTAAGTCTTATAGAAGCCCACGATATCTGCACTGAAATAGAGAACAGGTTACGTGAGAAGTACGGTAAAGAAGCTATCCTTTACATCCATTGTGAACCCTACATCTGATCTGCCTATTGATTATCAATCCGTGCAGACACAGGGATTTTTGCCGCATGTGGGACATGCAAGCGGATACTTTTCGAGGAAAGCTGTTTCAATATCCACATTGTAGAGGTTTGCCAGGGCACCCACCCAGGCAAAACAATCCGCAAGCTCTTCCTTAATGTTCTCTGTATCGTGTCTGCGCACAGCTTCCGCGAGTTCGCCAACTTCTTCCACAAGCCATAACATGGTGGCAATGGCACCACGCCTTCTATCGTTGTGTCCGTACAGATCGGACATGAACTGCTGGAATTCCTTGATCTCCAGAATAACACCACCCGAATTACAGCCTGACAGGGATATTCCTTTCCCTGAGGTATGCTTTAACATCCTGCACAGTATATTCCCCAAAGTGGAAGATACTTGCTGCAAGTGCAGCATCGGCCTTACCTTTAATGAAGCCTTCATATATGTGCTGCGGGTTGCCCACTCCACCAGAAGCTATCACAGGTATATCCAGTTCCTCGGAGAGCTTTCTGGTGATTGGAATATCGAATCCATCGTATGTACCATCCCTATCCATGCTTGTCAACAGGATCTCACCTGAACCAAGTTCCTCTACTTTTTTTGCCCACTGTACTGCATCGATGCCAGTTGGTTTACGACCTCCATAGATGACAACTTCGTACCATGCCTGCGTACCGTCTTCAAGCTCCAAAATAATCTTATCCTGATTGTTCTCAACATCCAGATTGCGTTTGCAATCAATAGCTGTCACAATGCACTGAGAACCAAATATCTGCGATGATTGCCGGATGAGGTCCGGGTCTTTCACTGCCGCAGTGTTGATAGAAACCTTATCAGCACCCGCTCTTAGGATCTGCCGGATGTCCTCTATTGAATTGATACCACCTCCCACAGTAAGGGGAATGAAAACCTCATCAGCGGTCCTTTCTATGACATTGACCATGGTGCCTCTACCCTCATGGGAAGCTGTAATATCAAGAAATACAAGTTCATCGGCACCCTGTTCGTTGTAGCGCTTGGCAAGTTCCACAGGGTCGCCTGCTTTCCTCAGGTCAACGAACTCAATGCCTTTGACCACGGTGCCTCCGGCTTCATCAAGTGTCACGTCAAGACAGGGTATGATCCTTTTTGTGAGCATGATGAATACTCATGGAAAACTCGTATTAATAGGTTATGAATCCTCACACCAGGAGTACAGCTATAACACCGGCAAGGAAAACACCATCAAAAGTGCCGGCCCCGCCTATACTCACCACCGGCGCACCTATCTTTGTAATACCGCGCAGGTTGAGGAGATCCGCACCGACCAATGTGCCAAGGGTGCCGCCAGTGTATGCAATTATGAATATGAACTCATGATCCGCCGGAAAATGATAGATTATTAGTATGGAACTTAATGCTGCGACCAGTGGGGGTACCAGTGCAGGTGTCACTATACCCACACCTTTTACAGGACGTGCTACCATTTTAGTAATTGCTGCTACGATGATCATCCCATACAGCGAATAGGTTATCGCTCCTGGATATATATAAAGAAGGTAGACTGATACGAGGATAGGTATCACTGCCCCTCCTATGTTAACAGCCACTGTGGTCTTCCTGATAAAACTATCCTTGAAAGGCACGCGGTATTTTACACCAAAGGCCCTGACGAAATTATCGTTAGAGATATGCACCTCAGTTTCCAGGGTCGTAAGAGGGACATTGATGTTGCTGCCGATCAGACAGAGGAAAAGAAGCAGGAATGCATCACCCCACGAAAAACCCAATTTTGCAAAAGCTGAACTTACAAGCCCGAAAAAGAGAAATGATACGACTACCGATAACAGAAGCAACAGCACAAAGGTAAAGACCATTGTGAAAGGATTGTAGAATATCCTGTGCCTCATATAGAAGCATCAACTGGACACCATATAAGTTTTTCTAAACTTTTTTATCAGTAAAGGGAAAGAGAACGTGCCCCTTTGAGCAGGTCCTTGCTGACAGCATCATTGATGATCAAGTCCTCGGATATCATGATGCTAGCACCTGTCCTTAGGGCTATGGCGATACAATCACTGGGACGGGCATCAAATTCCATATGCTTTCCTCCATCATTGAGCACCAGGCGGGCGTAATAGACATTATCTATCTTATCATCAATGAACACACTGTCAATTTCAACTTCCATGCGCTCAAGAATAGCTACCAGAAGGTCATGGGTCATAGGACGTGGAAGGGTCTCATTACGCATCACCGTATCAATCGACAATGCTTCAGCCTGGCCTATGTGAATGGGCATTACTAAACCATCCTCATCCTCCAGCAATACCGCAGGAGATGTACCACCCAGCATATTTACTAGAAAAATACCCTTCACAAATACTTCCCTGACTCCTTCCTCATTTGCCATGACTGGAACACTTTCCTACATTATCAACTATTATATGATACATATCATATAAATATGCAATCAAAAATTCTCCTTATAATGTGCAATCATATGAATGAAGCTCTATTTAAATATGGAAACTTCAATGGTGCCTGTAAGGTTTCTGCTCGAAATGAAAACCATGTTTCCCTATCAGGGGAACAAAAACTACGCCACCCCATTCTTTAGTGACCACAGTACCATCATTCTCTTTTGTAACAAGGTAGAGGGACTGGAACATCTCCCCTACAGGAATAACCATCCTCCCCCCTGATCTTAGCTGCTGCACCAGAGGTTCAGGAATAGAAGGAGCTGATGCGGTCACGCATATCCTGTCATAGGGCGCATGTTCAGGCAGACCTATAGATCCATCGGAAAGAAAAACCTCTACATTACGATAGCCAGCTGCCTTTAGATTGTTTTTCGACGATCTGACAAGCTCCGGTATCCTTTCAGTAGAATATACTATACCTGTATTACCTATGATCTCAGCCATAACTGCAGCATTATATCCCGAACCTGCACCCACCTCCAGGACTTTGTGACCTTCCTGAAGGTCAAGCAGATCGCACATAATAGCTACCATATGAGGAGCAGATATGGTTTGACCATACCCGATATTAAGTGGTGAGTCCACATAAGCGCTTGACATATGCACAGATGGAACAAAGAGATGTCTGGGCACATTAAGCATTGCTCTGAGAACCTTTTCACTTATACCATGAACCTTCAGGCGAGCTACCAGCTCTGCTCTCTCCTTCGAGAACTCCACGAAGTACCACTTCCCCATGCTCTTCTATGAACAGGGTTTGCAAAGATACGCTTTATATTCTTGGCTTCTATGACGATACCATCACGGGATCTGAAACTGCCATCTCTTTCCTTGATCTTTATGATCTTGAACTCATCAGGCCCAGCCTTTTCAGTCGAACCAATGGTGAACTGGTAACCTCCGGGAACCTGCTTGATCACCGATCTTGTAGTGGTGCCTTCATGGATCGCTATCTTTACGCACACCTCGTCGATAGCCCTGCCCCATAGATAATCAATATCTGCGACTTTGGCTGCTTCTGGCCTTTTTTGACCAGATTCTATAGCTGTTATTACAACCGGATAGACCTCATCTGAAGACTCGTCATCTATGAACATCTCATCGCCAACACGAATTATATCATCAGCCTGCAGATGGGTATGCAGTGGAAAGGAAGATTCTCCTCTGCTCACGATAACCTTGACATCAATGATCCTGGGAGTTGCTATAACCGTAGGGTGAACTGTGCCACATTCTGAACATTTTACCACAGGATTTACACCTGATTTAAGGACCTCATGCAGCACCGGATGACGTGGTGAGCAAGAGGGACATACAACTTCGACTTCTTCGTTCATAATCTGTTCAATTATGACAGGGAAGAGTAAATATTTAACCCCAAGGAAATTCCAAAATCTCAAAATGAACAGATGAAAGCAAGAAGGTGCTTATCAACTGAAATCAAATTTGGATCTCATCTGTTTGCTGCAGCGTGTGCTGCAATGAACTCGCGAAGTAATTTCGTGCCCAGAAGAGCAGTCTGACCTCCATCGTACTCCGGAGATATCTCGACTACATCAAAACCTATAGACATAGGGGCAAGGATGCGGATAATGTCCCGCACTTCCACATCTGTCAGCCCGAAAGGTTCAGGTGTTCCAAGACCGGGGGCAAAAGATGGGTCAAGGGCATCCATGTCCAGTGACAGGTATATCTTGTCACAGTCAATGTGTTCAAGTGCTTCTGCAAGAACTGTTTTAACACCTTTTTCTCTTACAATGTCAGAAGTATAGTAGCAGACACCATTATCTTTTGCAAACTCCCATTCTTCCCTGGGACCGCTGCGCACACCAATTGTCACATACTTGTCAGTGATGTCATTTAAAATATGTCTGGAAACACAGGCATGATTGAATTTTACACCGCCATATTCATCACGCAGATCGAAATGAGCATCCATCACCACAAAGCCAATGTCTTCGCCAGCATGCTTTGCACATGCCTTCACACAGGGATAGGTCAGAGAGTGTTCTCCACCCATCATTATTGGAAGCTTTCCATCCTTCACGATCGGTTCCACTGCGAAGAAAAGCTCTTCGAGTGTCTTCTCAACATCCGAGTAAGGCTCGAAGTTA
Organism: Methanomethylovorans sp. PtaU1.Bin093; assembly: GCF_002067275.1. Taxonomy (GTDB): domain Archaea; phylum Halobacteriota; class Methanosarcinia; order Methanosarcinales; family Methanosarcinaceae; genus Methanomethylovorans. The sequence goes on along the minus strand of NZ_MVQX01000054.1, from coordinate 77,208 downwards.
CCTGCATCATGGATCAGCAGATCCTCAAAATCTATGTCGAAGTATGAATTATAGGTTTCAAAATTAGCAGATGCCTTGCGCATAGCATCAGGAGCCCACCTGCTGCCAGCACGGAAAGAAGATGTACCATCAAAGGGAACACCAAAGAGAACATATCTGGCAGATGAATAATCTGACAGTGAATCCATCATACAAAGATCGTGGAACATTTAACCAGAATAGTGTATAAATTTGTATACATGTAGAAAATATATGAGGTATAAGTTTACCTCATATCGATCCTCATCTTGCCCATGGCAACAAGATAAGTGATCTCTTCCCCTTCCTTTACTCTTTCCTTATATTCTTCAGTTATAGGAAGCTCAAAGGTCGAGTAATCGCCCATGTCCATAAGCTGGGCAACATCGCCTGCTATGGCAATTACCTGAGCGCTCTTTCTTTCAACCAGGGGAACATATATCTTGTCAGACACAGGTCCCACAATGGACCTTTTCTGATTATCGAAAATTCCAATTGCATCGATCCTTGCTTTTGCTGAACCATGCTTTCCTGGCTTGGATTTAGAAATGCTCTTAATGACACAGGGCTCTTCATCAATTAGAACGTACTTACCCTCTTTAAGTTCTTTAACCTCTACTTGCTGTTTCATTTATGAATTCTCCGGAACGGTCTATTAAATAAGCGATCAAATATTGAATATGACTGGTAATAATTTACCATTCCATATATCAAGTTATCTATATAAGAAGCATATAGTCTAGAAAATACAAAGATTACTATTTAAATGACCCACTGCGACTGATGAACTGAGAACCATACTAAAATGTTATCCCAAGTTGTGCAAGCTTGCCTGTAGTTGGAACTCCCAGACTGTCCCATCCCCTGAATCGGTAATACTCAGCAATGGTTCTTTTAAATTCCCCTTCTGAAATGCCACCATTTGAAAACATTCTCCTGGGCAGGGTATCGTCATCACAGGTAAAACCGGCCCCAAGGTTGAACGATCGTTCAAGGTTCCATATCCTCTCACCCACCCTCAGCAAGTCCTCAGAAGAATATGATACTCCCGTTGCAGCACTGATCAAAGAAGCTATCTCTCCTTCGCTCAGAGCGAAACTCACAAACGGGCACAGGACTACAGAATCAATAACTGCTGCAAGATCCTGGAACAACTTAACAAAGCCAGCTTTGCCATTTAATACAGATCTGTCAAGCCCCACCGGTTTACCCAATAACTCGGGTCCTGCCATAAATGCACTCATGTGGCATGCCCCCCTGTTTGAAGTGGCATATGCAAGAGCAAACCCTGGAATGCCCCTGGGATCATAGCCGGGTATTTCCAGACCTTTGGAACTCATGCTAAGTTCTTTTACGCCCTGCTTGATCATATAGGATAAAGAACCTTCACTGAGTGAACTGATGCCCTGTGAAATATCAGAAACTGTTTGCAACAGTTGTGCAGGATCCATTTTCCCACCCGATATTTCAAGATATGATGCAATAGTAGCTCCACATGATATAGGATCTACACCATTAACATAACAAAGTTCATTAGCCTTTACAATGGATTCCTGATCAGTGTTACCCACAGCTGGGCCAAAAGCCCATAAAGCATCATAATCAGGTATTGGACTACCGTTTTCAAGCAACCTTCTACATCCAAGAGGACAGTTATCACATGGTGTTTTCTTACTTTTGTAAGACGCTGAGAGTTTTTCTGCTGAGATGCTTTCAGCATAATGGAAATTCTGTTCCCTGAAATTCATGGAAGGGAGGATATCAAGATGGTCCATTACATTGACCATAAAGGAAGTACCATATACAGATAAACCTTTGGATGTTACTGGATTTGCTTGTAGTAACCTCTGTGCACTGGCTATAGCCTTTTCAAATGCTTTCGGATCTGCTATAAGAGGGTCATTAGTGCCTTTTACCACTACGGCCTTCAGGTTCTTGGAGCCGGCTACAGCCCCATGACCACCCCGGCCACTTGAATAAAGGTTGTCGCTCACAAAGTTTGCAAAGAGTACTTTTTTTTCACCTGCCCTGCCTATGCATGCCACACTTCCCTTTTCCTTCAAAGCCAAAGCAGTTTCCCTTGTATCTTTTCCCCAAAGATGTTCTGCAGAGATGAGTTCTACATCTTCATCAAAGATAGATAGATACAGAGGGATATCGGACCTTCCTGTAATGACCAGGGCATCTATACCCGCATATTTCATTGCCTTTCCGAAGTGTCCTCCGGCATTGGAATCAAAAATAGTATGAGTAAGTGGAGATTTCGTGGTAATTGAATAATGTCCGGACATTGGAGCTGCAGTCCCTGTTAGCGGACCTGTAGCAAACACCAGTGGATTGTCAGGTGATAAGGGATCCACATCTGGGTCAGCAAATTCATACATCAGCTTTATACCAAAACCCCGGCCTCCCAGATATTCTCTGGATCGTTTTACACCGGTTCTTGACTCAGTGACCGAATGAGAACTAAGGTCAACAACGATAGTCCTTCCTGTCCAGCCGAACATTCGTCCTCACCTTCATATTTTAACTCCTTCAAGCTCCAGTAGTTTGCGTTTCAAAGATAAACTTTCATGATCCTTACTTCCACAAAATCCTCCCATGCCTTTACTTGACACTACCCTATGGCATGGAATGATTATAGGATATGGGTTTTTTGATAAAGCACTTCCTACTGCTCTGGAAGCTCCTCTTCTGCCTATAAGTGCAGCCAGTTCTCCATAGGTAATTGTATGCCCGTAGGGAATGTGTCTTGTCTGCTCAAGCACATCTTTCTCAAAATCGGATAAATGGGAAAGATCAACTTTACACCATGAGAAATCTACTTGCTCACCTTTAAGGTATCTTAGCATTTCACGACACAGGAGTTCAAGATCTTCCATGTTTGCCACCCAGGAACTTATCTTCGATAGAACGTCTTTTTCCACGATATCGTAACCAGCTGATGACAGATAATGACACTGTAATTGCGGAGACTATGACAGCAGCATATATGAAAGGCCTGGTCCTCTCTACAAGTAGTGGGTCGATGTTGTCCTTTTGATCATAGGTGGGGTACATGATATCACGCCTGTCGGTACTGTGGCCAAGACCAAGAGCATGCCCCAGCTCGTGCTTTGCCAGTTCACGCATGTTGGCATCACCATATTGTTTCCATGCATGACCTTCATAATTGCCCACCTCCAGGACGATATTCACTCGCATATACTTCCCATTGACCTCATAAGGCCTTGCAAAACCTGCAACACCGTTCTCGACGCCCGCGTCCTTTTCCAGATTCTCCACCCACACAATATAGATGTCAGCTTCACTTTCAGAATCAACCAGCCTGAATTCGGGTTCGTATGCCAGATGGCCATTTCCCCCCTTTTCCCAGTATGCCATAGCATATTCTACCTGTTCTTTATATGTGGGACTGTAATGCTCTGGAACATTAACATTATCGATGTATACTGTGATCGGGGAATGGTCCCAAGGTATTGTAGTAAGCGCAGGATAAGCATTGTCCTCCATTGCATAAACACCATGTACTGCCACTGAAGTAAAAAAGCAGACAACAAATAAAGACCCTATGAAAGCAGGACATGTTTGGATCATGAGCATCATATCAACATACATTACGCAATACAAATAGTTAATTGATCAATAAATATGAGCTGCATAACGATAAATATGATGAAGGACAAACCGGCCCTATGCAAAAGAAGATAGCAGTGGTATTTGATAGCGCTGGAACACTGCTACGCATGTACCGTGTGGCAAAAGAGACATCAACGGGCAATATTCTTGAAAACATCGAAAGTATCATGCTGGTAGCAGAGAGACCCAAAAGAGCTCTTGTGGTAATGCATGCTGAACCTGTTGCCATTGAGGACACTGATCCAAAAACAGAACTTCGGAGGTTCATAGCTGATAATGGATTAAAAATAGACATCAGTTGTTCCAGTGGACCGATGAGCACAGAGGAGGCAATGGAAATAATCAACGACCAAAAGGTCGTAGTTGGAGATGTGATAGAAGTCCTGGCTTTTGCACACCGGAGTTGCCCTGAAAGCTACTATATTGCAACAGGTCTGATCGTGGATGGACAGTTGCGGTTCATCCCATACGTACTGAGCACAGCAGGAAAATTATACTCCAATGCGCCCAGAACAATAGAGCTTTTGCATAGCAGGGGCATCGATACATACATAGCATCTGGCGACACCATGCGTTCACTAAGGAGAGTAGCTGAAAAACTCTGCATTCCACTTCCAAATGTTTTCGATATAGCCACTACAGATGAGAAGGCTAATATTGTACTGGCCCTTAAAAAGAAATATGATATCGTACTGATGATAGGCGATGGTGTTAACGATATTCGCGCCTTGGAGGTTGCTGATGTGGGGATAGTCACTACCCAGCAAGGGGACAAAAGACCACAAAGATTACTGGAAGCCGCTGATCATTTGATCAGAGATATCATAGAGGTTATAGATATTGTGGACTCATTGAATGCTTCTGACCATAGGTAAGATCAGGGGACAGATTTTTATTGTTAACGGCGAAAACAATATGCGTTACGTTTATGTATAGTTTGATATAATGCAGATGATACTCTACAAAAAGGGAATTCAAAAACTAATTATAAATGTCCGGCAGAAGTTGTTAGCAGTTTAGTACATACCATACAATACCATTAAGTAATTTGAACTGGTAGTCATAAACTAGAATAATTCCAGCCGGTACATAAACGGAGGAACATAAATGGCAGCGTTCATCGAGGTAAAAAACCTTAATGTGGATTTTGACGGCTTTAAAGTTCTGAAGGACATAAACCTTACTATTAACGAAGGAGAGGTCATCGGCATATTGGGAAGAAGCGGAGCAGGCAAAACTGTATTAATGCACGTACTTCGCGGCGTAGAAGAATATGAAAGTATCAGCGGACAGGTTATATATCACCTTGCAACCTGTGAAAAATGTGGTCATATCGAACCTCCAAGCAAAATAGGAAGTGGATGTCCAGTATGTCCCGGAGAAAAATTGCTACCTTTTGATGCTGATTTTGTTGAGATGCCCATACATGATCATAAGAGAAGGGAGATCACGAAGAGAATAGCTATAATGCTCCAACGTACTTTTGCACTGTATGGTGATGAAAGGGTCATAACCAATGTAGTGAATTCACTTACTGAGATCGGACACCAGGATGAAGACGTGACTTCAAAGGCCATGGAATTACTGGAAAAAGTTCAACTGTCGCACAGGATGATGCATGTAGCACGTGACCTGAGCGGCGGAGAAAAGCAAAGAGTTGTGTTGGCCCGCCAGCTTGTAAGGAATCCTATGCTACTCCTTGCCGATGAACCTACAGGCACTCTTGATCCAAGGACGGCAAAGATAGTACATGACGTTATCGAGCGGGCTGTTAAGGATTATAATATGACGATGGTCATAACCTCTCATTGGTCTGAAGTGGTGGAAGATATTGCTGACAGGGCAATTATCCTGGAGGAGGGAGCCATAATCGCCGAGGGTGACCCCTGCGAAATGGCAACGAAATTTACCGGCATGGCATGTGCACTCGAGAAAAAACAAGACTTTGCCATAGGTGACCCCATTATAAAGGTCCAGAACCTTAAAAAGAAGTACATATCAGTTACAAGAGGGGTTGTTAATGCAGTTAATGATATCTCTTTTGAAGTGAGAGAAAGTGAGATATTCGGCCTTGCAGGAGTCAGCGGTGCGGGGAAGACCACGACCTCAGAGATCCTCATGGGCATAGTTCAGCCCACCAGCGGTGAAGTTATTACGAGGGTAGGAGATGAGTGGATCGATATGAAAAAACCTGGGCCGGAATGCAGGGGACGTGCACTCCAATACATGGGCATATTGCACCAGGAATACAGTCTTTACACCCACCGCAACATAATAGATAATCTTACTGAGTCTATCGGTATTGACCTGCCTTATGAACTGGCAGTAAGAAAGGCGATCATCACTTTGAAAAGCACCGGTTTCACAGAAGAAAAGGCAAGATCGATATTATCCAAGATGCCTGACGAGCTTAGCGAAGGAGAGAGGCACAGGGTGGCACTTGCCCAGATATTAATGAAGGAGCCAAATATAATAGTAATGGATGAACCAACAGGTACAATGGACCCAATTACTAAAAAAGATGTCACAAGGTCCATTCTCAAAGCGAGGGAAGAACTTGGTAATACATTTGTGATCGTATCCCATGACATGGACTTTCTGGAAGAGATATGTGACAGGGTAGCCCTTATGAGAAATGGAGAGATGGTGGACATAGGGGAGCCAGGGAAAGTGATCGCACAGCTTACCGAAACCGAAAGGATCGAAGCTAACGCGGACCGATAGAGAAGTATTCAAAGAGGTGTTAGATGTGGATGGCGAAATAACCGTAGAGGTCAACGGAATTGAAATAAAGTTGCCTGAAAGAGCTACTCTTGGGGATGCCATCCGGGTATCTGACCCACCTTATAAAGAAGGTGTTTCAGTAGGAATACTGAAAAGGTCTGAGATCGAACAAGAAGAAAACGTAGTGGAATATCGGATAATTACCACCTCCGGGGAATTCGTTATCGAACTCTTTGAAAAGCATTCATCTTCGAAGAAACAGTGGGCAGATAAGTTCAGAGAGTACAGGGATATACCTCTGCGATGGATCAGCCGGGATGCAGTGGCATTTGGTCCCTTTGCAAGTGAAATGGTTCCCAAGAGAGAGGCAGGCACATATAGAGAATATGAACTTCTTTTTGCAGCGGGTGGAGGAGACCCTCATAATACGCACTTAATAATAACTAAGGATAGACATTCTGCAGAATATGGGGCCCCCCTGGAAGGTTCCTTTGGAAGAGTAGTAAGTGGAAAAAGTGTATTGGACAACTTGGAAAAGAAAGACAGGATAATTGAGATAAAGCCTGTGATATCATGGAAGCAAACAGGTGAACATCTTCTTACTACTGATCTTACGGTTCCTCTCGAGGATGGGGAAAAAGTATTCACATTTCTGGATGTGGCAATGTCGGCGGAATCACCCCACGGAGCAGAACATTTTTTTGCAGTTATAAGGAATGGAAGTTTCAAAGTAGATATGGTCTCCAGCTCTTTTATATCAGATCATGCTCTTCTTGGAGAGCTTCCTGTATATGAAAACTATGAACCGCGAATGAGAGGGAGTGTATTCCTGCGCACCGTGGGATATGGAGCAGGAAAGGCTTTTATCTCCACAGATGACAGAACAGCCAGCATTCTGCATTCGGTGATCGGACACGTGGAACAGGGTATGGAACTTGTGAACATGGCAGAAGTCGGACACCGGCTTTTGATACATACCACACCAGCACAGATAATGCTGCATGGCAAGAGTTTCCGCGAGGCTGAAGAGGAATTATCTCCATATAGTGTGAAACTTATAAGAGAAGGGGATATCGCTGATGAGGCGCTAATTGTGGCCCAGGAGCCCGATACTACCATTGAGATACTTCGGGAAGGTACTGTCAGGGCTACAGGAGTTGATGACTCAAAGATAGTTAGCATAGAGTTGTATGACAATGCTGCACCCATAACCCTGGACTTTTTCAGACATGCCATTGGCCTGCAGTTCAGGCCCGTAGGAATTATGCCTTTGATAATGATGTATGAGAATACCTATATTTTCAAAGCTGAAAAACCTGCAGAGAGATATAAGGAGATCCTGCCGGAGAACACACCAAAGGAAAAGGTTGTGTCCGGAGAGATAGGTGTTACAAACCAGGCGGCTAAGCGTATGGGAATGGTGGGTGTCAAAACGAAGGACGATGACCTTTTCGGACCTACCGGAGAGAAGTTCATAAGTACAAATATCATTGGGCGTATCCTTGACATCGAAAAGCTCCGGAACTTCAAAGAAGGAGATAAGATCTATGTCATCGAACGTAACAGGGAGGGGGACCCATGAATAATGAAGAAGATGTTATCACAAAAATTGTGGTAATAAGTTCTGACAGCGTTCTGCCCATAGATGCCGCAATGAAAGTATATGAATCAGAAACATCCATAACTATCAAAGAAACTTGTTTTGGAACAATGGTTACTGGTCCGAGGACTGCTGTGGATAGAGTAGTTGATGAACTGAGAGCTATGGACAGGAATCATATCTTTGTGAAAGAGCGTGGGTTTCACCCCGGGGATGAGAGAAGATGTCGGTCTGTAAGGGGTGGCGGACCCAGACCAGGATTCCATTACCTGAGAGAGGAAGTCCAGATGCTACCCATGATCGGAAAAGCACTTGATGCTTATGATAAACATGTTCCACCCGCCGAGATACACCGTGCTGAAAAAATAGAAGTAAAGAAGCTGAAGGAGATCATTGAATCTAATTTATGAGGCAATATAATGGCAAAAGTGATCATTTATCCTATCAACAGCCTGATACTTTCTGATCTTGTAGAACGCTTCGGCCACAAGCCCCTTGCGATGATGGAAAAGATAAAAGAGAAAGTAAATACTGTAGGAGTGGACTCTCCACCTCTGAACATAACGGCTGAAGAGCCTAAAATGGGTCTGAAGTATGCAGCAGTGGAGGTGCCCGCAGGCGTAAGGGGGAGGATGGCCATAGTTGGACCTATGATAGATGAAGCAGAAGCTGCCATCATCGTGAACGAGGCATCCATGGCCTTTGGGTGCATGGGATGCGCCAGGACGAACGAGCTTACCAAATATCTGATACGCCAAAAAGAGATACCTATCCTTGAAGTAGAATACCCCAGAAGTGAAGAGGAAGGTAAGGAGTTTGTCTACAAGATAGCCGAGTTCCTGAGATCACTTTCAACGGAGGAGAGATCATGAGCACGGAGAAGCAAGTAAAAGTGGCACTGGTCTCATGCGGTTCGGAATACGCAGGTGTCCAGGGTGAACTGGAAAAAGTGACTTCCAGTGTCAATGCAAAACTGGTATTCCCGGAAATAGATATAGCTTCCCTTGACACTATAGGAAGGGATTTTGGGATAGAGGCTGCAAGTCCTGATCTGCGTCTGATGATGGCAAGAGCACAGGCAGTGGTGGAAGGCATTGCAGATGTGGATGGAGTGTTCATCACATCATGTTTCAGGTGTGCTGAAGCTGCTATTGTAAGGAACGAAGTTAGGAGATATATAAACAAGCATTCCAACATTCCTGTTATCAGTTATTCATTCACCGAAAGGACAACAGCAGCCACCCTTATGACAAGAATGGAAGCTCTTACCACCATCGCAAGAAGGAAACATCTGCTGGCTCGAGAGAAACAGACTGGCCTTACTGCGGGTATAGATTCTGGTTCGACCACCACGAAAGCTGTGATAATGAGAGATGACAAGATCATTGGCCAAGGCTGGGTGCCCACTATAAAGGTCATAGATAGTGCCACAGAAGCTTTCAACCGTGCACTGGAAGAAGCTGGAGTAAAGGCCGAAGATATCCAGGCTATTGGAACCACCGGCTATGGCAGGTTCCTGGTAGGAGAGCATTTTAAGGCGCAATTGGTACAGGAAGAGATCACTGTCAATTCCAAAGGTGCGGTGTACCTGGCAAACAAGCAAAAGGGCTCTGCAACCGTTATAGACATTGGTGGAATGGATAACAAGGCCATATCAGTGGAAGATGGGATTCCGGGCATGTTCACCATGGGTGGTATCTGTGCAGGTGCATCCGGGCGTTTTCTGGATATGACAGCAAAGAGACTTGGTGTCGATATTACTGAACTGGGTGCACTGGCTGTAAAAGGTATGCAGGAAAAGGTCGATATGAACAGTTACTGCATTGTCTTTGGTATCCAGTCACTTGTAAACTCACTGGCGAAAGGATCAAGACCGGAAGATGTAGCTGCTGCGGCATGCCATAGTGTGGTGGAACAGATCTTTGAGCAGCAATTGCAGGAAGTGGATGTAAAAGAGCCACTGATCCTCGTGGGTGGTTCTTCACTGATAGAAGGCGTTCCAAAAGCCTTGAGCAGTCTGCTTAAAATAGATGTGCTTGTGCCACCGAACTCCCACCTCATAGGCGCTGTGGGAAGTGCATTGCTGGCATCGGGATTTGTGGAGGGATAAGAAATATGGAGCCTCTGGAGATATTCAAGGTGGAAACTAAAATACCTGAAGAGGCCGAAGCTTACAGATCAATACTCTCAGATGTCATTTCGGAGCTTGGTCTTGCCAACTCTATTGGCAGGATATATGCTATCATAACGCCTGAATACTCACTATTCCAGATGGCCATCATTCTGAGAGGTAGCCCGCCGTTGGTAAAAACATCGGACTTTGCAGATGTTAACATTGGAGCTGTCACTAGGAATGAGATACAGATAGTCCTGCGAGATGAGAAGTACCTGCCTGACCTGTTGGAGAAACTGTGGGTAAAATATGGACGCGGAAAAGTCATTCAACAGGACAGGAAGACCATAAATGTAAACGTGGAAAATATGGACACTGAGATAGAGACCATAAAAGAAATGGCCATATTCGACCCAAAACGTACATTGCTTTCCAGGCTTGTCGAAATGGCTATAAGAGGAACTCCTGAAGGGTTCAGGGTACGTTATCACTCACTTAACAGCAATGAATTTATTTTCGTAGCATCCGAAGATGCCATGAAACCAGAATGGGTGCAGCAAGGACACCAAATGCTTGAAAAGATAAAGGGAGGATAGGCTCTTGGCAGCAGTGCTTGAACCTTACATATATGAAGGTGGAATACACAGGCATACGCTTATATTGGAACTGTTGGAAGACCTGGGAGGATACCTCATCCAGAAAACACCGGCTGCCACAGAGGTTACTCTTGTGATGCTCGTACCCAGAGATGATGTACACCTTATTGAGCAGCTTGCCAAAGATCTTCTTGGGAAGATATCCAGAGCTCCCCTTACAGGAACTGAAATAGCCGTTGTTTCACCTACGCTTGCGTCTCATCATCTGCCGCATTCTGCCTGTGATATAGCTGAATTCCTCAGGCGTGGAGGCGCTAACACCACAATGATAGGACTTGCCAGAGGCATGGGAAGAAGAGTTGCACTTTCTGCAGATTATGAAAGAAGACTAATAAATGAGCATGATATTGCCCTGTTCTCTTTTGGTACCTTCCGGGATTGTATAATCAATAAGAAACCTAAACTCTTTGAAGGTATAAAGATACCCATCGTTGCCACAGGAGGGCCGGACCTAAAGACTGAAGAAGTGCCTGGTGCCGATATGTACATAGGGAACATCGGCAGGGTCGCTCACAGGCTAAGGCACAGTGATGAACTGGAGGGCCTGGATGTTATGAGTGAGAAAGTGGGGATGATCGTGGAAAAAATGAGAGAGGATATTGCCAGGGACCCACTTGCCGTCCTGCCTGCAAGGATCATGAAAGAGGTACAGGAACAGATCCCTGAGATAGAAAGCGTATATACCCCTGCGCCGCTCACACTGCAATTAGATGGACTGCGCATTAAACTCCCTTATGCTGATTTCCATAAGAAGGTTGAAGATATGGAATTGCAGGATAATATCCGCCTTAGAGATGTTGCAACTATTACACCCTCAAAAATGAAGAACTACATACTTGTGAAGGTTAAAAGGAAATCTGAAGTGGGCATAGAGATGTGAGGTGCAACGTGGAAATCGAAAAGATCAAAGAACTTCTTGACGAAAAACCGGAAGAAATCGTTGAAAAAATGCTGGAGGACATGAAGAAACAGTATGGAGAGGTCCCGTACATAGTGAATTTCATTAAAGATATGCCTGAACTCTTTATCTCCAGAATGATATATACGAACAGCATTATGCGTGAGTTCAAGCGCATGGACCCAAAGACCGTGGAACTTATCAGTATTGCTGTTGCCTCTGCCCTCAAGTGCGGTCATTGTCTTAAAACCCACATAAGGGCAGCTAAAAGACTTGGGGTGAGCAGGGAAGAGATATTCGATACGATCCTTATCAGCAGTACCGTAGCCAATGCTTCCATACTTGCGGAGGGTACCCGTGCCATAGATTCTGAGTTTGCGTCTACTGAAGAAGGAAAGGACCCCTCTTGTATGTTCTGTAATTTTAATTCTGAACTGCCAGAGCAGAGATGATGGGTCTTAAAATTTTTTAATAGAAAGAACCACCTGTGATCAGTACACCTGCTACGTATCCAAGTATAACACCTGTGTTAAGGAATGGCAAGCCTGCCTGTGGTTTCCCTTTCATTACGAATACCATAAGAGCAGCGTATCCTATTAGTGTTCCGATCATGGCACCTATGGAAGGATATGAAATGCCCATATATTTCAAAGGTGAATCCAGGAAAACATTAGCAGAAACTACCAGAATGGTAGGCATTACTGCATCACCCAGACCCATGAAAAAAGCTTCTCTTTCTTCGCCGTCTTCTTTCTTAAAAGTGTCCTTGATAAAGGAATAGTTCAGTTTCTTCGGAATAATGAAAAGTATGGGTAACCGCAGGTCCATAACACCTTCAGCAAGGTCTATCATGTGCTTTGTCTTGTAGACGGAGATAGCATCATAGATAGCGAGAAGTGATAGCAGAACAAGTACCGGGATGATTGAAAGGGAAATGCCGAAGATGGCGCTCGCACCTGCTCCTATGATCAAGCCAATAGTGTTTATCACATACCACTCCGGAAACTTGTACAGCAGAACAGTAAGAACTATTGCCATGAACAAAGAAACAGCATTTATTGCCGTGCTCGAGTCCGTCAGCAGCGATAATAGAGCTATGAACACATAATATACCGTAGAAGCCACTGCAAGTAGTATTACAAGCTGAATGACCCATTGCATATTCTTCTTCAGTGCTACGAGCAGGAAGAAAGTGAACACAAGGATGATCACGACGTAGTACAAACTATTGGCTGTGGAGTCGGGGTCCTCAAAAGCCTGCATACCTTCGGCATTCATAGGTTGTGCCAGCAACAAAGATAGAAACTGGACAGCTAATATGATGCCGGCCATAGCAAAGATTGGAGCATAAGTCTTTAAGAAACCTTTTTCCGAACTCAAAGTAATATCCCCTCTTAAGATCAAAAATATTTTTAATTTAAGAATATATTAAGAGTATTTAATCCTATGCAAGTGTTAACATGTTGAGATAATAAAGAGTAATAAGAATATTGGTATAAGCTCAGAACATTAGCTCCAAGGCATCCACAGCCTTCATGCCCACTGCAATGCCAAGTTCTTTAGCTTTAGGGGTTACTGACCTGACCTCTGCAGCGAGAACATCTTCAAATGTGCTGACCCCTGAAACCCGTGCAGCCACATCTCCCAGCTTCTCAGCTGTGGCCATATCCAGATAACCACACATCACGAATCCCAAATCAGCTTTCACCACAAGCAAAGATGCATGCTGCATTTCAATGTTCAGACCTATAGCAATACCTCTTTTTAGTTTTATCTGTTCGATCATCATCTTCTATTGCCTCAACATTAATTAAATGGATTATAAAGAGTATATCCTTTATTTAAGCACTGTCGGGATTGCATATCCTTAAAGAAGGGAATATCCTTCCAGCAAGAGAGAAATCATGATATGGCTCATCCCCCAATATCCTTCCTTCACCTGAAAGACCCTCTTCAGTGACTTCCGGGACTGAGGCAACGATATCTTCAGCCTCCTCCAAGTGGAAATGAACTGTTGCTTTTCCAGTTGAATCAAAACTACCCGCGACCTTTACAACCTGTCCATTGTTGCTGACAGATACATTATCGATACCCTCAGTAGAATTCACAGATATCCCCTTAGGCATATTGATAACTATAGGAGTGTTTTTTTCACCAATGAAACATATATTGCTGTCCCCAGCTTCTAAAAAAGGATATAAAACGCGGTAATTGGTCGTGTAGATATTCGTAATAACCTCTGCCTGCATTACCGGACCCAACAATTCAGGGGACATCCGAGAATTTACATCTGTTAGCACGATGTTTTCAGAAGAGCCATTCACAATTACATCCATCTGCTCAATGATAGAATTTTGTAGGGCAGATCTGGTATTCACATCAGTTTTAAGAACCTCCCAGGCATTTATGAAGCCATCCCGGTTACCCACCGACACATCGACGTAGTCTTTGTAGATGATAGAATTGGCTTCATCATAGGTTTCCGTATATATCCATTGGACCTCTTCATATCCAACAGTAATATTGTTTTCCCAGGTGAAGGTTGCGTTCACTGGAAGTATCATAAACAAAAAAAACAATGAAAATGCTAAAAGTGGAGCTTTCAACCTATCCCTCATTAAAGAGTGGTCACCTGACAACCGTCCTCTGTAACGATCAGCGTATGTTCTGCCTGGGATACAAGACCGCCCGCAACTTCCTTGAGTACCGGATAAGAAGTGATCACACCTGATTTAGCAAGCTGCATAAGAGCAAAGTCAAGTTTTTCGGTCTTGAGCCACCTCTTGGCGAATGGCAACATCCGATACGGTTCTATCTCTTTCAGAAGATTACGGGCAGCTGGCAGACGCACAGGTTTGTTCCCTATGACACTGAATATCTCTGCCCATGAACCATCTATTATTTTTCCCGCACCATCAGTAGCAAAGGGTTCGATAGCTATCACATCTCCGGCGGTGAGCACAGAACCGTGATCAATACGACGGTTGGGTATGCTGGGATGAGTATGGGCAATATACCTGGCAACCCCATGGCCTGTCAGATTGACTATTGGCCTGAAACCAAGATCTACAATAGTGTCTTCGATCACAGAACCCAGCTGTGCGGTATTAACCCCACTTTTTACAGTATCTATAGCAGCATAAAGGGCAGCTTCTGAGGCTTTGACGAGATCCCCATGCTTGCCTGTGAGATCCACTGTGATGGCAGAGTCAGCAATATAGCCATCCACGTGAACCCCGATATCCAGCTTCACCACATCTTCTCCAAAAACCGACTCATCATCTGCCATTGGTGTGGCGTGGGCAGCTTCATCATTCCGTGAGATATTACATGGGAACGCTGAACCATCGGCTCCGAGCTCTATGGTCCTGTTTTCCACGAACTCCGCTACTTCAAGCAGACTTGCACCCACTTTGACCCTATCCTTTGCTTCGCTTCTCACCCTGGATAGTATCTCGCCTGCCTTAAGATATTTCTCCAGAATATCATCCTGCATTATACTTGTCATAAAACACCTACGAATGATAACTTAATAACATTATTAGATCACAAATCTCTTCTCAAGTGATGTGAGATTCTCACAACCATCCTCTGTCACTAAAAACATATCCTCTATTCGAATACCCCCCTGATCCGGATAGTAAAGACCAGGTTCAATGGTAATGACATTATCCTTCTCAAGAGGAATGTCCTGAGTTCCCACAAATGGTGCCTCATGGATCTCAAGACCAACTCCATGGCCTGTAGAGTGGATGAAACCTACTTTAGAACCGCTACGTATTGTTTTAAACCCATGGGATTCTAGTACATCACATACACGATCATGTATGTCACTGCAGAGTATGCCGGGCTTAACCATTTCTATAGCTTCCTTCTGAGCTGCCAGAACTGCATCATACATTCTCTGAAGCTCGACAGATGCTTCACCTTTCAGGACTGTGCGGCTCATATCGGCAAAATAACGGTGTTTTTTGCTGCGAGGAAATATATCAATAACAATAGACTCGTTTGGCTTGAGTGGGCCTTCTCCTTCCCAATGAGGATTGGCAGCTTTTTTACCGCCAGCAACAATAGTGCCCACTGCCTCACAACCTGAATCCAGTAATGCAAGGTCTATCTCCCTGCGAACGTCGTCTGCAGTGAGTTCAAAACCCCGGAAAAGAAGTTTACCATCGACTATCTCAGACCTATGAATAAGATCAATAGCTGCAGCCATGGCTTTTTCACAAGCTTTTTGGGCATACCTGATATGTCCTATTTCGTCTTCCCTTTTGAGCGACCTCAATTTTCTGAAAGGACTTTCCATATCAACAATAGTAAAGCCCTCCTCTTTCAGAGCCTGAGCCGTGTGATAAGGAAAATCCCTTGGGACTCCTAATTTTCGGATACCTTCTTTTTGTAATATCTCAGCTATGCAATCTACATAAGCCTGATATGGGTCGCCTCTTTGCTTTAGTTTCTCTCTGTAGTTATAATCTTGCAACGTACGTATATCGGTAATCCTGGACTCGAGCTCAGCACGGCCTTTTTCCATTTCTGAGACTACTAATAGCTCTTTTGAACCCGATGTTTGTATATAGGTGTATTTATCTGAGACGAAGAAATTTGTGGCGTAGTAGAAATCAGCATTATCGACATTACCCACGATCATGAAACCATCTGCTTTGTGCTTGGCCAGCAAATCTGTCATATCCATGTTCTTCATCCTCTCTGTCATGCTATAAGCATTGTTATTAATAGTACAAAACAATTGTCTTATCTTTTCGATGGGCTCAGTATATGATATCAAGGGATATAAACAGCATCCGACATTGCATGTACATGAGGATACGAATTGTATACATTTTGAATATATACTGGTTCATGAGCATCTGGACATATGGTGCTGAAAAACATCTTGGTGGCAGGATCTGATCCCTTTACACAGTTTCTTGGAGATATTAAGCACATAGTCCTATTCTATGTATTAGGAGATTTCATCACCACATATCATGCATTAGATCATGGATTTGAGGAAAATCCATTCCTTGCCATCCTGATGGATGAATTCGGTATTTGGTCAATGCTCATAATGAAGGTCGTGTTCATTGGGATAATTTATTGGTACTATCTCACTATAATGAGTACTGGATCTGTATGGAAAAATTATATATGGTTAGCAACCAGAAGTGCTGTCAGCCTTCTGGGTATATTCCTTGTGGTCAATAACCTGCTCGTAATATTCTCTAAATGCAGCTTGGTCCAATTTTTCACATCATATTAATTCACTCTGACGGATTCTTTTAGAAACGAGCATATCAAGTATTTTTTCCCTTGCATCCCCTGTAAGAAGAAAAACTGATGAAGAACCATTAAGCTCTTCCTTAAGTTCGGGGAATGGGACTTGCATATTCAACCATTCTACATTGTGAAAATGCCGGGTATATATGTCCGTACTATTGTATTCATACCCACCCATGACCCTGCCGATTGCAAAAAGACCTTTTTCAGGAAGAGGTATTACCACAATATCACCTGTAAGGATACTTATTGAGAACCTTGCCATATCAGAAGCCCATGTTTCAAGTTTGGAATGCGCAATGGAACATAGCTTATCATGAATGGCTGTTTTTAGATACTCTATTCTTTCAAATTCATCAAATTTGTCCATAACTTTGTGAAAGCCAGATAATTCCTGGTTCATATCTTCAAGCATTTCTTTTAATCGGGAGATCTTTTCATCCCTCAAAGGAGAACCGGAAAAGTAATTGAGGTCTTCCAGACTGTTCTCTAGCTCACTGGCCAGATTGTTGGTAAAATCATCATATTTTTGATCAAGCAACCTGTACCGATCTTGCATAATTATTGGATTTGAAGAAGACTTCAGATCTTCTGCAAATTCCTCAAGTATATGTAGTTCCACGTCAAAAGAAATAACATTTTTCTTAAGACATTCCCGTGCCTGCCTGCCGGAATAGCCGGTCTTTATAACCCAGACGTTAATGAGATCCTTTATACTCAAGCGGGTACCCCCTTATATGATAAATTATAAAGGGGTACTTAAATAACATTCCATGTAAACATGTCAAAAAACAGGCATTTATCACTCTACAACAATAAGACCAGCCATGAGACCGGCTGCTAGCAGCATTAGGAGATATACCAGTACCACTACTACGTACTTTGTTGAAACGAGGTTGTCCATCGATACCACCGTTTTAATATACTCATTTATAGTATATATTTATATTTAATAAGGTATAATATATAAAAAGCATATATACAAATAGAGAGATGATACTTAAAAAAGACACAGAAAGAGCATGAACAAAAAGAACGTAATTTATAGCCTTAAAATGATTGAAAAGGCTTTTCTACAAAGTCAATCTATTGGTTTATATCCTTTAAAGAAAAGTAATAAAAAAGCAATCCAAATTCTATTTTATGAGGGTCGATGATGGAAACAAGAGATATTGTTTTTTCCATAGTGATGGTTGTATCATCTTTTGTACTTACGTACGAATGGCTTGGAAGATTTAAATATGACCCTGCGAATTCTCTTATAATACTCGCAGCAATAGTTATGGTAGGCGCTCTGGCAGCTATGATCCTCTCAGTTGACATACGCATGCGCAAAATGGAAAGCATGATCGATGTGAAGGAAAGGTCCCTGAGGATCAATGTACAGAGCATAGAGAGCAACATGGATAGAAAAATGGACGAAGTGATCGGCAGGGTAGACGAAGCTCTGGAAACCCTTGATAGCAAAAGGTACAGATGAAGCCTGGTGTAATATTGTTCCTATAGAATACCAGTTATTTCCCGAACAATGCGAAAATGATATAAACAGGTGCTTACGTATGATGAGTGATCTAAAGTCTTATTCTGTAAAGAGGTGCGTATATGCGCATTCATCTGGAACCGATTGGTATTATCAAAAAAGCTGGAAAATACTCCGAAATAATGATATATTCTGATTTCGAGCAAGTCGTCAAGAATGTCATATCTAAAATAGGCAATGAAATCAGTGGACAGAAGTTACTGATCGTACATAAGAACAGAAGTTCTGATGGGGACGGACATCAGGTTCAGATAACAAAAGCAGACCTTGTTGAAAGGGTCGGAAATATCCTAAAGATAGGAAAGATCGATGCATCTGATGATTCGGTCATAGATGTGCGACTGGATACTAGCGAAACAACTAAGAATATCTGACAACTATCCTGTTTTATGGGAACAGATATTGGAGAACTCCTGAAAAAACAGCAAATCGAAATATCCGAATTGTCCCATAAAGTTGTAGCTATAGATGCATACAACACGCTTTATCAATTCCTTAGTATAATAAGGCAAAGAGATGGTACGCCGCTTAAGGACTCCAGAGGAAACACAACCTCTCATCTTTCAGGTATCCTATACCGTATGACCAGCCTTATGGAAGAAGGGATCAAGCCAGTATTTGTTTTTGATGGAAAACCATCATATCTCAAAGATCGGACCATAGAGAAGCGAATGGCTGACAGAGAGAACGCAACGATAAAATGGGAAGAAGCAAAGGAAAAGGGACTGGCAGAAGAAGCATATATGTATGCACAGGCTTCCTCAAGGGTCACCCAGGAGATAGCAGATGATTCCAGACGGTTACTCTTGGCCATGGGCATTCCCTGGGTTGATGCCCCTTCGGAAGGAGAGGCACAAGCTGCCCACATGGTGAAAAGAGGAGATGCGAACTATATTGCTTCACAGGATTACGATTCTATACTGTTCGGAGCACCCCTGGTCGTAAGGAACCTTACAATTACAGGTAAGCGCAAACTGCCGAAGAAGAACATATTTGTGGAAGTTAGACCAGAGATAATTAAAATCGAGGAAAGCTTGGCAGAACTTGGGATCGATCACTCACAACTTATAGATATTGCAATATGCGTAGGTACCGATTACAACCAGGGCCTTGAAAAGATAGGCCCAAAAAAAGCACTGAAACTTATAAAAGAGCACGACAATATAGAAAAAGTGTTGCTTGCTGTAGGGCAAAAAATAGAGAATGTGCAGGAGATAAAAAATATTTTTTTAAACCCTTCTGTAACCGATGACTACACCCTCAAATGGAAAAAACCCGATACCGATGCAATTATTACATTCCTTTGCCAAGAGCATGATTTTTCAAAAGACAGGGTCATTAAAGCCTGTGAAAGGCTGGAAACGATCAGCGGACCAGGACAGAGAACCCTGGACCAATGGTTCTGATCACTTTTTTAGAAGCGGTCTGCCTGTCATTTCCATTGGTTGCTGGATACCCAGGATCTCAAGCATAGTAGGTGCAATGTCAGATAACTTCCCTTTACAAAGCTGTAAACCGGGTTCATTGCAAACATAGATACAACGTACAGGATTAGAGGTATGAGCTGTATGTGTAGCACCTGAAGCGAAATCTGTCATCTTCTCAGCGTTGCCATGGTCAGCAGTAATAATAACAGAACCACCTGCTCCCATTACAGCAGCCACCACTCTGCCCACGCAGGTATCAACGGTTTGTACTGCCTCTACGGCAGCGTCAAAGAAACCTGTATGACCCACCATATCCATATTCGCATAATTCACTATTATGACATCGTATGACCCTGACCTTATATGTTCCACAAGTGCATCAGTAACCTCAAAAGCACTCATTTGTGGTTTGAGGTCATAAGTAGCCACTTTAGGAGAAGGGATCAATAACCTTTCCTCTCCGGGATTCTGCTCCTCTACACCTCCGTTCAGGAAGAAAGTAACATGTGCATATTTTTCAGTCTCAGCTATCCTTAACTGCTTGAGACCATGCTTACTAAGCACCTGTCCTAATGTATTCTCAATGCGTTCTGTTGGAAAGACAAGTGGAACATCCAATTTTTCATCATATTCGGACATGCATACATAATGGACATGGGGGAAAACATTTCTTTCAAACCCCTCAAAACATTCATTTACAAAAGAGTAGGTCAGCTGACGTGCCCTGTCCGGCCTGAAATTGAAAAATATCACTGAATCATTGTCTTTGATAGTTGTAAGAGGCTGACCCTCTTTGTCAGTGATGACCGTAGGTTTGACAAACTCGTCATTTTCACCTCTGCCATATGCCTCCTGGATGGCAGAAACAGGACCTTCAGACTTCAAGCCTTCGCCTAGGACCAATGCATCATAAGCAAGTTTTATCCTATCCCAGCGCTTATCCCTGTCCATAGCATAGTATCGCCCTGAAACAGTAGCAATGATAGCATTTCCTTTTTTGGAATACATTTGCTGGAACTCTGCCATATCGTAAAGTGCTTGTCTGGGAGGCACATCCCTGCCATCAAGAAAAGCATGGACGTAGACCTTTGGAAGTCCCTGATCTCCAGCAAACTCGATCAAGCTTTTCAGATGTTTCAGATGACTATGCACTCCCCCATATGAGAAAAGACCCATAAGATGTAGGTTTGAGCCATGCCTCTTTACATTCCGTGTCGCCTCAAGAAGTACTGGATTACTATAGATCTCACCACTTTCAATAGATCTGTTAATGCGTGTCAGATCCTGATACACGATTCTTCCTGCACCAATGTTAAGGTGTCCTACCTCAGAATTGCCCATCTGACCTGCAGGAAGACCAACGCTTTCCCCTGAAGCCTCCAGAAAAGTGGAAGGGTATTTCTCCAGAAGGGAGTCAAGAACTGGTGTCTTGGCAGCCTGCACAGCATTACCGTTAGGATCGGGATCATAGCCCCATCCATCAAGGATCATAAGCACTAAAGGTTTTTTAGGTAGTGTCATGCAAAGGTAAACGTCACTGATGTGTATTAAATACTCTGTCTTTATAGTGATCCAGAGTTAAGGACTTGACGAAAGAAGGTAAACTTGTTTTACGATCAATATTATCACAAGTAACAGATCAATGTATAGAGACATAGTTAGACAAGAAGGAATAATATACGGATCAGATTAGAAGGAAAAATTGGACAAAATCGATCAACGCGTACAATTTATGTAGTTACAATATAATTATAACAATAAATAATAATCAATATCGGCTGTCAAAAATTACTTGGAATTACAAAGTAAATCATTCATATAAAAGTATACTGAGTTACTAATAATGCTAAGGTAGTCAAACTTACTTGTGTATGAGCGCAAGTAACAGTTTACAATACAATTATACCCGAAAGATAATTCTAGATACATATAAAGAATACTGCAAAGATCTTTTGCCAACAATAAACCTGCTGAAAAGCTCTTTATTGGTATCAATATCAGGATCTTTACGTATATATATAGCATCTCTCCTGCTCCTGGCACAGATAAGCGTATTGAACTGCATGGCAGGAGGGCTCATTGTGTACGCAGTATATACTCTAGATCGTGCACTTGGATCAACTGAAGACAGTATAAACAGATCCGAACTAAAAGGGGCCAACAAAAAGCTGGCATTGTTTGCTTCTCTGGCTACATTTGTATCGGGTTGTTACGTCCTGAGCACCAGTGGTTTACTCCTTTTGGCTTTGATGCCGCTTGTAACTGGATACCTGTACAGTAAAGGATTGAAGTTTGGAAAACTGAACCTTAAACTAAAAGGCGGCCTAGGGATCAAGAATCTTGTAGTTGGGCTGACATGGGGCACTTTCATTGCAGGCATAGCCGGAACCGGGATAGAGAATCCTCTGCCTGTGCTCTTGGTATTCTTTTATTATGGGTCTAAACTCTTCATTAATTCAGCTATCTACGACTTTAAGGACGTAAAAGGAGACTTGATGGCAGGCATCAAAACCCTTCCTGTAAGCTTTGGAGAAAAGAATACCCGCATATTATTACTAGGATTACACATCATATCTCATTCACTGCTAGCATCCGCCATAATAATGAGCTTGCTTGCATTCGAGCCTGTAATTGTAATGTATAGTTTCTGTATAGGGTTATTGTATATACTCAGACTCACGCATAACCGGCAAAAAGAAGATATAAGGGGAAAAATTGAAAGACTCTTTCTCGTTGATGGTGAAGCAGGGTCTATCGTGTACCTAAGATCAGTAATTGGAAATATGGCATGAAGAGATACTTCATATTTTTTTTGCTTGTGACAGGTAGTATTCGAATAGATCATTTCCCCATTGAATACCCTTTTCATCAAAGCAAATGAGATCCGTACGAGGATCGTAATTGCCTGATTTAAAGAACAGAGACAAGGAAAAGAAAACATCTGTCACCACAAAAGCGACCTTGGAACTGTCAAGAAGATAGAGTTCAGTGTATTTGGCAGCACAATATGCCCTCATGTTCTCATCGTGTTCATTTGTGACCTTATCAAAAACACTCTTTGTGAGAATAAGAGAGGTGGGAACATCTTTTAGTGCAAGCTGTGCGAAAAAATCTGGATAAGAAGGGAAGAAAATGGGAGAAACACCTTTGATCACGCTTGAGTGCGCTATATTGTCGGTAAATGTTTTATGAGAATCATAAATATTCTCAAACCTGTCCACATAAAAAACACAGTCTTTAAGATCAGCTAACCTATCAAGTAAATGATAAGGTATGCCGGATAGGTCATGATCGTTCCAAAAGTCCTCATTTTTCTCGATAAGGCCCACCATATCAACAAAAGGTTTGAAAGATTTGGCAATGATCCTTCCTGTAGTTGTAAGTGTATACATCTTGGTGAAAGGGTCTTTGTACATAAGGTTAGCAGATTCCATCTCCCTTATCCTTGGTGCGATCTCCGGGGAAGATACATCGAACTTTTTACGTATGTTGGAAAGACTAGAGGGGTGCTCCAGAAGAAATAGGAGCAGATCTCTTCTTTTTTCCGAGAAAGTGAGCAAACTCAACAAACCTTTAGATTTCATAGTAACCACTAGTAATTTACCCAGAGATATAAATTTGAAACACGCACTGCATTCAGCAACCGTATACTACTCATACATTCAATAATCAATATTAGTTATAAACATATCATCCGAAATTAGATAGATAAGTGGATCCAGTGCATCTAAAAAAAATAAAAGGAGAATATCAATGCAGGAAGTGGCGCATGCCAGTGAATACAAGAGATACTCCTAGCTTGTTTGCAGTGCTTATGACTTCTTGATCTCTGATGGAACCACCTGGGGAAACTATATACATGATCCCATTCTCAGCCGCATGAACTATGCTGTCATCGAAGGGGAAAAAAGCATCTGAAGCCATTACACATTTTGAAAGCACTTTCTTACAATATTCATCGAAATCCTCGTTCGGAACTTCCCTTTCGTATATTACCCTTAGGTTCTCTCTGGCTTTAGTAGCAGCCAGTTTTCTGATGGAGTCTACCCTGTTGGGTTGACCTGCACCCATAGCAAGCATCATATAACAACCTTTCTGGTACTCATAAGCAAGGGTAATAGAATTGGATTTTGTGCTCTTGCAGGCGCTTATGCAGAACTCGGAAAGAGGGCGCATCGACTCAGGGAACTTCTTTTCGGTCACAGAGTCCCATTTTTCATACAAACCTATATCCCTGGACTGTTTTAACAAACCACCTACTACATACTTGTACGTATGATCAAAATCAAAAGCATCATTCAATTGCGGCAGTTCAAGCAAACGCAGATTAGAGCTCTTTTTCTTAAGGTACTCAAGTGCATCGTGGTCAAAACCCGGGGCCAGGATAATTTCTATGAACTTGCCTTCCAGGAACTCTGCTGACGGCAGATCAAATACTTTGTTACTGCAAACGATACTTCCGTATGCAGAGATGGGATCTCCATCCCATGCAGCGCTCAGAGCCTGCAGAAGAGTGTCGCCAGTGGCTAATCCGCATGGATTATTGTGTTTTACAATAACAACTGCAGGTTTTTCAGCATGAAGGTCTTTTATGGTCAGCAATGCGTTATCAGCATCTACATAATTGTTGTAAGATAGGTCTTTTCCATGTAGCTGTCGTGCATTTGCAAGGGATGGGCCTTGTACTCCGGGCTCTTTGAAGAACTTAGCTTTTTGATGCCAGTTCTCACCATAACGCAGGTCCATACCGCCAACAAAGTTCAGATGTATAACCTCTTCTGAAGCTATTTCCCTGCTCAGGTATGTATCTATCGTTGCATCATAGCATGCGGTGTGCCTGAAAGCTTTTAAGGCAAGTTGTTTGCGAGTTTTCTCGGCAACTACACCTGTTGATCTGATCTCTTTGAGCACATGCCCATAATCCACGGGATCAGATACAACCGTTACAGAATGAAAGTTTTTGGCCGCTGCACGCAAAAGGGTCGGACCACCGATGTCGATGTTCTCGATGGCCTCCTCCAATAAAACACCTTCTTTTGTCACTGTGATCTCAAAAGGATAGAGATTTACGGCAACCAGATCAATAAGCTCTATGCCTGCATTATATGCCTGGTCCATATGGTCCGGATTATGCCTGTCACACAATATGGCACCATGTATCTTGGGATGCAATGTTTTGACCCTGCCATCCATCATTTCAGGAAAACCTGTTACTTCTGAAACATCCTTCACTTCGATCCCCGAATCTCGCAGGATCCGTGCCGTACCACCGGTAGATAGCAATTCCACACCAAGGGTTGCAAGCCCCCGCGCAAATTCTACAATTCCGGCCTTGTCAGAAACGCTTAGCAGTGCCCTTTTTACCAAAAAAAATCACCGTAAAAGGTTAGCGTATATCATGTATAAATGTTCTGGTTGGAAAAAAGTTGAAAGCACACCTAATTGAATTTATCCAAATTTCACTACCGGACAAACTTCTATACACTTCCCACAGTGTATACAACCCTCACCAATTACAGCAATATTCTTTTTCATCTTAATTACATCATGCGGACACTTGCCCACACATACACCACATCCACTGCAACGAAGAGCTCTCTTTATGGATATCTCCACTGACCTTATCAACTGGAGAACATGCTTTTCATTATCACTACGGACTGTTACTGTCCCGGCAGCAAAGACCTGGGCACTGTCCTCGCCCTGGAATACAGAAGCAACCCCTTCCATGAAAGCCACTTTGCCTACAGCGTCAAGCATCCCTGAAGACTCTATTGTTTCCATATCAAGAGGTGTAGCAAAACTACCTTCTGCTGACACACCGCCCTGCTTGCAGGGACGATAGCCGGATGTTACCGTGAAATCAAATTTACCATTGATCTCAACCTTAGGGGTCGTGAGAATGCCCTTGGCTTTTGCAATCTCCTGAAGTCTTGGTGGCAATTTTTTCCACCTCCACATCCCATGTTCAACCCACTCCGGAGAAAGTCCGGACCTCTGGGCATAGCCCAAGAGGTAATTTTCCAGCTTTGAAGCAAACTCCGGATGTGTTGCCCTGAGCCTGTGCAGATCAGCAACAGAGCAGGAAGGACAAAGCCAGCATCCTATCCTATCAAACCCTTTTTTGTAAAGAGGATTATAGGGAAGACCATGCATGAAAATATACAGCCAGACGTGCATGGCTGTCCAGTCCTGTATTGGAGCAGCACCTATCTGGTTCCCCACCCAAGGATTCTTCCAGACCCTTTCACTTTTTGCCCTGGTGTCTGATTCGTACTTACGCTGTCCGATGAATGTAAGACAGCCCTCTTCATAGTTCCCTTCGATAAGCTGAGTGATGGGACCCAATTTGCAGACCTTGCAGCACCAGCGCATCTCCACGCTGGGTGGACCAAAACTATCAACTGATCCCCAGAAAGCGTTGCCTGAACTGATGGACCTGAGAGGTTTGCCGTATAACTGGGAGACTTCCAGTGCATTACTTACCGTCTCCGGGAATTCTATACCAGTGTCAGCGAAAAGGATATCAAAATCTTCAAGACACTCGCTTACAAGCTGTAGCACAACAAGGCTGTCCTTACCGCCGGAATATGAAACAGTCACTCTTTTTGTCATGCTTGAAGCAACATTATTGATAAACTTATGAGAACGTCCTATGAACTCTTCCATGAAATGCTTATTGGCATCGATGACTTCTTTCCAGGTTTGTCCACCCTGTGGTACAAACACCTTACATGGTTCTTCCTTGTCCCTTACCTTTACTGCCACTCCCTTGGGGCGCTCGCTCATTCGTTCACCGCTCATACGAGCCCTGCCGGTAGCTACTACCTGGCCATTGGGATCAAGGATTACCACTTCATCCTTTTCCTGAATACCGGGATCTGCATCCAGCACTCCCGGAGCCAGCAGGTTGGCACCACCCAGTATGAACGCTACTGCACCCTGCTCCAGAACAACCCAGCCTTTCAGAGAAGACAAGGTATTGGTTTGAAAAAGACGCCTTGCGCCTTCCACACGCAAGAGAAGTACCCATTTCAGAGTATCAAGCTCAAATCTGATGCTTCCTAATATCTCTCCATCAACGATGATCTCGTCCATGCGGTCATCATAAGGAGCCTTGTTCAGCACCACCAGCCTCTCATCGGCTATAAGAGGAGCATTGAACTGCAGCATGGAAACCGAATTTATAAGTTCTATATCGTATCCGAATGCCGGACGTATGTCACCAGGAGGTGTTACGGTCACTGATTCTGCACGACTGCCACATGCACATTCCTTTCCCAGTACAGGTACGTTACAATTCCTGCACCAGTGCAGCAGCATTTCACCAAGATAAAGGGGCTTTGACATCAGGAGATTCCAATATTGTCATAGTAAATAGTTCTTTGCTTTGGATATTTTAGACAAGTTGCTCCACACCGCAACTTTTGAATGATCATGATAGCAGCCTTTTAATACCAAAGGGATTCTCTATGCAACTGCTATGCTGTACGCATTTGAACTTTCTGGGGAGCACGACTCCCTCCCGGTTATGGAAGCATATGCCTGCATGGAAATAGCAGGACTTGACTTCAAAGAACAAGAGATACTTGATCAATGCCTGATCGTAGAAATTAATGGTACTGTGAATGAGATAGAACCTCATTTGTTGTACGTAGCAGAGCGGCTTGCCATGTCCCACCATATAATACGGGTTGCAGGCATGTGTGAAACTGCAGCAAAGAATATATTGGAGATGGCAGAAGATATTGATTATTCAGATCATCTTGCTCCTGGTAAGACATTCGTGGTGCGTGCAAGGAAGATCAAGCATTATTGTGATTTTGAAAGAGAGTTCATAGAAGGACACGTTGGCGGCAAAATTTTCAGGAAAGGATTTAGGGCAGATCTCAAGACACCTGATGTACAATTCAGATTGCTACTGGGACAAAAATGCATATTTGGCCCTGTAGTAGCAGCTGTGGACAGGAGTGCTTATGAAGAAAGATTGCCTCACAAAAAACCTTTCTTCTACCCTGGCGTGCTTATGCCCAGGATAGCCAGAGCCCTTGTAAATATATCAAAAGTGAAGGCTGATGAAGTTCTGTTTGACCCTTTCTGCGGCACAGCAGGTATTCTGGTGGAAGGTGCTCTGATAGGTGCCAGGGTAATAGGCATTGAAGTGCGCTCTATGATCGCTTCAGGTGCACAGATGAATCTGCAGGTATTTGGTGGCCATTCTAATATTATAGCAGGTGACGCATGTATGGTCCCGCTTAGAGATGAATGTGTGGATGCCATAGTCACAGATCCTCCCTATGGAAGGTCTGCAGCCATCAGAGCTGAATCCCTGCACCATCTTTATGATGGCTCCTTCAGAGAAATGTACAGATTGCTTCGAAAAGGTAAGCTTGCTGTGGTGGTCTCAGAAATGGATATAACCAGATTTGCAAAAGATGCGGGATTCAAGATAATAGACGAGTATAGCCAGAGAGTACACAGAAGTCTTACCAGAAGAATCACATTGTTATACAAGGAGAAATAATAAATTCCTATAGACCTGATCAAAATTATATATGTTTAGTTGTATATTATAATTAGTCATTAGTTCAAAACAGATGCAAAGTCTATGAAAGGAATTGAATGGAGAGAATATAAAAAGGGCTTTAGAATCATGGGTCATCAACATTGGTTCTAAATAGAAAAACTTAATTCCCAAAAACTTCTACATTTCAACAAGCAATGGCAAAATCTGGAGGAAAAATGGTAGTGAATATGAAATATGTTATCCAGGGTCTAGTTGTTATAATGATCTTCTGTGCAGGCTGTATCGGAACTGATAATTCTGACGATTGGAATGAGAAAGGTAATGACCTTCTTGAAGAAGGAAGATATACCGAAGCGATACAAGCATTCAATACATCCATAGAGTTGGACCCGCAAAATGGCGATGCCTGGGTTGGCAAAGGTATTGCACTTACTGAAACTGGAAAAAACGAAGAGGCTATTCAGGCATTTGATAAAGCCCTGCAACTTAAGCCCAATAACGTTGAATTCTGGAGTGAAAAGGGAATTGCTCTTCGTAAGATGGGAAAGTACGAAGAAGCGATACAAGCATATGACAAGGTAATAGAAATCGATCCTCTGGATGGCTTTGCCTGGTATAACAAAGGCATCTCACTTTATCATATGGGAAAATACGAAGAAGCGATACAAGCATATGATAAAGCCACAGAGCTGGAACCACAATTTGCCACTGCCTGGTACAATAAAGGATATACCCTTTATATAATGGAACGATATGAAGAAGCAATAGAAGCATTTGATAAAGCCATCAGGATCGAGCGAAAGGATGCCAGATCATGGAACTACAAGGGTATTGCTTATGCTAAACTGGGTAATTATTACGAAGCAATGAAAGCATTAGACAATGCCATAGGACTTGACCCGCAGTACACAAAAGCCTTAGATAACAAAGGCTTTGTCCTGAACCAAATGAGAAGATATGAAGAAGCTATCCAGGTATGCGACAAAGCCATACAGATCGACCCAAAGGATGCAAAAGCTTGGAACTATAAAGGTTATGCCCTGAATAAAATGGGAAGGAACGAAGAAGCAATTCAGGCTTTTGATAAAGCCCTACAGCTCGATCCCAGGGATGCCGAGATCTGGAACTATAAGGGTAATGCTCTCTACGAAATGAAGCAGTATGAAGAAGCAATACAAAACTATAATAAAGCCACAGAACTTGATCCGGAATATACAGAAGCCTGGAACTATAAAGGTATGGCTCACTATTACATGAAAGAATATGAAAATGCAATTCAGTCATATGATAAAGCCATAGGGCTTGAGCCACAGGACGATGGGGTATGGGACAATAAAGGTAATGCACTTCGTAGAATGGAGAGATATGAAGAGGCAATACAAGCATATGATAAAGCTTTAGAGATAAATCCCCAGAATAGCTGGACATGGATGCACAAAGGCTATACACTTTATGGAATGGAAAGATACGAAGAAGCAGGGCAGGTATTTGATAAAGCTATAGAACTTAATCCTGAAAACTACGATGCATGGTACAGCAAGGGTAATTCACTTCGAATGATGGGGAAGATCGACGAAGCGATACAAGCATATGACAGATCTATAGAACTCAATCCAGAGCATGCTTTAACATGGTATAACAAAGGTATTGCACTCAACCTGGCTGGAAATTATACTGAAGCCGATGTAAGCTTTAGTAAAGCCATAGAGTTAGGATACGGAGAAAGTTAAGACACGGTCACAAATGACCGTGATCTGTTCTTACTAATTATTAAAAGGAATGTTTTTCCATGATGGCAACCCAGTAACCTCGTAGTTGTTTTTCAAGGGACTTATGTTCATGGAACTTTTTATGTACCATTTCCTTAAATCTTGGCCCATGGTTCATTTCTATCAAATGGGCCATCTCATGGAACACCACATATTCCACCAGCTTCTCAGGCAAGTACATCAAATAGGTGTTCAGATTAATGTTCCCTTTTGAACTGCAACTGCCCCATTTCGTGCGCATCTCCCTAAATGCCACCTTTTTTGGAAACATACCAAGTTCAGTACCAATAGAAGCTATTAAAGATCCAACATGCTCTTGTAATTGCACTTCTGTCCTTGTGGAACAAAGTTCGATCCCCTCAGCAAATATAAGCCTTTGCTTATGGGAAACGAATCTTCGATAAATCCATAATCTGTGTTTATAAAGCAGTTTTTCATGTTCTTTTAACCCAGGAGGTACCACCAGCCTGAGATAACCATTCCGGAATTCCAGTCTTGGATGCTTGACTTTTCGGTATATAACCTCATAGGGTATATCAGCTTCATTGATTTTGATCGATGAGACAATATGAACTGTCATTCAGGCATCTAACACATATTTATCAATAACTCTCTGGCAATAAGGTGAGAAGGTCACTCTTTTGGCACGAGTTCCTGCATGACCTCGGCCATTACACGATGTCTTATAAGATATTCCTGCACTTTTTCAGAGGCCCTGCGAAGTGAGTATGCATCTTCTGTCCAGGGTATCTCCATAGGATATTTTACTTCCATCAACGTGAGACCATATGACTGAGCTGGTTCCAATCCTTCTTCATATGATTCCGGTTCAAGCATCTGCTTGAGCCATGCCTCGTCCCTCATACGGCTTCCCACCATTGTAAGAGCAGTTACCATTTTCCGTACCATGTTCCAAAGAAAACTATTTGCCTCTACGTCGATCTTTGTAAGTGCTCCGCTTACTCTGACATCTATTCTTTTCACTTCCCGAACTGTGCCTTTATCCTCATCCTTGCTGCAAAAATTCGAAAAGTCATGCTCTCCAACCAATATCTTTGAAGCAGACCTTATCCTGGATATATCATAGTGCTCTCCACTAATGATATATCTATAGACCCGACTGCTTGCATCTCTTCTTGGATCAAAGTCGTCTGGAACCTCTGCATGTGCCCATGCCCAGATGGAATTAGGTAATTTAGAATTAATGACCCTTGGAATCGAAAGGTTAAGCTTATCAGTATTGAAAGCCACCACTTGTCCTCTTGCATGTACGCCTGCATCTGTTCTGCCTGAACTCTGGAAAGATGCCTTTTTTGGATCATCCATTATTTCCAGTTCTTTCAAGGCGTTGAAGAGCTCTCCTTCAATGGTAGCAACATCCGGTTGGATCTGGGACCCATGATAGCCTGTTCCCACATATGCGATCTTAAGTGCAACCCTCATTAAGTCTCACTAATTCTCATAGCGCCTTTTTTCTATAATACATTTCCCTCAATAACATGAATAATATAACAAATAAGCACCCAAAAAAGAACCAAACGCTCACATGCGCCAGAAGATCGGGCGGGATGAGACCAGGACTTGTGCCTGTAATAACTGTGGCATCCTCTACCGGCGGATATGATGCAGGTACAAGAGTTGAGTTAGGATCTGTAATGTTCGATCCTGTAGTGTTCACATATGTTGTCAGGCTTTCCGTAGGGACCATCGGGGTATAATTGACAGCCTCATCAGAAACCATGGTAGCAGCATCTGAACTGTCGTTAGATATCATGGTCGCCAGCATAGTAGATGCCTGATCTGCCGCTCTCGCAGCCGGATCAAGACTCTCGTTGACAGATCCACCATATCCTCCGGATTTCATAGCAGTTTCTTCAAGAGTCGCAGGATAATAGTTCACAGAAGGAGACAGACCTATCCTGCGTGTGAGGAATTCTATACCAGTAGCTGCAAATACTGCACCCATGAAAAGACCCAGGTATTTTTTCAACATCCCCATAATAGATGATCTATCAACGTTCTTTGTACCGGGAACCACCACAATGAGTTTTTGCACGGGCTCGTATATTTTGATCTCACGACCTTTCTGGCTCCATTTTGTCTCTTTTACCTTAATGAGATCAGCTTCTATAAGGCTATCAAGATTGTATTTTATGGTAGTTAGGGGAAGACCCATCTTTTCCGATAAAGTAGTTGCAGACATGGGTTTATCTGCCAGCATCTCCAGCATTTTGAGAGCTTTCTCATTAGTGAGAGCCTGAGTTACCTTTTTTGAATCCTCATTAAGAGGTAAGACCAGAACTTTGTCGGAATTGTTGCTTTCGTCCTCTATCTCTTGCATGTTTAACTATAACCACCGTGAACCTCATAACTTTTCCGTAAACTTCGAAACAATTCGCAGTTATGAAATGATTCCGCAAACTTAAAAAATAGATAGAACAATATAATGTAACTTTTTGGGGCACAATAATGATAGAAAAAGACCAAATCATGAGAATCGTAGAAACCTATGATCTGGATAACCTTGCAATTGCAACTGTATGCTCTCATTCAAGCCTTCAGATATTTGACGGTGCAAGGAAGGAAGGTTTCAAAACTATTGGTATCTGCGTCAAAAAACCTCCTAAATTTTATGATGCTTTTCCTAAAGCAAAGCCTGACGAGTTCATAGTGGTAGATAATTACCAAGCCATTCCATTGATAGCTGAACAGCTTGTAAGGAAGAATGCTATCGTTGTGCCACATGGATCTTTTGTGGAATATCTAGGCACTGAGAAATTCACTGAGTTTCCAGTACCTACTTTTGGCAACCGGAACGTACTTGAGTGGGAATCTGACAGGAACAAAGAAAGAGAATGGCTGGAAGGTGCAGGTATCCACATGCCAAAACTGGTGAAACCGGAAGAGATAAATGGACCTGTTATGGTAAAATACCATGGAGCTAAGGGAGGTCGTGGGTTCTTTGTTGCCAAGAACTACGAAGATTTCCTTGAGAATGTCGACAAGACCCAGAAATACAACATCCAGGAATTCATTGTGGGTACAAGGTATTACCTTCATTTTTTCTATTCGCCCCTAAAGACAGAAGGCTATACCCTAAGCACCGGTGTGCTGGAAATGCTAAGTATGGACAGACGTGTGGAATCCAATGCTGATGAGATATTCAGGCTGGGTTCCCCCCGGGAGCTGGAAGATGCAGGAATTCATCCCACATACGTTGTCACAGGAAACGTGCCACTGGTTGCAAGAGAATCATTGCTCCCACTGATATTTGAACTTGGTGAAAAAGTGGTCGAGCAGTCACTTAAGCTGTTCGATGGTATGATAGGTCCCTTCTGTCTTGAAACAGTATTCACAGACAAACTTGAGATCAAAGTTTTTGAGATATCTGCCCGCATAGTTGCAGGCACAAATCTTTATCCTGCAGGTTCTCCATACTCGGATTTCGTTGAACCTGGCCTTTCAACCGGAAGGAGGATCGCCCAGGAAATTTCCCTTGGCAGAAAGCTGAAAAAACTGGATAAGATTTTATCTTGAGAGAACATATTGCACATTGTTCATATTCCGAAGGATGATGTGCATGACCTCTTCTTTTGATAGGCCTGACTATGATGTGATCATAGTAGGGGCAGGACCTGCAGGCATGTTTGCTGCAAGGGAACTTGCCTGCAATAAATTAAAGATTTTAGTTATAGATATGGGAAGCGATGTTAAGGATAGGCATTGTTCCCTGGAACCAGAACTGAAATGTGCACACTGCTTGCCATGTGACATTATGTGCGGTGTAGGAGGTGCCGGTACCTTCTCTGATGGTACCTTGAACCTCAGGCCGGATATCGGCGGCGACCTCTCTGTATTCACAGATGATGAAAGTGCGGCATGGGAACTTGTGGAAGAGGTAGATGCTGTTTTTTTGGAATATGGTGCAACAACCAAAGTATCCTTTCCTGATCAACAAGAAGTTGAGATCTTACAGCGCCGGGCGGCTTCAGTAGGTGCCAAGTTCATAGAGATACGGCAAAGGCATATAGGTTCAGATAATGCAAAAGAGGTTATTTCACGATTCAAGCACGACCTTGACAACAAAGGTGTACATTTTATGTTAAGGACAAGAGTGATCGACCTGATAATCGAGAACTCAATATGCAGAGGTGTGATACTTGAAGACGGAAAGCATCTTACCTCTAGTTATGTATTACTTTGTCCGGGGAGGATAGGCTGCGAGTGGGTAAATAGACTGGTAACAGAGCACTCAATAAAAGCGAATTTCAGTGGCGTGGACATTGGAGTGAGAGTAGAGGTCCCTGCAATAATAATGGATCCGGTCACTAGCATAAACCACGATCCGAAATTCCATATCCGTACTCCCAGATATGATGATTTCGTGCGGACTTTTTGTACCAATGAGCACGGATTTGTCGTGAAAGAAAATTATGAAGGCTTCATTGCGACAAATGGACATTCGATGCACACTGTGACCTCAGAAAACACGAATTTTGCTTTTCTGGTACATGTGGAATTGACACATCCGATGGAGGATACGATCAAGTACGCAAAATCAGTGGCAAAACTGGCCACTACCATTGGTGGCGGAAAGCCCGTATTACAGAGGATGGGAGACCTGCGCAGGGGCCGACGTTCAACTGAAGCAAGGATTGCAAAGAATTCGATAAAGAATACTCTGAAAGATATAACACCTGGAGATATTTCCATGGCGCTGCCTCACAGAATAGTTATGGACATCATAGAAGGACTGGACACCCTCAATATGATCATTCCCGGCGTGAATTCTGACTCTACGCTCCTCTACGCGCCTGAGGTAAAACTTTATGCTATGGAAGTATCTGTGGACAGGGACATGCAAACAAGTATAAAAGGACTATTTGCTGCCGGGGATGGTACCGGTCTTTCCAGAGACCTTGTTAACTCTGCAGCGACAGGAATACTTGCAGCCAGAGGCATACTTAAAATATGTTCTTCTTTAACCTAAATATATAGAAATTGAGGAATCTCTCAGATTTTGGGTGAATTACGGGGAATAGTATCTCATTGCACCAATAGATCCATTAGATAGAATGAATCGATGGGAGTGATTCTTTATGTACAGGAGATTCCTCTTAATGGATTCATTACCCTAGAATTTATACTTTTTGTTTTGATCCTGTGACCTTGCAATTTATTTTTGAGCTATGACCTGCCCCGATTTTTGCACTGGATACTACTATTTTACATTAAATGCCTGGCAACTGAGCATCAGATGGAAATAAATATATATGTTGCATATTTTTCACATGTATGAATTCTATCTCTGATACTTTTGCAGCGGGTGTCACCAAAAAACGCTATGTTCTTGGTAGAAGAAATAATGAGGAAATGGGTCTTCTTAACCTTGGGAGATATCTGGCACTGGACGGCTCAGCTGCGTCTTATGTAGGATTGGATGCTCTTAGGCCTCATTGTATCTTGATCTGTGGTAAAAGAGGCTATGGAAAGTCCTATACTATGGGTACCCTTGTAGAAGAACTATCATTGCTTCCTTTTTACATCAGGAATAATATTGCGTCTCTCGTGATCGATACCATGGGCATATTCTGGACAATGGGAAAATCTAATGACCCACAAGAGATCTTATTGAAGCAATGGTCACTTGACCCAAGAGGAGTAGAAATAAAAGTTTTCGTCCCTGCCGGAAGTATCAGTAAATATGAAGGACAAAAAATAGAGGTCCTACCGTTCTCTATTCCCATTTCTTCAATGGATGGTTATGCATGGTGTAAGCTTTTCAGTATCGATGAAGTTTCTCCTCTGGGAGTACTGCTAATAAGAGTAGTTGCAGAGCTCAGATCAATGCATGGAAGTTTTTCCTTTGATACAATAATGGACGTGGTGATGGAAGACGAAAGAGCTGACAGTGTGACCAAGAGTGCTGCTGAGAACTACATCAGAACGGCATCTTCATGGGGCATTTTCACAGAAGAAGGAGTTTCTGTGAAAGACCTTGTCCAAAGGGGTTGCACAACAGTTCTCGATGTTAGCACTCTTAAGGACCTGGATGTAAGAGCAGCTGTTGTTGGGCAGATAAGCAAGGAAATTTATTATCAGCGCCTTGATGCGCGCAGATCAGAGGAATGTATGACAATGGGATATGAACAAGATAACACAGGTATGCCCATGGTCTGGATGTTCATCGACGAAGCTCATCTTTTTGTACCTAAGGGAAGCAAGACACTTGCTTCAGATATACTTATCAACGAATGGTTGCGCCAGGGCAGACAGCCGGGGCTTTCGCTGATCCTTGCCACACAACGTCCTTCAGCCCTTGATCCGGAAGTCACTTCACAATCAGATGTACTGATCTGCCATCGCCTGACAGCAGCTGAAGATATCAGTGCACTTGAATCTTTCAGACCCAGCTACATGAAAGAGAATATTGGGGATTCGATCCGGAAAATGGGAATGGAGCAAGGAATAGCATTTATACTTGATGATACCACCGAGGCGGCCCATATAATAAGAATGCGCCCACGGCTTAGCTGGCACGGGGGCAATGAACCCAGTGCACTGGGCTATGGACATGAAAAAACTGAATAACTATTGTCCTGGCTGGATGTACGAACTATCATTCCCTTTACATTAGTATTATTTAGGATTATTGTATTTAGGTAGTTGATGTCAGTTACTATAAAGCTGAAAGAATGACACTATCATTGATAATATTTTAATTCGTCTGGCTGTGATAACATGAAAGGAAAAGTTTGGAAATTTGGTGATGATATTGATACCGATGCTGTGATCCCGGGAAGGTATCTTATAATGAACACACCCAAAGAACTTGCAGCCCACGCTTTTGAGGGTGTGAGGCCGGAATTCCCCAAGCAGGTGAAAGAGAACGATATAATTGTTGCTGGCAATAATTTTGGCTGCGGATCTTCGAGAGAACATGCGCCTTTGGCGCTAAAAGGAACAAAGATTGGCTGTGTTATAGCAAAATCTTTTGCTCGCATATTTTTCAGGAATGCCATCAACATAGGAGTGCCACTTTTGGAATCCCCTGATACGGACAGAATAGATGATGGAGATATCCTTGAGGTAGACCTTAGCACGGGGATCATTAAGAATATTTCAAAGGATGAGCAGTACCAAGCCACCCCACTACCGGATTTCGTGAGGGGGATCGTGGATTCCGGCGGGCTGATAGAGTATGCCAAAAAAATGGTAAGGTAAATACAAAGAAAAATATCGATTTTAAAAGGAAGGAACATGACACAGTATAAGATTCCAGCTATACCAGGCGATGGTATCGGCCCAGAGATAGTTGCTGAAGGTAAGAAAGTTATAGACGCTGCAGGCGAAAAATTCGGGTTCGATGTTGAATGGGTGGATTTTCCCCATGGGGCAGATCATTACCTTGAAACCGGAGAATTGATCTCCGCCGATACGCTCAGAGAACTCTCCAATTACCCTGTGATATACCTTGGTTCTATCGGAGATCCGAGAGTTGCTCCGGGAGTTCTGGAAAAAGGGATTCTTCTGGCAGCAAGGTTCTATTTCGACCAGTACGTGAACCTCAGGCCCATAAAATTGCTTGAGGGTGTGTGGACGCCTGTAAAAGACAAGACCCCAAAAGACATAGATTTCACTGTGGTAAGAGAGAACACTGAAGATTTCTACATAGGCATTGGAGGAAAAGCTAAAAAGGGAGTCAGCAAGAACCTGCTCGAGGTTGAAAGAAATCTGTATTCTGCTAAGTTCGGCCTGGACATTGAAACAGATAGTGAAGAGATCGCTTATCAGATAGGAATGATCTCAAAGGAAGGAACCCGCAGAGTGATCAAATACGCTTTTGATCTTGCTATGAAAAGAAAGAAACACGTGTCCTCTGTGGACAAGGCGAATGTACTTTCCGATATATATGGGTTTTGGAGACAGGAGTTCCAGGACATAGCCTCGGGATACCCAGAAATAACAACCGACTTTAACTATGTGGATGCAATCACCATGTGGTTTGTGAAAAACCCGGAATGGTTCGATGTAGTTGTCACCCCTAACATGTTTGGTGACATAATCACAGACCTCGGCGCAATGGTACAGGGCGGTCTTGGACTTGCTCCAGGAGGCAATATTAATCCCGAGGGTACGAGTATGTTCGAGCCAATACATGGTTCTGCACCAAAGTACAAGGGACAAAATAAGGTAAACCCTATAGCTACAATCTGGGCAGGTTCCCTTATGCTGGAACAGCTTGGAGAAAAAGATGCCGCAGATGCGATAGTTTCTGCTATTGAAAAGAACATACTTGACAGTAAGGTAAAGACCTACGACATGGGCGGCACATCAACCACATCCGATGTAGGTGACGATATCGCAAGAATAGTTTCTTCTATGTAAGACCCAATACCTGCAATTGCGCAGGTATTGACATTTATTTCCTTATAATGAACAATCTGTTCACTAATACCAACAAAAAAGATCAGTATTCTACTTTTTTTATGATTTTGTTCGATTGAGATGCATATACCAATATAATTTTTCTTTTTATATTATAATTCTTGAATTAATAATGGCTTGTCATTCAAGACCCGCAAGATTTAAATATAGATTGGTTTTTGTGCAATATGTTACAATGTTCCTGCCTTACCATTGAGGGGAATGCGGGAGGTATTAGTGTGCTACAAACTGATCTGGAAAAAACAAAAGATAATATCCTTTTCAGGATAAAAAGATCGATCCAAGAATTTGATGAAAAGGCAGTAAAGTCAGCTGTAACAGAAGGCATACAGAAAGGAATAGATCCTGTGGTACTTGCCAATGAAGGATGCATAGCAGCTATGAAGGAGATAGGAGACATGTTCGAGTCTGATGAAGTGGTACTTGTGCAGGTACTTGCTGCAGCAGCAGCCATGAAAACAGGCATGGGGATCCTTGCTCCGGAAATCGAAAAGATGCATGCTGAACTCAAACACCATGATAAAGCTATCATCAGTGCACAAAATGAAGATGAAAATTCAATAAAGAGGGCTATCCTGGAAGTAATGTTAATGGTAAACGATTTTGATGTTATAGAGCTAACAGAGAATGAATCCATAATAGATTTCGTCGAAAAGGATAGTACATTGTCGAACATTCCCACTGATTGCAAAAAGCAGCTCAATGAAGTGATACATTCACACCCGGAAGCTACAATACTGCAGCTATGCGAGGGTTCGGAAGGAATTTGTTAAGATTTTAATCATATAGTTTTTTCAATGTTTTTATTTTTTACTTATTGTTTATTTTCATTTCCCATATTCACTGTCTATTAGAAATGATAAGAAAAGTTCACTCATCATTATGACAATGAGTATATACTATTGTATAGAAATCTATATATAGATAATTATTCTTTTTTTAAATTAGAGCTTAGAACCAAATATAAGCCGCAGATAACCAAGATAAGTTCAAAAAACGAAGGAAGCGACCGGCATGGACAAGACTATAATGGATCTGGAAAAGAACCTTGATACTCTCCACGAAATGTTCAAGAAATATGCTCAAGTATCCCAGCAGTACCAGAAGCAAATATCAGATTCGAACATTAGTGAAGAAAGGAAGGCAGAACTGCTGGAAAAGCTGAAAGCTGAAAATGAGAAGGTACAAAGGGCAAAGTTGCAGATCCAACAACTGGAAATGAATCTGGAAGCATTGAAGGGATCAAGGGCTAAAACAAACCCTTCTACCACTGCGGAAACTGAGAAGAAGGCAGAAGACACAGCTTACCTTGTAGCATATTGCTGATAATCTTTTCTCTCCTCCTGTGACAGGGTTCCATCCATTATGCGGATCACTCTGTCACAGTGCTTTGCAACTTCGGGGTCATGGGTAACTATAATGATAGTCTGCCCCTGAAGCCTTAATTCCTCGAAGATCTTGATAATTTTATCTCGTGTACTGCTATCTACCTCCCCGGTAGGTTCGTCAGCGAGAATTATGGAAGGACCATTTGCAATAGCCCTTGCGATAGCTACCCTCTGCTGTTCCCCTCCTGAAAGTTCATTTGGCCTGTGATGCAGCCGTTTTTCAAGTCCTAGTTTCTGAAGCAGATCTTCCGCCCGTTTCAGCCTCTCTTTTTTAGTCACCCCTGAAAACCTCATGGCAAGCTCGACATTCCCGAGAGCCGATAATGCTGGTAACAGATTATAGTGCTGGAATACAAAACCTATCATCCTCCGCCTGATCCCTGGGAGTTCTCTATCAGGAATAGCAGTGATATCAATACCTCTTATCACGACTTTGCCACTCGTGGGTTTTTCAAGACAGCCGACAAGAGCCATCAAAGTAGACTTCCCAGAGCCACTTGGCCCCATTATGGCAACAAGTTCTCCCTGCCTGATGGTGAACGTGACATCATGGACCGCAGTTACCGGGATCTTCCCCTGCATGTAGGTCTTGCAAAGGTCTTCTACCTGCAATATTCGTTCAGCCATGCCTCAGAGCCTCCATGGGGCTCATGCTGGCTGCCCGGTAAGCCGGGTACGCTCCGGATGCCATTCCTATGAGTGTTGCGAACAGCATAGCAACTATAAGCAGCCTGTAAGTTATTGTGAATAATATTATGCCCTTAGAGGCAAGCCATGAATTCAGGGCATATGCTGCTGCACCTCCGGTAACGATGCCAAGGACACCCCCTATTACGCCCAGCAGGGCAGCTTCTCCCAAAGTGAGAAATATTATGTCCTTTGTTTCTGCTCCCATTGCCTTCAGAATGCCGAACTCCCGTGTCCTTTCAGCAACTGACATGAGCATAGTGTTCATCACACTCAAACCTCCTATGATAGCTGCAAGAATGGCAGAACTGATGGTCACCACACTAAATATCAGCAATGATTGACCTGCCTGTTCCTTTAGTTCATTGGGAGAAATTGTGTTTACTCCTTTTACGCTCAGTTCTATTCTTTTGGACAGGAGCTCAGCATCTACACCTGGTGCCGGTTCGACGAAGATGTATGTAATGGAGGTCTCGGCATTATATATATCCTGAGCTGTATCAAGAGGTATAGTAGCGTAACTGTCAAAAATAGAACCCGTGTATTCCATAATGCCAACAACTGTGAACCTTTTCTCGTTCAGTTCCAGAGTGCTACCTATATCCAGACCGTACTCTCCGGCAATGTTCTTTCCTACCACTGTATGGTATGTATCTCCGGCTGTAAGAAATCTCCCTGCTTTGAGTTCCACAGGTTCTAATACATTTCTCGATTTCCGTGGTGGTACGCCCAAAACCTGCTTTCCGCTCATACCGAATTGGTCTTCATCGAACAAAGTGACCAACACTCCATAAGCATCCTCGACCCCGGCCACACGCCTTACATCGGAAACTTTATGTTCGCTCAGGCCACCGCCAAAAATACCGCTCTCTGCAAAGACCCTGATCTTATCACTTGTCAGGCTCATGGATTTTTCAAAGGTCTGTCCGAAATTCTCAGACATAGCTCCCATCACCACCAGGGCAAATATGCCCAAAGCTATGCCACAGATGGTCAGCATGGTTCTTACCTTGCGTTGGACAGCATTCTTGATGATGAGATCAAGCATCTTATCCCCTTTTAATACCGAATAGGAGAACAGCAGCCAAAAAAACTGTAATGATGTTAACGATGTTCAGACCAGATAGATCATTCGTTCGTTCCGGCTGTGACGGGGGCAATTCTGTGATCCTCACAGCAGTCTCGTAACTATCGAGGATCTTACCATCGTTGCTGATCGCACTTATTACCACAGCATAGTTTCCTCCTGTAATATTCTCCCATAGAAAACCAACTGTATCCTCTTTGTTGAACGTGAGAACATCGCTTTCTTCTTCAAAGTAGATATTGTTTTGATCGTTGCTAAGAGTAATCCCTACCTTGCCATAGAAAGGCACCTGTGACATACCCCGGAGTGTTACACTTGCACCATATTCATCGATTTCTACATCATCGGCCATTATTTCCACATCCTGCTCTGCCATGAAGATGGAAATATAGGCTGATGTAAGATCGGATCCATGGGAATGTACCTTCAGCACTGTGACATACTGTTGCCCATTGTCAAGCAAAATGGGCCATATGATGCTCTTTTCCATGGACTGGATTACTGAAATGTCCTCTAGAGTTTCAGAATATATCAACTCATCCTGCCGGAAGATCTCAAAAGTCATATCTACAATAGAAGGACGATAAATGTTAGCAGGGCTGATAACGACAGCCGCTCCCTTATAATCAGAATTGAAACCTGCAACTTTGAATTCCAGCAATGCCTGATTACCATGAACGAATGCTGTCTGCCTGCTGTCAGCAAGCTCTCCATCTACAAATACACTTACCGAAAAAGAATAGGTGTTCTTTTTCAATCCACTCTCCCATAAAGTAATAAGAGTAACATTTCCTGCGGATACATCACCCAGCCTGACCACTTTGGAATCTATGGATCGATCGCTTAACATCAGATCATAGCTCAGTGTCACATTACGCATATACTCCGAAAACCCGATCGTGACCTCATATAGATCACCATTTGCATACATATCAGTGATGCTTGCCTGTCCAGTAGCTGCAGCCGGAAAGGCCAGTACGATAAAAAAGAGAAAAACAGTAAGAAATGTTCTAAGTTTCATGCTGACCACAGAAACTTATCCTACGATCCGTGTGCCAAGATGAACTTTTTTAGAAGGCATAGAATCTATACTTTCCTGCATAATGACATCTGCCACCTTCTTAGGATCTGCTCCATGCA
Source organism: Methanomethylovorans sp. PtaU1.Bin093 (assembly GCF_002067275.1). Lineage (GTDB taxonomy): Archaea > Halobacteriota > Methanosarcinia > Methanosarcinales > Methanosarcinaceae > Methanomethylovorans. The sequence goes on along the minus strand of NZ_MVQX01000054.1, from coordinate 34,267 downwards.
TAACAATGGTATTAATATTACAACGCTCTATGATCTTGGCTGCCAGGGGATCTACAGGCGATTGGGAGCCAGCCTTCATCTCTGTAGAGATCACTATTTTTACAAGTTCCTTGGCGGTCATAGTCTCGTACTTGACTGCATTAGGGTCCTTCTTTGGATCAGCTGAATATACTCCGTCAACAGATGTCGCAATAACAATAAGATCAGCTTTAAGATATTCAGCAACTATGGCAGTTACAGCATCCGTCGTCTGCCCCGGGATCACCCCCCCCATAACAACGATCCTGCCTGAAGAAAGCGCTTTCCAGGCTTCCTTGTAATCGAAGGGAGGTTCCGGATATGCACCCTCTCCAAGCGCAGTAATAAGCAGCTGTGCATTCAAGCGGGTTATAGAGATGCCTATATAATCGGATTCAGCTTCATTCGCTCCCAGGCTCCGTGCCGTCCTGATGTAATCTCTGGCAGCAACACCTCCCCCGACAACAACTATTAGTTTGTGTTCTTTCGCCAGCTCCTTGAGCATATCGGCATAGGCGCGAAAACCTTCAGCACTAAGGTCCTTTGCAAGAATGGACCCTCCAACTGATAATGCAATTAACATGATGATCCAGAGGTTTTAAGTCATTCATGCTTCATATATATAACTAGTAATCCAATGATAAACATGGTCCAAAGGCCCGTAAAACCGGGTATTAATGTGCTGATAGATAATGGAGGACGCTTTTTACCCATCTGTCCACTATAAAGGACATCACCATTAAAAAGACCGCTAACGCTTACCATGTCCCCGGCTTGAAGATCAGTAGACCCATAGTAAGATACGCGAAGGCTTTCGCCAGTGTCCAGACTTGAAATATCAACAACATATGCTCCCATTGTCGACCTAATCCCGGTGAGATTGCCTGTCACAGTAACATATTTTCCGTTAAACTTTGATGCATTGGAAATAATGGCACTTATGTTTACCTCACCCATCTGTACGGTGGGATAATGCATAACATAGTTGGGGTAAAAGATACTAGTTCCCATCGGATCATAGAGAAACTGTCCTGTGAGCTTGATACCGTCCCCTACATTAAAACCAGCGAACAGGTGCTGATTGGTATGGTCTACTTTTATTTCATAGCTATCCTGATCAATGGTGATCAGATGCTTACCTATTTCAGAAATATTTCCGACAACGCTTATCTTGCGATAAGCCATCGTACTATCGTAGACCGTTGGATTTTTAACGATCTCCGATAGAGGCACTAACTCAAGTTCAAAAATAGTATTTACGTCTGATGCCACAGCGCCTGATATTACTCCTATCGACAGCAAAAAGACAAATAGGAATGTGATCAGGCGGTGCATCATGTTCTCTCGATACCTTTTTATGTCATCAGAGTTTGCCCTGCTTGTGCAGGAGTTCAGCATTGAGCACACTGGCACCTGCTGCTCCACGAATAGTATTGTGGCCCATCAGAACGTAACGTATGCCTTCTCTTATACGCCCTACACTGATACTCATTCCGTTGCCCATATTGCGGTCGAGGCGAGGTTGTGGCCTGTCGGCCTCATCCCTTACTATGAGCACCTTTTCAGGTTCCGTGGGTAAGTCCCCCAAATTGGGATTGAAATTGAGGAATTCCTGCCTAACCTGCGCAGGAGTTGGATGATCCCTCATGGTAACCCATACTGTTTCAGTGTGACCGTCCATAACAGGCACTCTGTTACAAGCAGCACTCAATTTGAAATCGGCATTTACTATCTCTGAACCGTTAAACTCACCCAGAAGTTTGAGAGGTTCGGTTTCCATTTTCTCCTCTTCACTTCCTATATAGGGTATTACGTTATCAAGGATGGCCATTGATGGCACACCTTCATACCCGGCACCGGATATGGCCTGCATTGTGGCTACATTTACATTCTGGATGCCGAATTTCATGAGTGGTTTCAGTGTAGCTACCAGCATGATCGTAGAACAGTTAGGATTCGTAATTATATATCCGTCCCATCCTCTCTTATCCTGCTGAACATCTATAAGTCCAAGGTGATCTGCATTGACTTCCGGGATCACAAGAGGGACATCTTTATCCATACGATGGGCAGAGGCATTACTTGCCACCACAAAACCCTCTTTTGCAAAATCTGCTTCCACGCTTTTTGCAAGGCTTGCAGGCAATGCAGAGAAAACAACATCTGCATCAACCTTGGTGGGATCCACAGGCACAATTTCCATATCTGAAACTTCATCCGGAAGTTTTACATCCAGCCTCCAGTTAGCTGCATTCTTGTATTTCTTCCCTGCACTCTTTTCTGAAGCGGCAAGGGAAGTGATCTCAAACCATGGATGATCGGCAAGTGCTTGAATGAATCTCTGTCCGACAGCTCCTGTAGCACCCAATATTCCGGCTCTGATTGGCTCTGCCATATTGTAACCTCGAAGAAAAGAAAACGATCAGAAAATAGGAAAAGATTGGTCAATACTTTATTCCATTGATATAGCGCTGGTTGGGCACACATCAACACATGCACCGCAGTCCAGACACTCATTAGCATCGACTACTGCAATGTTGTCGCCATTCAGTGAGATGGCCTCTGCAGGGCACTCATCAACACATGTTCCACAGCCTACGCATTCGCTTACATTGATTACTGCTACCATATTTTTTACTCTCCGTGCTTGTATGACAATCGTTACTATTTATATAGCAATTATCGAATATACGATAAGCCAACTCAGATAAAAACCTATCGATATTCGGATGCGATTCGCTGGGTGCTCATAAATAGAACTGTGAAATGCCTTCTAAATAATATTCTCGATTTCATCTGATAGAAACATCTACATCATGGCTGCCTAAAATAAGCCAAGTATTGAGTCTGCGGGCAGATACACTTGATGGGTTGGAACTGATCACATCAAAACCATTTTCTTTGAGATATCTTCCCCATTCTCTGGCATATACACTATTAATTGTAACAGAAACATCAACTTTATCTAATGGCTTGATCAGATCACTTGAATTGTGTTCCATGCTTATGCTTACTACCCCATTCCCACCAGTGGATTGTCGGCCATTTATATTTATCACACCTATAGTGGTCATGTTGTCATTGTTGACCACGCCGGTATATATTGGAGGCTTAGATAACATTATTGTTCCGGATGGATGTTGTTTCATCCATAAGCCTCCATTTTCATAAGTCAATATATTTCCATTCTTAGCGAATTCGATCTCTCCTGTTGAATAATTATAAGAATGACTATTACCATCATTATAACTGATCAATATCGAAGAACGATCATCGATGGATAGAGTAGAAGAATGCAATTTGATCTTCATTGTTTTCATGGGCAATTGTTCGAAAGCGACCCGTTTCATATCACTTTGCAAAACAATAAAACTCTGCTGAGCATTTTCAAACACGCTGGATTCAATATGCTCCTGTAATATAGGGTACCCTAATATGTAAATCGTACTCATAGACAATATCACGATGGAGAACATCAAAATAAATCCTACTGTTTCGGAAACAGCAGCATCATTCCTATTTTCTTGAGTCATAACTGATCCTGTGATTTATGTCACTGCTTGAAACTGTACCATTGATGGGGATCGTAATAGCAATTCCACTTATTGTAACACTTGTTTCCTCACCAGAGGAAGATACCAATTCAAATATCTGGTCCGTCATGGCAAGGTTGGCATTTATAGTATAGGATTCACCGCCAACTTTAGCCGGTATCATGTAATCAGATTCTATCACACCATTTTCCGGAAGTATTAGATACATATCCGTAACCAGAGATGTCATCATATTCCCAATATCACTGAATTTGTTCTGGATCACAGTTTCTTTTGGTCCATTCACCATCATATCACCAAAACTCACATACAACAAAGCAAAAAGACTGATGAACAGCATTGAAAATATGATATATTCCATAGTTACAGAAACGGCAGCATCATCCCTGAACAGATTCCTCATGGCCTCACCTCAATGATCTCTGGTTCAGAAGAATAATACGTCATACCGTTGCTATATGTTATATTGACCCATATGGTATTGATATTTGGGGTATTCGTCGCCATAGATGTCAGGTTCATCGCACTCAGATCAAGTGTGACCTGTTCACCATGACCCGCATACAGCATCGCCATCTGTTGCTCATACTGGTCGAAAAGTAAGCGATAATTATGGTCGATACTTAGATTACTGCTTTGATTAAGATCGAGAGCTAGCTCTGTCATATATACACAACTTTCCCTTGTCTGTGAGGTAATATCCCTTATCTGATGTTTTGGAAACTCCAACACAGCATTCGATGAATGATAACCCGTAATCATTGTCTGATTCACCAGAAGAATGAGAGCTACTAGTGAAAAGCAGAGCACAAACCCGGAAAGGATGATCAATTGTCCTGAATTGTTATCTTTTAAACCTGCCATACTGTAAGTTTCACCTCCACCATTTGGAGTTCATCTGATGCAAGTGACCACTTCCCTTTGGCCGCAGTGACGGTAGAATTGGTAAGCATGACAGTCCTGCGTGCAACTGCTGCATCTTCTGTAGGATAACCTTGCAGAATAGTATTCTTGGTGATCAGGGTACCGTTTTGAACATAGGACACATCTACATTATATAAAAACCCCGGCAATAATAAGGAGAGGGCATTGTCCAGAAGAGGCAAAGTGCTATTATCCATAGTAGCACCTTTCATATCCCAGGCAGATACACATTCTGTCAGATTTGGACCTATTGCGTAAGATGGAGCAACATCCAGCAAAGTAAGAGCATCATATGCCATTTGCTCAAACTGGACATCAAGCATCATCTCATGCTGCGGGGTCATCACAGTGGCACTTTGGGTAATGATCACAACTGTCATTGTTATCAGTAAGGCTGCTCCAAGTCCCTCCAGAGTCTGGAGTTGAGCTTTATTGTCCATCACCATACCTCCACTACGAGCAAAGCAGGTTCATATCTCTTCTCGACATTATCGTTATAATTTGAAGAGATAGAACCTTGAGGGAAAACCACATCATTGAAATTAAGCCTCAACTGATAAGATGCATTTGATGAAAATAGGCTTCTATTAAGATCTATTCGCAAGCTATCGTTTTTCATTAGCGGGCTAGAAAGTGCATATGAACCGAAGTTCTCGGAAGGTGACCTCTTTTGTACAGTATAATTTGAAGATTGAATTAATGTTGAACCATTCAGACTGGCATTTATAAATGCAGCATTCGAACCTGAGACATTGAAATTGGTGATCTGTATTGTAACATTCTCTGTTACAGGGCCCATAATACTAATGCTTGCTATATTTTCATTCCCGACATATCTACTAAGATATCGGCCATCAAAAACAGAAATATTTCCTGTTCCGATCAACACTATTCTTGTCATCTTTACCATGTTCTGGCCAGGAAGCAATGAACTGCCTGTCACCATAGTATAGTTGCCCATTACCAATGGCTGGCCATCTATCAAAAAAGAGATATTATATCCATAGTTCATCTGCGTACCTTTTACACTGTCAAAAAGTCCGAGTTTACGTATGAACTCCGTTTCACTGGATTCACTTAAAAGTTTGAACTGGATAAGTTTCTCTTTTGAAAGCATATTTGGGGTTTCAGTTAGCCTGGAATGAACATCATCATCCACAGCAAGACCTATACGTTGCACATTTGAAGGATGTGCTTCCCAATCAGTTCCACTGGATGTACTGTTAGACCACCAGCCAGGGTCTTCTGTGAGAATACAGGAAGTGCGGTATGCAGCATAACCAAGTCTATCCTCTCCAGTTGAGCCGGAGATAAAAATACCAGGAACAAACTGTACTGTAAAACCTATAGCAATGAGCACCAATGAAACTCCCAGCAGGAAGTCCATGGCAATCTGACCTTTATCATCCATCAGATTTATTATGCAATTCATTTTATAAAAATATTATGACTTAAATAAGGACAAATTTTTCTTTAAGCTTCTCACAATTTATTTCCAACATAAAAACCATATTCTAATATTTCAAAAAAGATAGTGTATAGAAACCCTTAAATCTATCCCATCCTTAAACCAGATGAAATAAGGTGGGAATAATGAAGAAAGCTATCATTGAGACCGAGAAAGGCAATATCGTTCTGGAACTCTTCGAAAAGGATGCACCTAAAACAGTGGCAAACTTTGAAAAGCTCATAAAACAGGGGTTCTATGACGGATTGACATTCCACAGGGTTATCCCTAACTTCGTCATCCAGGGTGGATGTCCAAAAGGAAATGGCACAGGTGGTCCCGGTTACACCATCAAATGCGAGACAAAAGGCAATCCCCGCAAACATGGCAAAGGGGCTCTTTCCATGGCACATGCAGGTAAGGACACAGGTGGCAGCCAGTTCTTTATCACTCACTCGCCCCAGCCTCATCTTGATGGAGTTCATACAGTGTTTGGTCAGGTAATCGAGGGCATGGATGTTGTCAACAAAATAAAACCAAAAGATGTGATGAAAAAGGTCACGATCTCCGAAGAATGAGATACGATCTCATTCCTGTTCTTTTCTGTTCTATTCGTATCTACAAATAGTGATCCTGCAGGACAGTATTTATTTTCATAGATGTTGGCATTGAAAATGTGAGTGATGAGATTTTCTATCAAAACATTTATCTACGTATCACCTCAAATATGAGTTTCATCTCTAATATGAGATGGGACTTTTATTATGTATGCTGCAGAGCCTTTAAAGAAATTGGCACTTCTTGGTGCTACCGATAAACATATTAAAATATCTTCTGCTGAGTTTGCGCAGTATACAACCACCAGTTCCAAAACCACAGCGAGGTTGCTAAAACAGCTTGAAGATGACAAATACATAGAACGCCAACTTGTTCCGGGCGGACAAAAGATCATACTCACGTGTAATGGTATAGACCTACTGCGCAAGGAATACGCTGAATATCAGCGTATTTTCTGTCGGGATGATGCGAATATCGAGCTACATGGCAAGGTCATAGCGGGTTTGGGAGAAGGACAGTACTACATCGCACAACATGGATATATGTCACAGTTCTCTGAAAAACTGGGTTTTCATCCTTTTCCGGGAACTCTGAATATAAAACTGAATGAGGCTAGTGTTGCAACGCGACAGTTAATGGAGTGCACAGAACCGGTCTTAATAGAGGGTTTCAATGACAAAGAGCGAACCTTTGGTGCGGGGAAGTGCTATCCAATAAGAATAAATGGAATGAAGAGCGCAGTCATTATCCCGGAAAGAACACATTATCCGGCCAATCTGCTGGAGATAATAGCTCCCGTAAACCTCCGGGAAAAACTTCATTTAATAGATGGGGAAGAAGTGAAAATTGTAGTAGAGAAAAAAAACAAATGTGAGGGATAAAATGACAGGTACGACAGGCAGGCAAGGATACAGCAATAACATATTGAAGGCAATAGATGCCATAAGGCAGGGTAAGATGTTCCTGCTTTTTGATGCTGAGGGCAGGGAAGCTGAAACCGACCTTACGATCCTTGCTCAGGCAGTGAGGCCTGAGGACGTGAAACGCATGCGTAAGGACGGAGGGGGCCTGATATGTGTGGCCTTGGATCCGGTGGCATGTGAAGAGCTGGACCTGCCTTTCATAGCTGAAGTGATGCGTGCTGCACATGAGTGCAGCAGTACCCTTGGAGGTACTGTAGAAAAGGGAGGAGACCTCCGATACGACTCCCGTTCTTCTTTTTCTATCTGGGTGAACCACAGAGATACTCGCACAGGCATTCCAGACAATGACAGAGCCATTACAATAAAAAAACTAGGAGATATTGTAGAAAAGGTTCTTGCTGGAAAGAAAGTGAACTTTGGTTCCGAGTTCCGTACCCCTGGACATGTAGCAACCCTAAGGGCAGCAAAAGGATTGATAAATGAAAGGCTTGGCCAGACCGAACTATCAATTGCTCTTGCCAAGATAGCTGATGTCACGCCAGCTATGGTGGTATGTGAGATGCTGGATGACAACACGGGCAGGGCTCTGTCCAAAGAAGATGCAAAAGCCTATGCTGAAAAACATGGAATGATATTCATTGAAGGCTCAGAGGTCATAGAAGCATACAATATCTGGACCACAGCCACATCCATCCCATCGGAAAAAGAGATATACTACAATGTACATTAGGGTATGCCTATCCCCTAAGGGGCCGTAGGGTAGCCTGGACCATCCTACTAGACTGGGGGTCTAGTGACTGGAGTTCAAATCTCCACGGCCCCATTGATCATGTTTCATAGTTTAGGGTTTATTCACAATTCACTCATTTTGTTTCAATCTTGATGGGATCATACTCTTCCGGACATTTAGTGAGAATGCTCGTACACAAAAGTATATGCTTGAAAAACTTATCTTGCATAACGAGGGTCACCCCCAAGATCAGCAGAATAAGGCTGCTCATACTGTGCTGATACAATTGATTTATTTATCTTATAAGAGAATAATGATGCAAAATAGAAATGAGATTATTATGGGGGATCTGTTCTGTCGGAACTGACATTAAAACAACGTTTCATCGCTTCTCTTGAAAGGAAAGATGTTGATAAGGTGCCTGTCTGTTCGGTAACACAGACAGGAATAGTGGAAATTATGGAAATCACAGGCGCAAAGTGGCCTGATGCGCATTATGACCCTGAGAAGATGGCAACTCTGGCTATTGCAGCACACGAGATAACAGGACTTGAGGCGGTGAGATACCCTTTTTGCAATACGGTGATGCCTGAGACCCTTGGTTGTACCATTAAAGAAGGAACTCTGGATACCCAGCCACAGATAATCGATTTCCCATGCAAGGAAAAGAAAGATGTTGCCGGTATGACAGTACCCGATAAACTGCTTGAAAACAGAAGAATAAGAACAATTCTCCAGGCCACTGATATTGTAAAAAGCAGGCTCTCAGATGACGTTCCGGTAATTGCTGGTATACTGGGTCCTGCTGCTATCGCCTGTTGCCTGTGTGGCGTGAACAATTATCTGATGTGGTGTATCACTGAACCTGAAGTTCTTGAAGAACTGCTGGTCCTGGGCACCAGTGCTTGTACGGAATATGCAAATGCCCTATATGACAGAGGCGTAGATGCTGTGGTGATAATAGATTCAGAGTCAGGCCCTGACCTTTTTCCTCCTCCTCTGTTCGAATCCATGATATTGCCTCATTACAGGTCGATCACAGAGAACCTAAGAGGTCATTCGATCCTTCATATTTGTGGGGATGCCACAGAGATCCTGGACAAGATGGCAGATTCCGGTTTTGAAGGACTGAGCATAGAGGAGAAAGTGAACCTTGCCTATGCAAGCCAGATAGTTGCAGGCAGAGCATGCCTTATAGGCAATATATCTCCTGTTTTTACATTGCTGGAAAGGTCCCCGGAACAGATCAAAAAAGAAGCAAAACAATGCATCGAGAACGGAGTTGGTATACTTGCCCCGGGTTGTGGGATCGCCCCGCAGACCCCTGTTGAGAAGATCAGGGCATTTGTGGCTGCCAGGGACGAATATTATGGTTTGGGATAGAAACGTAAATAGACTACCTGTATATCATATATAAAAACGAAGGTGACAAAATGTTCTGCTACCAGTGTGAAGAGACAATGAACGTGGAAGGCTGCACAAAGAACGGGGCGTGCGGTAAGAAAGGGGAAGTCGCAGAACTTCAGGATGACCTCATCTATGTGCTTAAGAGCATTGCATTCTACAACCAGAAAGCAAGAAAGGCTGGTATTTCTGAAAAGAGCACTGATGAGTTCATGCTCGATGCGCTTTTCTCAACAATAACTAATACAGATTTCAGAGCGAGCGGAATTCAAGACCGCATCGACAGAGGGCTCAGGCTCCAGAGTGAGATCAGACAAAAACTTCTGGATAACGATCTGCTTGATGAGAAAGATCTGCCCGAGATCGCAACTTTGAACCCGGAAAACCTCAAGGACAGGAACACAAGCATACTTGCAACAGAGGACGAAGATATCCGATCATTGAAAGAACTGTTGACCTATGGCATCAAAGGGATCGCAGCATATGCATACCACGCTATGATGCTCAGGAATACAAATAAAAAAGTTAATTCATTTATCGAAGAAGCCCTTGTGGCAACCACAGATGATAGCCTGACTTATGAGAAGCTCATCTCACTGGTCCTAAAATGTGGCGAGAAAGGTTTTGATGTGATGGCGGAACTTGACATGGCAAATACCGCCACATTCGGAAATCCGGAACCTACTTCGGTCAATATTGGAACAAGAAACAAGCCTGGTATCCTCATCAGCGGACATGACCTGCATGACCTGAAACAACTATTGGACCAGACAGAAGGAACAGGGGTAGATGTATATACCCATGGGGAGATGCTGCCTGCAAATTCATACCCTGTATTTAAGAAGTACGAACACCTGGTAGGCAACTACGGCGGATCGTGGTGGCGCCAGCAGCAGGAATTCGAGAGCTTCAACGGTCCGATATTGCTGACGACCAATTGCATTATTCCTCCAAAGAAGACCTACATTGACAGGTTATATACTACAGGCCCCGTAGGTTATGATGGCGCCACACACATTGTGGCTGAGGACGGTAAGAAAGACTTCTCGGCCATTATCGAGCAGGCAAAGAAGTGTGAACCTCCGGTACAACTGGAAGAAGGTACCGTCATGACAGGTTTTGCTTACAATTACGTACTCTCTAACGCAGACAAGATCGTTAATGCCGTCAAAGCAGGCAAGATAAAGAAGTTCATTGTCATGGCAGGATGTGACGGCCGTCACAAGGAGAGACAATATTATACGGACTTCGCAGAAGCATTGCCACAGGATACTGTCATACTCACAGCCGGATGCGCAAAATATCGTTACAATAAACTAGATCTTGGGGACATTGATGGTATTCCAAGGATACTGGACGCAGGACAGTGCAATGATTCATTTTCACTGATCGTCATTGCACAAGGACTCATGTCCAGACTTGGATTTATCGATGTTAACGAAGCACCGATCTCGTACAACATCGCATGGTACGAACAAAAAGCGGTCCTAGTGTTACTTACCCTCCTGAGGCTTGAGATACATAACATTACCCTTGGTCCAAAGCTTCCGGCTTTTATCTCACCGAATGTTCTCAAGGTCCTGGTGGAGAAGTTCAATATTACATCGAACAGCACTATAGAAGAGGACATGCAGAGACTCTTAAAGTAAATATATACAGAAACGAAATGTCATTCGATCTTAATCCTGCTGTGAGCAGAGCGTACAAAACAGAACGAATCCTATGTTTCGGTATTTACCTATGAAGCAGAGAAACGGCCTTTGAAACAATGCTCATAGAAGAAGATGTGATATTTTTTGGAGGCTTTGTCTCTGCAGCTTTTACCTGATATTTCTTATTTTCTTTTCTTCCCAGGTACCATGTGAAGATCTCCGAATAAACGATAATACCAACGAGTGCTGACCAGATGAACAACAAGACATGGTAGTTGTTTATAGGCACATTTCCCTCGGCAAGCACTACATGCCTGAAAGCGAGGAAAGACAATGTCGTATCAGACATAATGAAAATACATGTAAGAGGCACCAGTAAAAGGGCAAGTATAGCAACTGCCGAAGATATATACACCATGAGCAAAATAGCCATCAATGATAGCAGCGCGAATATTACCAGTGAGATAAAGGAATATGTAATATCCATAGTATCCTCATAGCATATTTTGTAAAACTGGCCAAACTTGAGATGTTAATATATTATTAGTGTATTAGATATATACTTTTCTTATTAAAAAAAACACCGCTACAGGTATCACTGCCACGATACAAAAAACCACTACAAAAGAAGAAACAAGGAAACTTGCAGCCTGTAGATATGTTATTTCACTTTCCTGTGGCTCATTTGCCACAGATACTATACTGAAAGCTTCAGGTTCCTCATCTGCTTCAGATATAACTTCCCTGTCAATGTACATTTCTACCTGCTCCGAGTAAACAGTCACTCCTTTCATCTGCACATCAGTATAATCTACCCGTAATGCTGGTAGTGCATATTCTCCTGCTTCTGAAAACACTATATTGTAGCTCTTTGTGGATGTTTCCCCCGGAGCAAGTTTAGCAGACCACTCCAAGCTACCGCTTACAAGATCAGCCTCTTCAGGAATATCGTCATGCATACTGACCTTTACTTCCTGGTCACCCCAATTTGAAACCTGCAAGGTTACAGTAACATTTTCCCCTTCCATTGCATATTCGGTATTGACGGTCTTATCTGCCACTACATAGGAACCGTTCACCATTAGCTGCGGAGAGGCAGATGCTACCTCATACACATCTCCATTTTCTCTCCAGCTAGCAACGGCACTCCCTAAAGTGAAATTACCGGGAATGTGCGGGCTAACAATGTAACTGATCTCATTAGTAGCATGAGGATCGACTTGCAATTCCCATTCAAGCCTTTCTGTATCCTGCAACACGAAAGATTCTGGCACGCTGTCTGTTACTGTAAGTACTACAGGTAGATCGTTCATGTTCTTCAGGTTAAGGATGACCTCCAGTTGTTCGTGAGTTGAAGCAATATTTTTTCCATAGAGACTGTTATTCCCTCTGATCTCCTTGGTCATGCAAATATAAGGCCCTAAAAAGAAATCTTGTGTATCGGTTGCATAGTATGCATCTCCTGAATAATCCCCACCTGATACTTCTGTTGTGACGGATATGGATCTGCCTGTTGCTGCCGCAGGAATTTCAAGACCCAGAGTTAATGCCACTGTTTGTAATGGTGCAAGAGTTTCCAATGACAGTGCCTGTTCGGTAAATACACCTTCACTGGCCTTATTATCTATTTTGATCCCCCTAAGGGATAAAGTACCATTGTTGGTTACCCTGAGTATACACGAAATAGGGTCATCAGCCTCAAAGGTATCACTAGAAGGCGATAAAGCGACCTCAACATCTGGTTTTCCTGGCCTGTATGTTTCAATGAACGCTTTTGATCGGTCTTTATCTATGTAGACCAGCCTGACCATGAGTTCATTGTCATATTTTTTGTAATCACTCAAAGCAAAAACATTCTCATATTTCCCTGATGGAGAGGTAACTGAAATATTTACTTCTTTGCTGGAAAGGTTTGTCAGAGATATAGAATATGCTCCATCCTGTATCACAACCCCCTTCGATAGAGAGATCTTAGGTGTCGACAGCACCCACACTTTTTCAAATTCGTGCCCATACAGAACAATAGAGATCTTACCTGAAGAGATTTCATCTACTTTAATCTTAAGGTCATTGTCATATACTCTTTGATCGTTTGGGCCAGCATCCACATAATAGGCTTTTTTGAAGTCATCGTTCTTGTATACGAGGATCACAGCCGATGGCTCTGCAGCTTCCTGATCAAGTTCATAGACCTTCAGGGTATATCTTTCAACTGTGGCCTTCTCCCCAGGACCAAGCTCAAAACTTCCTTTATAGACCCAGATATCCTCATGCTGAAAATCATATGCACTGCTGGGAAAGATGGAAAAAAGCAGTATAATCAAAGTAAAAAAAACATGTGACTTTCTTTTCATATCAGATCTTCATATGTTCTTTTTCTACGATGCTGGTCAACATCCATAACAACAGGACAGCAAGGCACATGTATCCTGCTATCCATGTAAAAGCTTCCACATATCCAATGCTGTCAAGCGCAAGCCTGGAAACAAGGTTAAGAGGTGAATTGGTATACAGGTACGATGACATGAACAGAAGTATCAGTACAAGTGAATAGAACAACTGGGCCGTCCCTCTTTCTCTGCACAAGGCAGCTATTATGCTTCCCACAACGACAAGTATCAGGGAAACAATAGCTACTATTAAAAGGATCTGAGTAAAGTTATTGATACCTATGCCATTAAGTCCCAGCAGTAACATCCACGCCAGAGACTGTACAGGTGAAATGGCAGTTGCAACCAGCGTTTTTCCTCCAACCACATCTAGCAGAGATACCGGAGAAGCGAGCAATAGATCCAGTGTTTTGCGCTCAAATTCTTCGGTGATCATGTCAATAACAAGCCCGCCTGATATGAAAGCAGGAGTGAACACCAGCAGTGGCAGAAGTGCCACGTAGATAAATTCCAGCTTACTGGAAGATGTACCTTTATCCCACCGCATGATCTGAATATTAAGAGGTGTGTAGCCATCAAGCCGCGCAGTCCTTATGCTCCTTACACTTTGCTCGAATTTCTCAAGTGGTTTTTTCAACTGTAGTGAAACAATCGTTGCTTTCAGTTCGGATCTGGGCAGATATATGTCCAGATCGATCAGATTGTTTCCTTCGGCCGTTTCGTTAGGTATGTGTATTATAGCATCTATTTCCCGGTCATAGAAATCATTATACGCTTCCCCGAAATCAGCATATTTCACTGGTTCCAGATCACTTATTTTCATCAATTTGAAGAGTTCTCCTTCGCCATCTCCAATAACCCCTATCTTTGATTCTTTCATTTGCATACCTTGCAACGCCATTGGGTCATAGAAAGATGTAAGGCCTACAACAAGGAAGGCAGAGAAAGAAGCAATGAACAGCTGTACAAGCAAGGAAAGCACGAATGTCTTTTCAAGCAGCAATCCGTTGTATTCCCTTCTGGCAATGGACAGGATCTTTCCCGGACACACTTTGTTCTTATCCAAAAAGAAGCCCCCGTAGCAGGTAAGTATTATAGATGGTATGTACTCCTGTTGCAACTACCAGGAAAAATACATAGTATCGAGGACCTGTAAAGTACACGCCCAGAGATGTAATCATGGTGGTGGTCACATGTAATAACAAAGGTATCAGGAGCAATGTACCCATGGTCATCACTGATCCGAACGCTGAGGAGGCAATAGGTGCAAGGGTGATCACAGATACGAGTTTCTCTCCAAAGAAGAATCCACCACCTGAAAGCAATGCAAGCATTCCGGCAGTTTTCAGGTTCACTGACTTTAATCCTCTTTTCATGATGGTGTAGATACCTATGGATTTTGCTATTTCTTCCACAAGAGCCGCGAGTATTATCATTACAATGATCGAATAAGGAAGAGGCAGGTTGAAGAGCATCACTATCAGCATTAGTTGCGCCATGTAGACGAAAGGAATTGATA
Organism: Methanomethylovorans sp. PtaU1.Bin093; assembly: GCF_002067275.1. Classification (GTDB taxonomy): domain Archaea; phylum Halobacteriota; class Methanosarcinia; order Methanosarcinales; family Methanosarcinaceae; genus Methanomethylovorans. The sequence goes on along the minus strand of NZ_MVQX01000054.1, from coordinate 19,148 downwards.
CGATGCTAAGGGTAAATACAGAACCCAGAGGTACTGCGAGAAACAGTTCCATGCAATCTATAGCCTTTTCGGTTATGGTTTTCTGGCTGAAAAGGTCCTCTTCCCGGAAGATCGCCGTACCAAAGCCATAGATGCTCAACGCAACGAGATAAAAAGGTAATGTGGAGAAGACATACTTCCCAAAGCTTATGTTTCCCTCTTCTATCAAGTTAACCATGAGCGTCATTGGAGAAATAGAGCTTACTGCATGCACATTTGCAAACATTGCAGGAAAGAACACATATCCTGAAACGATCACGGAGAAGAATACCATAGAGAATGTCAGTTCCTTGAAACTGCGGGAAAATATTGCTGCAATGAAAGATAATGAAAAGAACAGGAGGAGTACAGGAAATATCACTCCTATCATTGCAAGGGATGTTCTCAGTTCATGGATGTCCGAAGGTCTTTCAATGTAAAGGGAGATAACTGACAATAGAACCATGGCAACGAGCACGTATGGAATGCTTTTTCCAAGCACTATGTCCCTGCTCCTGAGAGGGGCCATGAGCAGCAACTCACATCTGCGGTTGGTCCTCTCTTCCATTATACTGGAAGAATAGAACTGAGAAACAAAGTAAATAGGAAAGATGAATAAGAAAGAGTAGAGTATTGCTGTGAAGGGTATGGGCGGCGTAAAATTGGAAGGTGTGGCAATGGTCTGTCTCTCAAATAATGTTTTCGAACCACTATTATCCAGATCTTCCAGTTCTTCCGGCGAAACAATTTGAGAAGTTCGCTTAGCTGCGGCTGGGTTTCCGTTATAATCTCCGGCAACATCTGCATTTTCATTCTCAGCATCCGAAACCTGACCGGCTTGCTGAGTAGCACCCCCCAGTACCTGGAAGCTCTCAGGCCTGTCAAGGTCATGGATAGTAACCCATACAGGATGGCTGTTGTTAATATCGTTGTACGACGAAAGGACAGTTTCCCTGTGGTCAATGAACACCTTCTCCAGGGCATCGGCAGCTGCAACTGACTTTTTCGTGCCTGAAAGGTATGCACGGTCCTCCACGATCGTTATATCTGGATCATGACCATCGTCATTCAACACATAAAATCGTTCATCACCTTCTATGATACTGTTCAACTGCGGGGAAGCAGAAAAAACACTGTATATCTTTTGGTCCAGATTCATGCCTGTAAAGGATACTGCATACGATACAGCTGCAAGTAGCAGTAATGTGAAAAGGATCGCAAATACGGCCCTGCGACTGAACTTCATTCCTGATCTGAGGAATTCCCATTTAGCAACTGTATACCAGCCTGACATTGAAATATATAAGGTGTTTATTATATTAATAGATATGTAACCTGCACAATGCCTGAATCTTGTAATAGACATTAAGTACCATTGGATTCAGAATACCAAGTAATTATATATAATTTAAAGTATTATTTTAGTTTTGCACATGATAGAAGTGAATGGCCTGAGAAAGAAATATGGTGACTTTGTTGCCGTGGACCAGCTGAGTTTTAATGTGGAAAAGGGCGAGATATTCGGTATTGTAGGTCCAAATGGTGCAGGAAAGACCACTACCCTGAAAATGCTTAGCGGCCTGGTACGGCCTACGGCAGGTAGTATTCGGATAAATGATATTGATATGTCAGCGGACCCTGTAAGGATAAAATCCTTTCTTGGATTTTTGCCGGAAGAATCTCCTCTCTACGAAGGCATGTATGTGGAAGATTACTTACTCTTTTTCGGAGAACTATACGATGTTAAGAAACACATCGCCAGACAAAGGATCAACTCTCTTCTTAACGATCTTTCGCTTAATGCCTCAGGCAAGCGTATAGGTGACCTTTCCAAAGGCATGCGCCGTAAGGTTGCTATTGCAAGATCCCTCATAAACGACCCGCAACTGATCATCTACGATGAACCAGGTTCAGGGCTTGACCCTATGACATCCAGGTTCATAACCGAATATATAAGGTCTCTAAAGGAAAGAGGCAAGACCGTTATTTTCAGTGCGCATAACCTGTATCAAATGGAAAGCCTTTGTGACCGTATCCTCATAATCAAAGATGGAAAGCAAGTTACACTGGGCTCTGCTGCACAGATACGGAAGGATCATTCTAAAATTCTCTACCGTCTGGAATTTATGCTGGAAGATATTGCGGACATATGTATTCAAGGCGTAAAACGTCTGGAAGACAGGTTCGTGCTTGTCACTGCAGACATGGATGTGGTCAATGAGATCACAGGCCATGTAGCCACAAACGGAGGCAGGATAATAGAAATGCGTACCATCGAGCCTGCCCTTGAAGAGGTATTCCTCGAACTTATGGGCGTAGACCTGAGCAGGACAGATGGCTGAATATATAGCGTGATGTTCAAAAAATGATAAAGGAGCTTGTCAGTTCAGCCCGTTCTTGAGGATATTTAAAATATCAAAACTATGACCCACTTTTCCCGCCTCATGCTCTTTTTTATAATTCATTACTTATAGACGAACTTTTCGTGCTCCTTCTTGTGGGATACATGGTCACTGTATCCAAACTGTTTCATGTATTTTTCTTCAGTAGAGAAATGATACTGTGTATATGCAACCAGTTCATTGATGACAATAAGAGAAGTCTCTTTGCTCTTTGCCTGATTCATGGTATCATGTAGTTCGTTGATCATTTCTACCAGTTTTTTATGCTGATCATCTATCTCTTTGATGTTCATACTGTATTTCTCAGACCAAGTTATAAGTCTCATTTAAGCACTAAAATTAATATATTTTTTAGTAAGGGACATTTTATTAGATACCTCATTACTTCGCAGCTTAAGACCCCAGCGGTACGTTTATTAGTTCCTTATACAATTATTGCGCACGCAACAAATAGGAAACAGCGAAGATGGACAGACTAAGAGAACAGGAATCTATTGGCAGAGATATATCCCATCTGTTCAGATCCATCCGCAACTTCATGGGACGTCAGCTCGAACCTTACGGGATAGGTGATGCACAGTTCCCATTCCTCATGCTGCTGCTGCATGAGGATGGCATTAGCCAGGAAAAACTTGCAACATCTCTAAAATGTGACAGGGCAACCAGCGCAAGGTCCATTGCCCGGCTGGAGCGTGCAGGATATGTGCGCAGAGTTGTAGATCCTGATAACAGAAGGGCATACAAGGTATTTCTAACGGAACAAGGGACAGAGATGGAACATATAATGTGGGCTGTTTCAAAAGACCTGAACGATATTCTGCTGGAAGGTTTCACTGAGGAGGAAGAACTGGCTTTCAGAAACATGATACAGAGAGCTGGAGTAAATATTTCGAAACGGAATCAGATCAGGAAGACCACAGATGAATGAAATTCCAGGAACAGGTGAAAACTACAGAACAGGTCATGTGACCTCAGGGATGAGGACACTAATGGGAGATCCCAAGAAGGCTATCTTAAAATTGGGTCTGCCTATGATGCTCGCCATGTCCGTGCAGACAGTCTATAACCTGGTGGATACTTTCTGGGTTTCAGGCCTGGGTGCTGATGCCCTCGCAGCAATAGGTTTTGTGTTTCCGTTCTTCATGAGCATGATCGCACTTTCCACAGGCTTGGGCCTTGGAGGAGGGTCGGCCATATCCAGAAAACTGGGTGCCAAAGACAAAAAAGCTGCTGACAATGTTGCAGTGCACAGCATGGTCCTTATGCTGGTGCTGACATTGCTGGTCAGCGCACCTTTGTTCATTTTTGCAAAACCTATCTTTGCGGCTGCAGGGGCAGGTAAGACAATAGGTCTTTCCATGGACTACGGACGTATAGTATTTGCCGGTGGCATTCTCATATTCTTCATTAATGTGGCAAGTGCCATATTGCGTAGCGAGGGCGATGCCAAACGTGCTATGTATGCAATGGTATTGGGAGCAGTTCTGAACATTGTCTTAGATCCGTTGTTCATTTACACCTTTGGATTGGGCATAAAAGGAGCAGCATGGGCAACCGTGCTCTCACTGGCCATAACCGCAGCTATGATCTTCAAATGGCTGTTCCTGAATAATGACACATATGTTTCTTTCAAGTTCCGTGGTTTCAGGCCGGATATGAGTATCATTAAAGAAATATCAAAGGTGGGCCTGCCATCAGCTATGCAGCAATTATCTATGGCCTTTACAATGGTCATTATGAACCTTGTTATCATTGCAGTGAGCAATACAGATGGTGTTGCTGTCTACGCTGTGGGATGGCGTGTGGTAATGATAGCTATAGCCCCGCTGGTAGGAATTGGAACTGCAGTGATGACCGTATCAGGTTTTGTGTATGGCGGACGTGCTTACAAAAAACTGATGTCAGTACTCATTTATGCAACAAAAGTGGGTATCATTATCGAAACGGGAATTGCTATATTTACTTTCTTCCTGGCACCTTATATTGCTGCTGTTTTCACACAGGCGGAATCGTCTGCTCATATAACTGAGGATATTACTGTCTTCCTTAAGATCGCTTTCCTTTTCTATCCCACGACTGCCATGGGCTTGCTTTCTTCATCGTTGTTCCAGGGCACTGGTAAAGGTACAAGCTCCCTTATTGCCACAATAATCAGATCCCTCATACTTACACCATTATTTGCCTTCCTGTTCTCTTACTACCTCGGAATGGGCCTTACAGGTGTCTGGTGGGGACTGGTGTTTGGAAATGTGCTGGGATCTCTCATGACCTTCGGATGGGTTTATATATATGTTCGCAAACTGCAGGCGCACGTTCCTGAAAAGCTATCTGTTGCCCATGGCGAGTTATAGATCATGGAAATTGGAATGACCATTAATTCAACTACAAGCCCAACATATTCCTTTTCAGTTCGTTCTTTTCTTCCTCTTTTGCCTTTTTACTGGTCTTTACAGACCTATTAACGTCTTTCAATTGATGTCGTGTTGCTTCATCGTTTCGCATATTTTAGACTCTGGTACATCACCTATTTATAGGGAATACTCACAACCTTTGCACAGGTTCTTTATTTTGCAAGGTAGATGATCATGCACAGTGGGTCCCGTCCAAATGAAAAATGTGAAAAGCCTCCCGAAGTAGAGGAAGAAACTGCTCTACAGATGCTATTGGAACTTCCGGCTGGAGAAAAAATATACAGGCAGGATCGCTCCATAGTTGTGAAACTTCCCGCACGTAGACGTACGCTTACAACCTCATGGCTGAACGGAGGTTATCGCGAAGATCTGGAATGCATCATCAATAACCAGATCCCCCGAGGTGTTAAGAAGGGAGAGGAACTGGAAGGTGGAGACGTATCAGCTTACCTTTCCCTGCTTGCTGCAAAATTGGGCTTTAATCCCTTAAAAAGCACTGGTATGCTGACTGCTGCGAATATGATGAATGTTGCTATAGTAAGTAAAGGCTTCAGGGGCCTTGAAGTTACTGCTATCATAACAGGTGGTGTGGAGATCAACGGAGGCAGGGTAGGCGATCCGGCTTCATACTACCAAGAGAACGGAAGTCATTTCCCATTAAATGGAACTATCAATATCATCATTGTAATAAATGCAGACCTGCCGGAATATACAATGTCCCGAGTCATCATGACCGCTACTGAAGCAAAGACTGCAGCCCTACAGGAACTGATGGTCCCAAGCAGGTATTCCGAGGGTATAGCCACAGGTTCCGGTACGGATATGATAGCTGTGGTCTGCGATATGACAAGCCCGTTGAAGCTCACAGATGCAGGAAAGCATTCCAAGTTAGGCGAGCTTATAGGGAAGTGCGTGATCGAAGCTACCAAGAGAGCACTTGAGAAGCAGTCGGAACTTACGCCTATTTCCCAGCGCAATATGCTGTTGAGGCTGGAAAGGTTCGGGGTGGATGAAGCATATTGCTGGAATGTGGCTTCACACATGGCAGGAGATAACCGTAAAATGCGTTTTCTGAAAGACCTGAGAGAATTAGCTGTTAACCCTTTATTGGTTGCAGCAACATCTGCAATCACACATCTTGTTGATGAGGTTTCCTGGGGTCTGCTGCCTGAAACTTCAGCCCGGGAAGCTGCTCTTGCTCTGATCAGACAGCTTCCCGATATACTGCAAAGCAATCAAAAACCACCTGAGAACTTGTTGAATGATTATGACAGCATTATAGATAACCTGGTTTACATGACAGCCTGGCTGGTGAAGAATGGAACCATGGGGGAAAAATGGTCCTAGACCATTTTATACACTGTAGGTCCATACACCATTATGAGGTTTTAACATTAAGGAATTAATGAATTCGTCACCTTGGTAGTGATACAGGATGTACATTTATAGTTGTTAACCATTTGTTTGAAACAGATTTGCCTTTGATCAGTGTCTATGTATCGTGATTTTAGTACTTATTTGTTTTAAAGATTCGGTGTTACACTATAAAACCCATATATAGCTTTTTATATACTAATTGGTATGGATATGCAATAATGCTGACATTTCAAAGACCACATAAGTACCAGGGAAATCGGTGCAGATACTTTTGGGAATGATTTTTGTTATAATGTTGTTTTTACTAGATTCTCTACAAATAAATACGTCTATAGCTTTGCAGACAACATTTAATGACTTCTAGAACTGCGTATTTTATTTAGTGAACTTACACTGAAATCCTTATTTCCTCACAAGACCTATTTCTATAGGGGGTAAGAATGAACATAGTCGTAACTTGCTACAATTGCCAGAAAGAGTTCCATGCAGTTATCACCAGCATTCAGTTCATCCGCCGATGTCCCAACTGCTTCAAGCTGAACAGGATCCGAACAATAATAGATGGGAAAGCCTTTGGTGAAGATGAATATGCTTCGCTGCTTGCGGCTGAGTGAGACAATCCCAAACTTTTCTTGTACTCCGCCGTTACTGGATAGCAATGCGTATCAGATGCATCTTTTTCATAGGTGTTATTTCTTATCAAATATGCAAGGCACCATAAAGCTAAAATGGATTAAACTCAATTGTTAATAGTGAAGATAGCCTATATACTATAGGTTATGATTGGGCTGTGTGCCACTCACCAGAACAAGAATTAATTAATCCACCCCCAGTAATAATTGATATCCACTCCACACGGCCCTTTTAATTTTGCCAGTATCTTTGATATTTATCTTGTTTTAATTCTACTCCCAAAGAAGAAAGAGTCCGGTTTTCGAAACCGATTCGTATCGAAAATCTTATTTATTCAACACTGAAACATTATAGTATATATCACAATACTGCGTAATCATTGCGCAGCGCCTTTATACATCATATATAATAAAGATCAAGTCCATACTTCTTTTATACGAGGTATATAAAGAAATGAATTACTCGGTGGTTTCATGAAGAGTTTAATGAACTTCTCCCTCCATGAGAGTGATCTGTCACGTTTTGAAAATGACTGGAACAACATAGAGTCTTTCCTGCGTACTCATGGGCTGGACGGTGTAGAGCTCTTTGTGGATCACACTCCTCTTCCTGATTTTCCTTACGGGGTAGTCAAAGGAGTGCATTTGCCCTACTGGATGGGAAGGCACCGGGCATGGGTAGATGAAAAAGCGTTTCATGAGGATATGGATGAAAATGAGAAATTTTTCCTATTCGGAGGGCATGATCGTCAGGATATGATCGCCAACTTCATAAATGCACTTAAGAATGCTGCATCAGTGAATGCTGAATACGGGGTTTTCCATGTTGCTTATGTGGAGCTGGATCATGTGTTCACCCGGGATTTCGGAGTATCTGATATGGAAGTTATGGATTCCACAGCAGAGTTTCTAAATAGATCAGTATCACTTCTTCCAGGAGGAGAGCCACCTGTGAGACTCTTTTTTGAGAACCTTTGGTGGCCTGGCCTTAACCTGCTTGATACTGCTGCAACAATGCATTTTATAGATTCCCTTGAATTCGGGAACTGGGCTTTTACGCTTGACACAGGGCATTTGATGAATGCCATTATGAATTGCACTGATGAGAAACATGCAATTGGTTCAGTGCTTGAGGTGCTGGCAAGGTATCCGGAGGATATTATTGACAGGATAGAAGGTATGCACTTCCATTGCAGCCTCTCAGGTGATTATCAGATGCAAGTAGCAAGAAATGGTGTACCTGCGGATTATTATGACCTCTCTTTCCATGAACGGCTTATCGCTGTCATGGAACACGTGTCAAAAATAGACCAGCATATGCCTTTTACTGATGAGAGGTGCAGGGAGATAGTAGATTTTGTTAAGCCGCGGTTCCTTACCCATGAATTTGAAACTAGCAACCTGCCTGAGCTGGAATGGAAGCTTAGAACACAGATACGGGCGTTGTGTGGGGAAGATAGATAAAAAGATCATACAGGATATGTTTTGTACTTCTATAATCAAAAATGAGCTTTACATTTGTGTTCCATTTAGATGAGATATAAGCTCCAGTAAGATATTAAAGGGGAATATTTTATATATGTATAAAAGATACGTTTGATATATATGAGCCCATCTGATAACAATGACCCTCAAGACCTCAACAACACTGAACGCCTTAAAGTATTCAGTGCTCTGGGCAGCGATACACGCTTGAAGATGGTTGAAAAGCTGTGTGAGTGTGAGATGCACATCTCTGAACTGGCAAGGGAACTTGATATATCTGTTCCGGTTGCGGCGAAGCATGCTACTATCCTCGAAGATGCTCAACTGATAGAGCGTAAAGTGTATGGAAAAACCCATGTATTGAAATTAAATAACAAGAACATCATTTCCGCGCTGGACATACTTGCGCCCACTAAAACTATAGAAGTACCTAAGGGTACAACTCTGCTGGAAGCCCTGAAAAAAGTAGCTGTAGTGGAAGTACGCCAGGACAATGATTTTGAGAATGTTGTGTCCACCAATGGTGAAGATGGTTTCTTTGTGTATGAAGTTGACGGCAAACTTCCTGATAAGACAGTTAAGAACTGTAAATTCGAAAAGGATGCTATTGTCGAATGGAAGAAACTGGAAGCTGTTACTAAATTAAAGATATATGTTAAAGTGAAGGATGAAGAGTGATCATTACGCTGGTGCGGACGGATCATGCTTCCATATCATCGTAATACTTTCACATCGCTTACATTCCTGTTTTATATTTATTTGTCAGTCACTTCATTGTGAGCCATGTGAAAACTCCCGGTGAAGCCCATAAAACCCTCATGGAGCGAATGCGTTACCTGGCTTCAGGTACTAAGTATGATAGTTGTAACCAGAGTGCTGTATGCCATGCTTTTGCTCCCGATGGCAGATGTATCCAGCTTTATAAGACATTGCTCACTAATTATTGTTCAGGCGAGTGTACCTACTGCCCAAATAGGTGCGAAAGAGATACACCTCGAGTGTCATTGTCCCCGGAGGAGATCGTAAAGATCACATGGTCATTCTACAGGAGAAATGCAATCGAAGGTTTGTTCCTTTCCTCGGGAGTAATAGGTGATGCTGAAAACACGTCCGAAAAACAGCTTGAGGTAGCCAGAAAACTGCGTGCTCAGGGTTTCCAGGGATACATACACATGAGACTCATGCCAGGGACACCAAAGTACCTGCTGGAAGAGATAGCCGATGTAGCAAACAAGTTCGGGGTCAATGCCGAGACTACCAGCAGTATCAACTATTCTGAGGTATGCCCTAATTTTGATTATAGCAACGATGTCCTCCAGCGTTTGAAATGGACAAAGGAGCTCATAATCGAAAAAAGAAAAGAGGTTGGTTACGGAGGACGTATCATAGGTGCAAACGACACCCAGTTCGTTGTGGGTGCTGCTTCTGAATCTGACCGGGAAATAGTACGAACCGTAGACAAGTTCATGGACAAATACGACCTAAGAAGACCTTATTTCATGAGCTTTGATCCGGTGCCTGATACACCTCTTGAACATAATGCTCCTTCACCTCAATGGCGGGAAGTAAGACTTTATCAGACATCTTACCTGCTCAAGGATTACGGACTGAAGGCAAAGGACCTTGACGAGATCTACACAGATACAGGTTTCCTTAAAGACCGGGATCCTAAGATCCTGCTTGCCCAATGCAATCCTGAGATGTTCCCTATAGATGTCAACAATGCAAGTTTGCAGGAATTGCTGCTGGTCCCAGGAATCGGTCCTGTGAGTGCCAGCCGGATCATACAAGCCAGGCCTTTTAACTGTGAGCAGGAACTTGCCCGCATGGGCGTGGTAATTACAAGGGCAAGACCTTACATTAAGATAAAAGGTCGTTGCCAGACAAATCTTTCTGCATTCATGGAGGCATGTTCCTGATAATAGGCTTTAGGACAACTGTGGAGGGAGTGTTGCTTGCCTGCCTGAAACTGAGGCAGTTGCCAGATGCACACCTGATGTATGCCGAAGGTCTGGAAGAACTTCGAAGAATGATCGATTTTGCAGGAGTAGAAAGGGATATTGAACTTGTTGGCTTTGAACCTGCACCAATAACAGATCTTGCAGAAAGTGCCTTTGGGAAACACTGGGATCGGCACGTAAGTTTTTCCCGCAGGAAAGAACCTGATCCCATACATTACATAGATCTGGTGCTCAGACATGCAAATTGTGAGCCTTCGGAGCTTGTTAGAACTTTGAGTTCATCTGAGAACGTAACTTCCCTCTATTCAGGCAAGACCCAACTGCAAAAGAGATGTTATCGCTACATGCGAGAGGTAAGTCTTTCCTATCACAGACTTTGCATGTTCGCAAGGCCCTCTTTTGTTAAAGGGATACTTACAGCCGATATCAAACCGGAACATCGGATAGAAGATATGTTCTGTAGATGGCTGGCGAAAAAGAATCCGGACCTTCCGGTGGCTGTGGTGCATGGAGATAAAGCATGGATCGGCAACGGGGATTTTTTTGGTCTTGACAGGTTCGTGGTCGTTACTCCTTCATTCTTAGGAGATCTGGCGGCTATAAAAATATCCGACGAAGTGGAGCAACTATGGGATGTATACTATGATTCCCAGATGATAGACAGCCGAAGAAATAAAAAACAGGCTAAGAAGTTCCAGCCCAAAGCAGCTTCTTCTGTCAGTGGCATGTCTATGAAGGACAGGTACAAGGTGGAACGGGGAATATCTCCCTGTAAACTGGGAGATTTCTTTGAAATGTAAGTACGTGAGAGCATGAAACACAAAGACAGCATACGTTCCTTGAATGACATCCCCGGCATCGGGGAAAAAATGGCCAGACGATTCATAGAACACTTCGGCACCGAACAGAATGCCCTTGAAGCAATCCTTAGCGGTGATGTGGCAACCATATCATGTATGGAAGGCGTGGGTCAGAGATATGCGATATCTCTGGTACAGGAGGTAAGTTCCAGGATAGAAGGTGTCAGGGTACAGGACTTCCTTAAAACGCGGGAGGCTATGGATATCTACGAGAGGTTACTGGATATCATCAAGCTCTTTGCGCATACAGGTTATGCCAGGGAGAAGATACACACCTTTTTCCCTTATCCGGCATCCAGAAGGGACAGGATAGAATCTATACGGAGTTCAGTGGCACAACATATAGAACATGCTGACATGCTCAGGGGAAATGAAAGCTTTTTATGTTCACTGGGGTGTGTGAAACCACTTAACCTTAAATTAAAACCTGTGCGAGTGAGAGACAGGGTGATACTTACCACTGATACCAAGAAACTTGAAAAAATAAAAAAGCGGTTTGGAGAGTATCTGGATGTGCATCTTGTGAGTTCCCTCACCGATATCGTGGATTCGGCAAGGGGATATTCTCATGTCATAGCAGCAGATGACGAACTATTCTCCTGTGAGCTACCTGAGGATGTGGAGATCGAGGTAATTGCTGAACTGGAAACCTGCGAAGACTGGAAGATAGTTCCCGAAAATGAGATATCTCAGGTATCAAGGAATCTGCGTATCATAGAGAGTTCCCTTCAGGTCACCCGCATGATCAGGATCGCTGGTATGACCTTCCTGCAGGAAGTGGACGATGCGATTCTAGATAAGCTGGAAAAAGCCGTTTGCATGATAGATGAGAACGGTGATGTGCGGACAGGGACAGACCCTGAGATAGACCGCCTTGCAATGATACTTGAAGGGATCGATACTGCAGTTGCGAATGCAAATGCCTATGCAGATCAGGAGCTTGGAAATGCTCTCCGGGAAAGCCAGTTGGTCCTCAGCGGTCAGGATATGCTGAGGATGATGCACGACAGCAGTGAACTAAAGTCGGTGCTTGAGAACCAATTGCGGCATAATTATGTTTCAGTTATCGAAAAAGCCAGAAAGAATATTTGCACAGCCCTCTCCCTGCAAAAGAAAGAGATACTTTTCCTGGATGCCCTATTCCCTCAAAGTATCAGCCATCCGGTGGAAGCTGACAGGACACAGGTCACTGCCATGAAGCAGTATGTAAAAGAAAAGATAGAAAAAAGAAAGATAGAGCATAAGAGGCACGTTGCGCGTTCACTAGTGGATCTGCGTGAGAGCACCCGGAAAATGGTAAAAGAGGTACTGGATTTCGATGTAGGTTTTACTATCGGATGTTTCGCTTCTGAGTATGGTCTTTCCCTCCCCAGGCTAATAGAAGGAACTGGAATAGGTTTTAAAGATGCAGAGAACCTCTTCCTCAGATCCAGGCATGGTACGGTTGTGCCAATAGATTACGCTGTTGGTGCAACATCTTTTAGTCCGGGTGGAGATAAGAGCAGGATAGTACTTCTGAGTGGTGTTAATTCCGGAGGGAAGACATCACTTCTGGAATTGCTGGCACAATGCATCATCCTTACCCATATGGGCTTTCCTGTACCAGCCGTTGATATGGAAATTGGACTGACCGAGGGTTTCTACTATTTTGCAAAATCCAAGGGTACTCTTGATGCAGGTGCATTTGAAACAACGCTAATCGATTTTTCAGTTGTTGCCGATGGTTCAGGGAAGATAGTACTTGTGGATGAGCTGGAATCTATAACAGAACCAGGTGCTTCTGCAAGGATAATCTCAGGTATACTGGAAATGCTTGCAGAGAACGAAAAAAGCCTGGCCATATTCGTGTCACATCTGTCCGGACTCATTATGGAAAATACGCAAACCGATGTGAGGGTCGATGGCATAGAGGCAAGTGGCCTGGACTGTGACCTTAATCTAATAGTGGATCGTACTCCGCGTTACAATTATGTGGCAAGGAGCACACCCGAACTGATAGTAGAAAGACTCCTGCGCAGAACGAACGGAAATGAACAGGTCTTTTATGAGAGGCTGAAAAGTAAATTCTGAAATAAAATGAAAAATGGGGTCAGAGCACACCCTTTGTGCTCTTGATACCGCCGCCTTCCACTGCTACGGCTCTGCGCAGGGCATATGCAAAGGCCTTGAAAAGAGCCTCTATCTTATGATGGTCATTGTCTCCGTATACACTGGCATGCATATTGATCCTGGCATTGTTCACCACTGACTCGAAGAAGTGCTTCACCATCTGCGTACTGAAATCCCCTACCTTCGGAGAGATAAAAGCAGCATCCAGTACTAGATAACTGCGGCCTCCCATATCAAGGGCCACCGAAGCGAGAGCTTCGTCCATAGGGATCCTTGCCTCTCCAAAGCGGGATATGCCTGCACAGTTTCCCAGCGCCTGCGCTATTGCCTGCCCCAGTACAATCCCTGTGTCCTCTATGAGATGATGGTCATCTACAATGAGATCTCCTTCGGCTTTGACCACAAGGTCAAGATTGCCATGTTTTGAGAACGCGTGCAGCATGTGATCAAAGAAACCTATACCTGTGGAAATGTCGGAAATACCGCTCCCGTCCAGGTTGAGCTCCATCTGTATGTCGGTTTCCTTGGTCTTGCGGGAGATAGTTGCTTTCCTCATAAGATTCACACCAATCAAATGTACATGTCTAAACTATATAAGTTCATATCAGCTATTTCTGCCGCTCTTTAAGGATATTAAGAGCTTCCGGATATGTGAATTTGCCTGTGTACAATGCGCTGCCCACAACTACTCCGCATGCACCGGTTGCCCTTATGGTGAGTATATCCCGAAGGGTGGTGATGCCTCCTGAGGCTATTACGGGTATGTTTACAGCTTTCACCAGTTCGGCCGTAGGTTCTGGATCTACCCCCTTCATGAGACCTTCGGTATCGATGTTAGTGAATAGCAGAGTGCCTGCTCCCAGCTTTTCGAACTTTCTTCCCATAGCTACTGCGGTGAATTCAGAGATTTTTTTCCATCCTTCTATGGCCACTTTTCCGTTCTTTGAATCCAGGGCCACATTGATGTGTACGCTTCCAAACTCATCGGCAAGCCTTTTAACAAGTTCAGGTTCACGCAATGCTGCTGTGCTCAGTATGACCCTGTCTGCTCCAAGCTTAAGGAGATGTGCGGCGTCTTCAAAAGAGCGGATACCTCCTCCTATCTGGATGATCACTCCCCTTTTTTTACCCGCACTCACTATTTTTTCGATAATAGGCGCATTGACCCTTTTTCCATCCAGTGCTCCGTCGAGGTCGATGAGATGCAGTGTCTTTGCTCCCTGTGCTACCCAGTCCAGTGCAACAGCCACGGGATCATCCAGTGAGACCATTTCGCTTCCTGGAACTCCCTGGACCAGCTGGACACATTTGCCGCCCCTCATATCCACTGCGGGAATGACTTCGAATTCCATGCTATGACCTCATGGCATGAGCCTTTCGATGGGCACCACAAGTATATCCTTTGCCCCTACGGCCTTTAGCTTGTTCACTGTGGCAAAGATGAGATCGGCATCTATCACAGCATGTACTGCAAGAATGGAATTTGAGGCTTCGACTTTCATGACGGTGGGACCGGCAAGACCTGGAAGTACCTGCTTAACAGCTTCCAGGGCTGACTCGGGTACGTTCATCATGAGATAACGCTTGCCTTTTGCCCTTAGCACGCTTTCGATGGAGGTGCTTATCTGTTCCACTTTGGAGTTGTTTGCACTGGTCTTTTTGTTAGCTATGAGATAAACAGAAGAGGTGAATACCTTATCGATCATCTTGAGGTGGTTCGTTGCAAGTGTGGTTCCAGAGCTTGAGATATCCACTATGGCATCTGCAACGCCGACATGTGGTGTAAGCTCGCAGGCGCCGCTGACCTTAATGATCTCGACATTGATACTTAGGTTCTTGAAATACCTTGATGTGATGTTGGGGAACTCTGTGGCTATCCTTTTACCTTCCAGGCTCTGGGGTGCCTTAAAGGGTGATTCTTCCGGGACAGCAAGTACAAGATTCGCTCTTCCAAAACCCATGTCAAGTAACATTTCGACCTGCGCTCCCGTTTCATTGATCAGATCAAGACCTGTCACGCCTACGTCGGCAGCTCCGTCCTGCACATATTCAGGGATATCCGAAGCTCTCGCGAAAAGGATGGTGATATCAGGATCAGTGGTCTTTGCGAAAAGCTTCCTGGTACCTCCTTCAAGTACTGGCAGGCCCGCTTCTTTGAGCAGTTCGACGGTTGGGTCATGGAGTCTTCCTTTATTGGGTATTGCAATACGTATCATTGTTCCTACTTCCAGCTGCATTCTCCTGGGTTATCACTGACCTGAGGAATACTTTCCTGAGATATAAGCCTTCATATGCTTCTATGATATAAGTTGTCTTGTATGGCCTTTGAAATTGATATTATAATTTGTCCGGTAGATACTGTATTTTTGCTAGTTGCCTGTGAACCCTGATTATTATCGAGAGTAATGCGAGATGTGGTTAGTATTAAATATGACTATGCATTAGTTATTATACAAATTCCCCTAGAAATATAAAAATGCGTTAATAACGGGATTTGTCTAATTTAAAGAGGATTAGAATGATCAGGAACATCAAGGTCGAACCTTTGACGGAAACTCCTGTCAACAGACAGCAGATCGAACTTGTTGAGAGAAAGGGTATTGGACACCCTGACAGCATTTCCGATGGTCTCTCTGAGGCAGTGAGCCGTGCTTTATGTGCTGAGTACATTAAAAAGTGTGGAGCTGTACTGCACCACAATACTGATGAAACACAGATAGTTGCAGGTCGCTCCTGCCCCAAATTTGGTGGCGGAGAGGTCATACAACCCATATACACTTTACTTGTGGGCAGAGCTACCAAAGAGTTCGAAGGTGTGGAGATCCCTACAGATGCTGTAGCACTTTCAGCCGCCAGGCAATATCTGAGGAAGCATATTGTGGATATGGACCTGGAAAGGGATATTATAATAGACTGTAAGCTTGGTACAGGCTCCTCGGACCTGAGGGATGTGTTCAGAAAGGACAGAGTGCCTTTTGCAAACGATACTTCCTTTGGTGTGGGCCATGCTCCGTTCTCAGAGCTTGAGAACATTGTCTATAACACTGAGAGACAGCTCATCAATGACCTGAAGAAGAAGATCCCCGGCATAGGCACGGATATCAAGGTCATGGGTATGAGAGATGGCGATGAGATCACCATCACCGTGGGCTGTGCCATGGTAGGCAGGCATATTGATGATATGGACGGTTATATCAGCATCAAACAGCAGATGAACAACTACGTCCATGACCTGGCACTGAAATACACTGACAGGAAGGTCAATACCTATGTCAACACCGCAGATAATTATGACCATGGATCTGTGTTCCTGACCGTCACGGGCACTTCTGCGGAAATGGGTGACGATGGTTCTGTGGGCAGAGGTAACCGCTGTAATGGTCTGATCACTCCGAACAGACCCATGAGCATGGAAGCCACAAGCGGTAAGAACCCCATCAACCACATCGGTAAGCTTTACAACCTCCTTTCCACAAGGATGGCAAGGCAGATCGTTAAGGAAGTCCCTGATGTTGAGGATGTCTACATAAGGATACTTTCACAGATCGGACAGCCCATAGACCAGCCATTGGTGGCAAGCGCTCAGATCATCCCGAAGAAGGGAGCACATTTCGCGTCTATCGAATCAGAAGCAAACGCCATAATCGATGAAGGCCTTGCCAACGTGGCAGACATAACCAAGATGATCATAAAGGGTGAGCTGGACACATTCTGACGTCCTTTTTGTGAAGAAGGGGTACTCACTCCTTCTTTCCCTCCGTTTTCGATGATCTTTCAGAGATGTTTTTTCCGAAAAGGCTAAGTAGTATGATGCGTATCAGTGTGATACCCGTGAGGTATATCCTCCAAAATCAATCGCGTTGTCCCGCCTTAACTCAGTGGTAGAGTGCGCGGCTGTAGTATGGTCATGTGACGTCAGTCACACATTACCGCGCAGGCACCGCGATGCCCCCGGTTCGAGTCTGGGAGGCGGGACCTGAAACCCCAACGAAAGGTTTAAATGCAAAAACTCCCTTTTAGGGGTGCTCTCAACACAGCGTCCGAATAGTGTAGTGGCCTATCATGAAGCCCTGTCGAGGCTTCGACCCGGGTTCGAATCCCGGTTCGGGCGTTATATTCTAAGTTCGATGCCTAATTGCTTTCACTTCGCGCAGATAGACTCTTTTAAAGCATAAGCGGAGTGAAAGGGCATGACACTTTACAACATTGATAGGAAGTTAGATCCTCAGGAAGCGTAATGCAAAGTATGGTGAATCTAACAAAGAATTGTTTTCAAGTTCGAAAGGTTCCTTTTTTGGATTAAACTTGGAAAAGTGGGCCCATCTGCCTTATATTGTATTCATTGAAGTTTGACATACAAAGTTTAGATATGTGTGGGAGGGATAGATACATTTTAAATTATCTTAAAAATAGAAATAAAATAAGGCGTAATGATGAGTATTAGGTTTAGTTAGGGCTGTACTTCTGCGCTGCGCTTAGAACAATAGCCCTTCTAAGTCATATAGATCCATGGTGCTGTACCTTCCTAGTTGTTCGCAATATTCTAATTCGGTACGGGAATATCCTATTTTACAGCAAAATGGAGGACACTACCGGGGAAAATAGGTTTGTCATTAAAAAAGAGATACATATTAATACAATATTAACACAATATTAATACATGGTTCAAGCGATAATAAACATTGATGACCGTACAAACCGGATTTTGAATATTATAAAAGCAAAATACGATTTGAAAAACAAGAGCGAAGCTATTGATTTAATGGCAGCTGAGTACGAAGAAGAGATCTTGGAGCCTGCGTTAAAACCTGAGTATATTGAAAAACTAAAAAGAATAGAGAGCCAAAAAGCTATCGAAGTAGGCACCGCTGAGAACTTCCGTAAACGATACAACCTTTGATTTTTATGTACAATTTGATAATCAAGGAAGAGCTCGATAGCAAATTTGAAAAGTTAGCTAAGAAGAACAAAAAACAACTTGAGATTATTTCAACTAAGGTCTCTGAGATTTTAGAAAATCCACATCGATACAAGAATCTAAGGGCTCCTATGAATCATCTCAAAAGAGTACATATCGATAAACACTTCGTTCTGGTTTTTTCAATAGATGAAGACTCACAGGCAGTAATCCTTGAAGACTACGATCATCACGACAACATCTATTAAAACCACTTTTCCCTTTTTGTCTTCTTTACAGGATCTCAAACTCTCTTCTTTTTGGTCTGCTGTCTTATGTGACGGGCTGTCCTTCTGCGCTGCGCTTAGCACAACAGCCCTTTATCATAGGATTGGAGCATATGCGCGCCTGAAGTCGTGCTCATGCTCGGATGACAAGAGATCGATTTGACTGTTGTTATTCTAAGTAAAGGATGATTCACTTAAACTATGTAAGTGAACTCTTAGTAAAGGATCGTTGCCTTATGAATAACAGAGCCGGGGAATTTGTATTGACGCCTGAAGATTACAGATCCTTCATACCTAGGGAATTGCTACCAGAGACTCTTATCCAATATGATGATGAACTTCATTTGTTTTTCAAAGGCGATAGAAATCTTGCCAGGCTGGACGGAATCACCTCGGTTCTACCAAACCCGGACCTTTTCATTGCAATGTACGTTAAGAAAGAAGCTCTTCTGAGTTCACATATCGAAGGCACGCAGGCATCCCTTGAAGGAGTTCTGGAATTTGAAGCGGACCTTGTACCAAAAGAAGATATCAGCAAAATGAAGGAAGTTGTAAATTTAGGGTCCTCTGAGATTTCCTCTCTATTGCAGTAATAATCATCCTTTTTTAGATTATCATAGGTGTATAATATACCCCCTAACAAAAGTACAGCCTATTTGGTTTTTAAATCAAAATTAAAGCAAAATAAAATCGTAAAATTTATTGAGGA